>DDNW01000105.1:21916-26627 GCA_002341345.1 Erythrobacter sp. UBA2510
GTGGGAGATCACCCGCAATTACCCGCCCGACGCGCTCACCGGCGCGGCGGTCGATGGCCCGGTCGAACTCAAGAGCAACGGCGGCATGGGCATCTGCGTGGTCAAGCTGGCCGAGGGGCTGTCGCATCCCGACGGGCTCGTCTTCCTGCCCGATGGCAAGACCATGCTGATTACCGAGCGTCCCGGCCGGTTGCGGGTGGTGCAGGACGGCGTGCTCGACCCGGTTCCTGTCGCGGGCCTTCCCGAACTCAACAATGTCGGGCTGGGAGGCCTGCACGACATCGTCCTGCATCCCGACTTCGCGGAAAATGCTTTGCTCTACATCTCCTACACCAAGGAGGGCGCGCCGATGGCCGGGACGACACTCGCGGTCGCGCGGGCGCGCTGGACCGGCGAGGCGCTGGCCGAGGTCGAGGACATCCTCGTTGCCGAGGCGTGGGAGAGCCCGCTCGGCACCTATGGCGGGCGCATGGTCTTCGGACCCGATGGCATGCTCTATATCAGCGTCGGCGACCGCGACGGGACCACCCGCAAGGAGATTTCTAGCGCGCGGCCCAGGGCGCAGGATCTGGACAGCCATATCGGCAAGATCCTGCGCGTGCGTGACGATGGCTCGGTCCCGCCGGACAATCCCTTCGTAGGCGTCGAGGGCGCACTGGGCGAAATCTACAGCTATGGCCACCGCAACGTCTATGGCATGGACTGGCACCCCACGACCGGTGAGATGTGGGCCTCGGAATTCGGGCCCGCTGGCGGCGACGAGGTCAATCTGATCCTGCCGGGGCACAATTACGGCTGGCCGCTGGTCTCGCTCGGGCGGCACTATTTCGGCAAGCTCGTATCCGACCAGCCGTGGTTCCGCGTGGGCATGGACATGCCGATGTTCTTTTGGAACCCGCCCTTCAACCCGGAGAACATGTTCTTCTACACCGGCGACAAGTTCCCCCGGCTGAAGGGCAGCCTGATGGTGGCGGGTGCCGGGTCGAAAACGGTCGCGCAGCTTTCCATCATGGGCGATTTCGTCCGGCAGGGCGACACGATGCTGAATGAGCTCGACGTGCGTTTCCGCGATATCCGGCAGGGGCCGGACGGCTATATCTACGTGCTGACCGAGGGGCGGCTGCGTGGGCCCAACGACACTGACGGCATGCTGTTGCGGCTGGAGCCGTTCGCCGCCTCTCCACCCGCGGCTGGGGCAAGCGCCGATGTGGCCGACCCGTACAGTTCACCGGACTGACATTTCCTTCCCTGTATTGATTCCTTCCCTGTATTGATCACCTACACGACGCAGAAACGGGCGCACAGACAGCATGAAGACGATCGGAAAATTCGCGGCATTGGGGCTTGGCGCGCTGGGCGTCATGGTCAGCGCCGCCGCCGCTTCGGACATGAGCGACCTGCCCGATGCGCCGGGCAAGGATGTGACGCTGGCCGTGTGTACGCAATGTCACGGGATCGACCTGTTCGCCCAGCCGCGCCCGGCGGAGGAATGGTCGCAGGTGATCACCTTCATGATCGGCAATGGCATGTCGGTCAGTGACGAGGAATACGGCACGATCCTCGATTATCTGACGACCAATATGGTCCCTGATGCGCAGGGGCCGGTCGCGGCGGCAGAATAGCCAATGCCAAGCCTGGCAGGTCGTCGGCGTCAATGGCGCCGAGCGGGCAAGCCTTTATCGCTTTTTGTCGCATCCGATGCAATTCTGGGCTTGTCCCAAGGTTCAATGGTCGCTTGAGGGGAAGACATGTCAAAGAGGCCACCAACCACCCGCCACGGGACTAAGGGAAGGATCATGATGGACAATCGCATTCTCCTCGCTGCATCGGCCATGCTGCTGGCACTTGGCGCTTGCTCTTCCGGGCCGGAGGAAGCCGCCGACGACGCAGCAAAGACGCCCGAAGCGGACGTTTCCAGCGAAGTCGAAGCGCCCGCAGCGGACGAGGCAACCGAAGCTCAGGAAGTCGTCGCCGAGACAGAGGCAGCAGAGGAAGCGCCTGCGCCCGAGCCGACGGCTACACCGACGCCCACGCCAACCGTGACCGCTGCGGCGGCGCCTGCCGCTGCCGTGACGAAGGTGGCCGCTGCGGGCCCGCCGACGATCTACATGCAGCGTTGCGCAGTATGCCACTCCGCAGAAAAGGGGGGCGAGAATAAGCTCGGGCCGAACCTTTATGGCACTTTCGGCAAGCCGATGGGCGAGGGCAGCTTTTCCTTCTCCACGGCGGTCAAGGAATCCGGCCTGGTGATGGACGAAGCGACGTTGCATGCGTGGCTGGAAAATCCGCGCAAGCTGATCCCCGGCAACCGGATGATCTTCCCTGGCCTGAGGGATGCGGCTCAGCGACAGGAAATCATCGATTACCTGAAGGCGCAGAGCTGACTCTAGCTGGCGCGGAAGGTGCCCGGCTCGATATTGGTGAACCGGGCGGCGTCTGCCAGCACCTCCCCCGTGCCGGTCGCGCCCAGCGCCGCATCGATCGCCCTGTGCAGCAGGCGCGCCCCTGCGTCGAATCTTCCCGCATCGGATGAGCGGACGGTCATGATGCCCACCTCATTGTGGGCCGCCATCATCAGAAGCCGACCCTGATCCCGCCCCACACGGTGCGCGGAGTGCCGAGGTCGATCGAGCCGCCCTGGTTGCGGGTGACGATGTCCTCGTCGAACAGGTTTTCGCCACGCAGCACGATGGAGACTCCGCTGGTGAGCGGAATCTTTGCGAAGGCATCCAGCGTGGTTGCGGCGGGCAGGACATCGGTTTCGAGGTCGTCCTCGAACTGGTCGCCGACATGGCGCAAGGTTGCCGCGAACAGCCAATCGCTTGCCGGGCGATACGACAGGGTGGCGCTGGCTGACCATTCGGGGGTTTGCGAGGGGCGGTTGCCATCGAGCGCGGCGGCAAAGTCCGACCCGCGTGCCTTGGCATCGGTATAGGCGAGCGAGCCGTCGAGGCTGATCACGCCGAAAGTCAGCGCTGCGGTCGCCTCGATCCCTTGCGCTTCGATTGCGTCGATATTCTGCCGCTGGCGCAGATTCGTGCCAATCGTTACATTGGCGATAGCGTGTTTGACCTTGTTGTCGAAGGCCGTGAGCCCGAGCCGGACATTGTCCGACGGGGCGAAGTCGACGCCAACCTCGTAGCCTTCGAGCTTCTCGTTCTCGAGCTCGGCATTGGCCTGCGTCACCACCGGAAAAACCACGAAGGGACGATAGAGTTCGTTCAGCGTGGGCAGGCGCAGGCCGGTATAGGCCGCGGTCCGCAGCTGTACCGCTTCGCTGACATCGAACAGAGCGCCGCCGCGGAACGAACCGGTCCAGCCCGCACGGTCGCCATAGCGATTGTCGGCGACCAGCACGCCCGCGCCATCGAGCTCGGTGAAGAAGCCGTCGCGGATCGTATAGCGGTCGGCGCGTGCACCTGCGGTCAGGGTCAGTGCGCCCAGCGTCAGATCGTCCTCGATGAAGAAGCCCAGATCGGTATTGGTCCCACCCGCATTGCGGTCGGCGGTAACATTGCCGGAAAAGGCACTGACCGCGGTTTCGAACAGCTCGCCTTCGGACTGGCGGTAATCGACGCCAAGGCGCAGAACGTTGTTCTCGCCCGTGGGTGGGCGCATTTCGAACTTGCCGCCAATGCCGCGGCTGGGCGTCGAGCGCTGGTCGAGCACGGGGACGAAGCGGGTCGAGCTGATCACGACATTGCTGAAATCGCGCGACTGGACATAGGCGATCGCATCGAACTGCCAGTCGCCCCGACCGATGACGCGCAGGCTTGCATCGCGCGCTTCCGAAGAATTGTCCGCGCCCTCAAATCGCAGCGTCCGGTCGTCGCGATAGGCGAGGCCGCTGGCCTGTATCTCGACATCGTCGGTCAGCGCAAAGACGGCGCGGGCCGAGATCGAATAGGCATCGAAACCGGCGCGCGCGGTTGCCTCTGACCGCTGGTCCTCGGGCGTCGTGTAGAAGCCCCGGCCGCGATCCCAGCGGCCCGAAATCGTGCCGAAGCCGCGCGGCCCGCCGAAGGCAAGCGCGGCGCTGGTCTCGGTCTCGCCCCGGTCGTTGACGAGCGCCTGCCCGCTGAACAGGCCGAGGCTCGCCGCATCGGCACTGGTCAGCTCGATCGTGCCGGCGAGCGCTCCAGCCCCGAACGGCCCCGAGCCGCCACCGCGCGTCACGCGCACCGAAGCGAGCCGCTCGGGCGCGATGCTGCTGAAGGGGATATAGCCGAAAAAGGGATCGGTCATCGGCACGCCATCGAGCAGCACGAGCGCGCGGCTGGTGGCGTTGCCGCCGAGCGCGCGCAACGTTGCGCCCTGTGCCGAGGGGTTGGCGGAGCGGCTGTCCGACCGGCGGAACTGCTGAAAGCCCGCGACATTGGCGAGCGCATCCTCGATCCTGCCGCTGGCGGCGCCCATCAGCGCCTCACGCTCGATGACCTGCGTGTCATAGGCGGGGGTAGCGGGCGTCTCGGACAGGCCATGCCCGGTCACCACGATCACTTCGCCGACATCGTCCCTCCGCTCCTGCGCGCTTGCTCCGGCCGGGATGGATATTATCCCGGCGGCCAGCGCGATCAGGGCGGCGGTGTTGTTCAAGGTTGTGGCAAATCTCTCTGACATCGACCCGTTCTTTGAAGCTTTGAGACAAGTGAGCCGGCGACCCCTGCTGGTGCTGGTCGCCGGCTCCCAGGGTCAGGACCCATTAATTGCA
>DDNW01000105.1:26854-35791 GCA_002341345.1 Erythrobacter sp. UBA2510
GATTCAAGCCACGGCCATGTGCTGAATGAGTCCTGACCCTAGACAGTCATAGGAAAGCCTTCGGCTCCGGCAAAGGTCAGAAGAACAGGATACCACCGACGGCGATGGAGTGCTCTGTGCTTCGTTGCCATTATGCGCCTCGGCCTTGGAGTGGATGTATGCGCCGATCAGGTCCTTCGGCACCATGATCAAAATCGGGATCTGCTCGGCAGGCTTCAGGATGATGCAAATGCCTGCCGCCAGCGGCGGCGCGATTTTCCACACGGCCATGAGGTGGGCTTGGAGGACAGGCTGCGCCCGGCCAGCGACACCGCCAATTGTACCCTGGGTCAAGGCCACCGGCCTGACCGCCGCGGCTGTACCGCTAGGCGGCGATGCGGGATGGCAGATCGAGCTCGACGCAGCCGTCACGATCGGGTGTATCGACGCGATAGGCGGCGGGCATGATGCCGCTGGTCGGGTCGGCAACCTGCGCAGCGATCTGCGCGCCTGCGCGTTGCAGGCTGTCGGCATAGTCGTCTGCCAGCGCCTTCAGGGTGAACGACAGGCCGAGTGTTCGCTCGATCTCATAGCCTTCCACGGCTACTGCCACGACGTCATCGCCCGCAAAGGATAGCGGCGCGGTGGTGACCGCGACCCCGGCGCGCACCACCGCCATGCAGCGCTGTTCGTCGGCGCTGCGCAGGACGAAGCGTGGGCGTACCTGGTGGCGCGTAAAGAAGCGGCTGGTCGCTTCCAGCGCTTCGCATTCGCGGCGGGCGACCATCAGCTCTGCGGCGAGGTCTTCCGGCTTGATGGTGGCCGTCCCGGCAAGTCGATGGCTGGCTGCCACCATCAGTGCGAATTTCTCCTTGAGAATAGGCACGGACTGCGCCGCATCGGCGAACGGCTCTGTCGAGCCAAGTGCCGCATGGATCCGGCCATCAGCCAAGAGCGTGCGCAGTTCGATATCATTGCCTTCGACGACCTTCAGCGTGAAGTCCTTCGCCAGCGCCGCCACCGCGCACTGGAACATCGGGGGCGCCAGCGTCGGGATGATCCCGAGCAGCAATTCGGGGGCAGATTCCCTGATCGAATTGCCGAAGGCATCGGCCTCGCGAAAGGCGCGCTCCATCTCCTTGGCGAGCGGCAGGAACCGCGCGCCCGCATCGGTCAGCCGGATGAAGCGCCGGTCGCGGATCAGCAGCTGCGTCTGAGTCAGCCGTTCGAGCTGGGCGATACCGAGCGAAAGCGTGGGCTGGGTCACGTTAACGCGGGCGGCGGCGCGGGTGAAGCTGCCCGCTTCGACCACGGCGAGGAAGTAGCGGACATGGGAACGTTTGATCATAGGAAAAATTTATACCTGAGCAGTTTGAAATCCAATTTTTAATTTATCTCTGCTGGCTGTAGACTGCGCGGATAAGGATAATTGCTGGAGAGTGTTCCGTGCGCGCCACGCCCGATTTCGATTTTCAGCTGGGTGACAATGCCGCGATGATCCGCGAGAGCGTCGCCCGCTTTGCCGACGAGCGCATCGCACCTCTGGCCGCGCGCGTCGATGCCGAGGACTGGTTTCCGCGCGCTGAATTATGGACCGCGATGGGCGAACTGGGCCTGCACGGGATTACCGTGGAGGAAGAGCTGGGCGGCCTGGGGCTCGGCTATCTCGAACATGTCGTCGCGGTCGAGGAAGTCAGCCGCGCCAGCGCCAGCATCGGGCTAAGCTATGGGGCGCATTCGAACCTGTGCGTCAACCAGATCCGCCGCTGGGGCAATGACGACCAGCGCGCGAAGTACCTGCCCAAACTCATCAGCGGCGAGCATGTCGGCTCGCTCGCCATGTCCGAAACGGGGGCCGGATCGGATGTGGTTGCGATGAAGCTGAAGGCCGAGCCGGTCGAGGGCGGCTTTTTGCTCGACGGCACGAAGTTCTGGATCACCAATGCCAGTTATGCCGATGTGCTGGTGGTCTATGCCAAGACCGACGCCAGCGCCGGATCGCGCGGCATCACGGCCTTCCTGATCGAGAAGGACATGGCGGGTTTCAGCATTGGCCAGAAAATCGACAAGATGGGCATGCGCGGCAGTCCGACGGCAGAGCTGGTGTTCAGCGATTGCTTCGTGCCTGCCGAGAACGTCATGGGGCCGCTAAATGGCGGTGTCGGCGTGCTGATGAGCGGGCTCGATTACGAGCGGGTGGTGCTCGCTGGCTTGCAACTCGGCATCATGCAGGCCTGCCTCGACACGGTTATTCCCTATGTCCGAGAGCGGCAGCAGTTCGGCAAGCCCATCGGTACCTTTCAGCTGATGCAGGCCAAGGTGGCCGACATGTATGTCGCGCTGCAATCAGCACGCGCCTATACCTATGCCGTCGCCAAGGCCTGCGATGCGGGACAGACGACGCGCTTCGATGCGGCGGGTGCGATCCTGCTGGCGAGCGAGAACGCCTTCACGGTCGCGGCCGAGGCGGTGCAGGCGCTGGGCGGGGCGGGCTACACGAAGGACTGGCCGGTGGAGCGTTACCTGAGGGATGCCAAGCTGCTCGACATCGGGGCCGGGACCAACGAGATCCGCCGTATGCTGATCGGGCGGGAGCTGATTGGCGTATGAGCGCGCCCGTCTTCACTTCAAAACTCGACCGCGACAGCGCGCAGGCGAAGGCGCGGTTCGCACATAACAAGGCGCTGGCGCAAGAACTGCGCGCAAAGGTGGCCGAGGCGGCGCTTGGCGGGCCTGAAAAACACCGCGAACGCCACGTCGCACGCGGCAAGCTGCTGCCCCGCGAGCGGGTGGAGCGGTTGCTCGATCCGGGCTCACCCTTCCTCGAGATCGGCCAGCTGGCGGCCAATGGCATGTATGAGGGAGACGTCAACGGCGCCTCCATCATCGCCGGGATCGGGCGCGTTGCTGGCCGGCAGGTGATGATCGCCGCCAACGACCCCACGGTGAAGGGCGGCGCCTACTATCCGATGACGGTGAAGAAGCACCTGCGCGCGCAGGAGATCGCGCAGGAAAACCGGCTGCCGTGCATCTACCTTGTCGACAGTGGCGGGGCAAACCTGCCTTATCAGGCCGAGGTCTTTCCCGACCGCGACCATTTCGGGCGCATCTTCTACAACCAGGCGCAGATGAGCGCGGCGGGCATTCCGCAGATCGCCTGCGTCATGGGCAGCTGTACCGCGGGCGGGGCCTATGTCCCCGCCATGTCCGACGAGAGCGTGATCGTGCGCGAACAGGGCACGATCTTTCTTGCCGGACCGCCACTGGTGAAGGCCGCGACGGGCGAGGAGATCAGCGCCGAGGATCTTGGCGGCGGCGATTTGCATGCGCGCAAGTCGGGCGTGGTCGATCACCTGGCCGAGAATGACGAACATGCGCTGACGATCGTGCGCGACATCGTGTCTCATCTGGGCGCGCGCGATCCGGCGACGGTGGAATTGCGCGAACCGCGCCCGCCGAAACTCGACGCCGAAGAGCTCTATTCCATCATCCCGGAGGATGTGCGCGCACCCTATGACGTGCACGAGGTGATTGCGAGGCTGGTCGACGGCAGCGAGTTCCACGCGTTCAAGCAGCATTTCGGCAGCACGCTGGTCTGCGGCTTCGCCCATATCTGGGGCATGCCGGTGGCGATCCTCGCCAACAATGGCGTGCTCTTTTCCGAAAGCGCGCAAAAGGGCGCGCACTTCATCGAACTTGCCTGTCAGCGGCGGATTCCGCTGCTGTTCCTGCAGAACATCTCCGGCTTCATGGTCGGCGGGAAGTATGAGGCGGAAGGCATCGCCAAGCACGGCGCGAAGCTGGTGACGGCGGTGGCGACCGCCAGCGTGCCGAAGATCACGGTTGTGATCGGCGGCAGCTTCGGCGCGGGCAATTACGGCATGGCGGGGCGCGCCTATTCCCCGCGTTTCCTGTTCACCTGGCCCAATGCGCGGATCAGCGTGATGGGCGGCGAACAGGCCGCGTCGGTGCTTGCGACGGTGCACCGCGACGCTGACGGCTGGACACCGGAGCAGGCCGAGGCTTTCAAGGCGCCGATACGCCAGAAATACGAGGATGAGGGCAATCCCTATTACGCCACCGCGCGGCTGTGGGACGACGGGGTGATCGACCCGGTGCAGACGCGCGACGTGTTGGGCCTTGCGCTGGCTGCCACGCTGGAGGCACCGATCCCGGACAGGCCGCAATTTGGCGTGTTCCGGATGTGAAGACGATGATGAACAAGCTCCTCATTGCCAATCGCGGCGAGATTGCCTGCCGGATCATGCGTACCGCACGGGCGATGGGGATCGCCACGGTCGCGGTCTATTCGGATGCCGATGCCAAGGCGCTGCATGTGCGCATGGCGGACGAGGCGGTGCATATCGGCCCCTCGCCCGCTGCCGAGAGCTATCTCGTCGGCGAGAAGATCATCGCCGCAGTCAGGCAAACCGGCGCGGAGGCGATCCATCCGGGCTACGGCTTCCTGTCGGAGAATGCCGGTTTCGCGCGGGCCGTGATCGATGCGGGCCTGATCTGGGTCGGGCCCAAGCCTGCCAGCATCGAGGCGATGGGCCTGAAGGACGCGGCCAAGCAGCTGATGCGCAAAGCGGGCGTGCCGGTGACGCCGGGCTATGAGGGCGCGGATCAATCGCTCGAGCGCCTTTCGGCGGAGGCCGAGGCCATCGGCTATCCGGTGCTGATCAAGGCCGTGGCAGGCGGCGGTGGCAAGGGTATGCGCAAGGTCGATGCGCCCTCGGACTTCGCGGCGGCGCTCGCCAGCTGCCGGCGAGAGGCCAAGGCGAGTTTCTCCAACGATGAGGTGCTGCTCGAAAAATGGATCACCAGCCCGCGCCATATCGAGGTGCAGGTGTTCGGCGACAGCCACGGTAATGTCGTCCACCTGTTCGAGCGCGACTGCTCGCTCCAGCGCCGCCATCAGAAAGTGATCGAGGAAGCGCCTGCGCCGGGGATGGACGAGGCGACGCGCGCAGCAATCTGCGCCGCCGCCGTGCGGGCCGCAAAGGCGGTCGATTACGAGAGTGCGGGCACGATTGAGTTCATCGCCGACGCCAGCGAAAGCCTGCGTGCCGACCGCATCTTCTTCATGGAGATGAACACGCGCCTTCAGGTCGAACATCCCGTGACCGAGGAGATCACCGGCGTGGATCTGGTGGAATGGCAGCTTCGAGTGGCGAGCGGCGAACCGATCCCGCTGAAACAGGACGAGCTGTCGATCAACGGCTGGGCGATGGAAGCACGGCTCTATGCCGAGGATCCGGCGAAGGGGTTTCTGCCGAGTACTGGCAAGCTGGACCACCTGCGCCTGCCCGAAGCCTTTGCGCGGATCGAAACGGGCGTTGTCGAGGACGCCGAGATATCACCATTCTATGACCCGATGATCGCGAAAGTCGTGGTGCATGGCGCGGACCGGTCAGCGGCAATCGGCGCGCTGTCCGAAGCGGTCGCAGCGGTCGAGGTGTGGCCGGTCAAAACGAATGCAGCATTTTTGGTGCACCTGCTGGCTGTCGATGAATTTACCGGGGCGGACCTCGACACAGGGCTCATCGAACGCAATCTCGATAATCTTACCGTTCCGACGCCGGCTTCGGTTTCGCTGGCGCGCGATGCCATGCACGTGATTACGATGGCCAACTGCGTATTGCGAGAGGCGTCTTCAACGCGCGTTTCCGTCGCGGGATTTCGCCTGAATGCCGCCCCACGATACGGCGAAGGTCTCTACGTTGACGGAGAGTATGTGGCGGACTTCCCCGACAGCCATCGCTTTACGGCCGAGGCTTATGCGAGTGGGCTGGACACCGCGATTGGTTTCCAGGACGGGCAAGCCTATATCCTGTCGCTTGCCAATCGCTCCAGCGGCCACGGCCACCACGCTCACGACGGCGACATCCTCGCCCCCATGCCGGGCAAGGTCATCGCACTCGACGTGGCAGAGGGCGATGCTGTCACCGCTGGCCAGCGGCTGATGGTGATCGAGGCGATGAAGATGGAGCATGCACTTACCGCGCCGTTCGATGGAATCGTGGCTGAGCTGTCTGTCAAAGTAGGGACGCAGGTGCAGGTTGAGGCCCTTCTGGCCCGGGTGGAGCTACAGGCATGAGTGGCAGGCATTTCGACGAATGGCGGATCGGCGACCGGATCGAACATGCGATCCGCCGCACCGTTACCGAGACGGACAATCTTCTCTTTACCACCATGACCCATAACCCGCAGCCGCTCCATCTCGATGCCGAGGCGGCCAAGGCGAGCGAGTTCGGACAGATACTCGTCAACGGCACTTTCACCTTCTCGCTGATGATCGGCCTGACGG
This sequence comes from Erythrobacter sp. UBA2510, assembly GCA_002341345.1. Lineage (GTDB taxonomy): Bacteria > Pseudomonadota > Alphaproteobacteria > Sphingomonadales > Sphingomonadaceae > Alteraurantiacibacter. Next base: position 33,144 of record DDNW01000105.1, read on the forward strand.
TCGGAGATACGACACTGGGTACGCTGGTCGCCAATCTGGGCTACGACAAGGTCACGATGCCCGCGCCGGTCTTCCTCGGCGATACGCTGCGGGCAACAAGCGAGGTGGTCGAACTCAAGGCCTCGCGCTCACGCCCCGGTTGCGGGATCGTGACCTTCCGCCACGAAATGCTGAACCAGCGCGACGAGGTCGTGTGCCATTGTCTGCGCATGGCCTTGCTTGCCGGGACGCCCGAATAGGCTGGCGCTCGCGGAAGATCGCGGTGGTAAACACGGTCAGCGATGAGCGCAGGGGGCAAGGTTTCTGCACCAAGGTGCCGGGCGGGCAGATCGGTACTGAACCGCACCAGAACCGCATGTTCATCATCATCGAACAGCTGCTTTTGCCCGATGATGGCGCTGATCTGCGAGACTGGCTGCGCAAGCCATTGCCGCTCCTGCGGCGACAAACAAGAAGATCTTGAGCATGGGCGGTCCTGCCTTTCGTGGCGTGCGCGCGTGTCGGCTCCGTTGATTGCCGACTGGGCAATGTATGCGACCCCTCGGCCGCCTTGATACGACAGCGCATTGTTTCATGTCTGCCCCAGCAGGTCGAGCCTGTTGCGATGCAGCAACAAATTGCCGGTGTCATGCAGCTGCAATCAGACTGTAGCGCCGACGACATAAGCGCCCCCTAGCCGCCCCTCCATTCCAATGGAGGGCAATCAATGAAATCGACCCGTCTGCTCGCTGGCGCCAGTTTCGCCGCGCTGTGCCTCGCCGCCACCCCCGCCATCGCTGGCGACGTCACCGGAACTGTCGTCGACGAGACCGATACCGTGGCACTGCAATCGGCCACGGTCGAGATCAAGGAGCTGGGCCGCAAGGTCGTAACGGCGCGTGATGGCTCCTACCGGATCGCCGATCTGCCTGCCGGCACCTATGAAGTGACCGCCAGCTACATCGGTGCGCCCGCTGAAACGATTACCGTGCAGGTTCCGGCTGAGGGGACGGTCGCGGTTGACTTTGCCCTCGGTGGTGAGGACGCGATGCAGATCCTGGTGGTGGGGCAGGGCGCTAACCAGTCTTCGGCCCTGTCGCGCAAATATGCCAATGACGTAGTTTCCGATGTGCTGACCCGCGACGCGATCGGTCAGTTCCCCGATCAGAACGTTGCAGAGAGCCTGCGCCGCCTGCCCGGTATCAACATCCTGAACGATCAGGGCGAAGGTCGCTTCGTCTCCGTGCGCGGGCTGGCGCCCGGCCTCAATGCCAGTTCGATCAACGGCGTGCGCGTTCCCGCACCCGAAAGCGACGTGCGCGAAGTGGCGCTCGACGTGATCTCCAGCGACATCATCGAAAGCATCGAGGTCAAGAAGAGCCTGACCCCCGACATGGATGCCGACACGATCGGCGCGTCGGTCGAGATCGAGACCACCAGCGCGTTCGACCGCAAGACGCGCCTGCTGACCGCCAAGGTTGAAGGCAGCTATAATGATTACGCCGATGAGATAAGCCCCAAGGGCAGCCTGGATTTCGCCACCCGCATCGGTGACAATTTCGGCATTTCGGGCGGCGTCAGCTATTACCGCCGCACCTTCGAGACCGACAATATCGAAGCCGACGGGTGGGAGGAGGACGACGGCGTCATCTATGCCGAGGATCTCGAATACCGCGACTACGATGTCGAACGCGAACGTATCAGTGCGACGCTCGGCCTCGACCTTCGCGCGGGCGACAGCACCGAACTGTATGCCCGCGGCGTCTACAGCCAGTTCGACGACCAGGAGAGCCGCCGGCGCCTGATCTTCGATCTCGGCGATGCGATCGTTACGGGTGCAGGCAGGACGGTCGGTTACAGCGACACCGATCCCGACCCCGACGAGGACGCGGCGATTACCGTCGAGCGCGATGTCAAGGACCGCTTCGAATCGCAGAAGATCCGTTCGCTCGTTTTCGGCGGCGAAAGCGATTGGGGTGATTGGTTCGCCAACTATTCCGCGAGCTGGGCAAAATCGAGCGAGCGGGAAAACGGCAGCCTCGATCCCATCGCATTCGAACGCGAATATGAGGAAGAAGGTTTCGGCGTCGCTCTCGACTTCGCCGATCCGCGCATCCCGCTCTACAGCGTCACCGATCCGACGAGCGATTTCACCGACCCCAGGGCCTATGCGCTGAACGATATCGAATTCGTCGCGCTGTCGGATGCGCAGGACGAGGAATGGGCCGCCAAGTTCGACCTGGGACGCCGCTTCGCCGCCGACAATGGCGAGTTCACCGTACAGGTCGGCTTCAAGGGCCGCTGGTGCGACAAGACTTATGACGCGAACGTCGAGTTCTACGAAAACGACGCCATGACGCTGAACGACGCGCTGGGCGAAGGACAGACCTATCGCCTGACCGGTATCGGGCCGGTTGCAGGTTTCACCGAAGGGTCCGACTTCTTCCGCGCCAATTTCGGCGATTTCGAATTGCAGGAAATCGACAGCGCGTTCGACAGCGCGGTCGAGGATTTTGCAGTCGCTGAAGACATCATGGCCGGCTATTTGCTCGGCCGCTGGGAAAGCGCGGACCTGCGCGTGGTCTATGGCCTGCGTTACGAGCACACGGACAACACGCTGGTGGGCAACAACGTCCTGCTGGTCGAGGAAGACGGGACGCTGCCCGACG
>DDNW01000105.1:35996-36189 GCA_002341345.1 Erythrobacter sp. UBA2510
CCCCGGTCTCGATCGACAAGAATTACGATCACTGGCTGCCCAGCCTCAACCTGCGGTACGAACCGCAAACCGATCTGGTGCTGCGCGCCGGCTTCTACCGTTCGATCGTGCGGCCATCGCCGTTCCAGCAGGCACCCCCTTTCGCCGTCGAGGATGCCGACGACGGCGAACGCAGCGGTGAATTCGGCAACCC
>DDNW01000122.1:0-17710 GCA_002341345.1 Erythrobacter sp. UBA2510
GCTGATCTTCCTGTCGCTCGGCGCGCATCTGCAGTTTCTTTCCCTGGTCGTCGAAAGCTATCGGGTGTTTCCCCCCGGAGAGACCTGGCTCGGTGCGGATCGCCTTCACCAGGTGGTCGAATTCGGCGGCAAGATGTTCGCCTTGGCCGTGGCGATCGCTCTTCCAGTCGTCATGATTTTGCTGCTCGTACAATTCGTTACTGGCGTGCTCAGCCGCTCGGCACCGTCACTGAACCTGTTTGCGCTTGGCCTGCCTGCCGGGGTGCTTGCCGGGATCGCGGCCTTGATTGCGGCTGCACCGCTTCTGTTCGACCAGCTGATGGACCTCAGCCGGATGGCCGTGAACGATAGTGCGAGCTTGCTGATCCAATGAGCGATAGCGGCGAAAAGACCTTTGCCCCGACCCAGAAGCGCCGCCTGGACGCGGCGCGCAAAGGCGATGTGCTGCGGTCCAAGGAGCTGGCCACGGCTGTCGCCGTGTTCGTGGGCGCGGCCTGGCTGAAGTTTCAGGGGCCTGTGCTGCTGACTGGCCTCGAAGAGGTGGCCTATGTCGGTCTGAGCTGGAACCGCGAGGCGCTGGAGGACCTGTCCGTCACGCGCATCGTGCTGCCGATCATCAAGGCCGTTCTGTTTCCGGTCTTCACCCTCGCCTGCGCGGTTATGGCAGCCACGGTCTTCTCCCAGCTGGTCTTCGCGGAAGGGCGTTTCATCCGGCAGAACCTTGAGCCCAAGGCCTCCCGGCTCAATCCGCTATCCGGCCTCAAACGAATGTTCGGACCGACCGGCTGGATCGAGATGGGCAAGGGGCTCGCCAAGGTCGGCTTGCTGGGTACGCTGGCATATTTCTGGGCTTCCGCGCATTTCGGGATGATGGGCGAACTGGCCAACGGGACGCTGCTTGTGCAGCTCAGGCATGCGTGGGACGCGATCATTTCGCTGCTCTTCGCCCTGACTGCAGGACTGATCGTGATCGCCTTCATCGACGTGCCGGTCCAGGCATGGCGCAGGCAGACAAGGCTCAGGATGAGCCATCAGGAAATGCGCGACGAGCACAAGGAGACCGAAGGTTCGCCCGAAAAGAAAGCGGCCCAGCGTCAGCGGCAGAGGGAACTGGCCATGGGAGGCGTGCAGGCGGCCATGCGCGACGCGCAGTTCGTGATCACCAATCCGACCCATTTCTCGGTCGCTATGGTGTACGATCCTGCCAGGGCTTCCGCGCCCATAGTTCTGGCCAAAGGGCGGGGCGAAAAGGCGATGGCTATCCGCGAACTGGCGGCAGAGATGAACGTCCCGGTCCTGTCCTATCCAGCGCTGGCCCGTTCGATCTACTTCACCACGCGTGAACGACAGGTGGTCCGGGAGGAACTGTATGGGGCCGTTGCAAGTGTGCTGGCTTTCGTCCTTTCGCTCAAACGAGGCGAAAAACCCGCTGTCCCACTCGTATATGTGCCCGTCGAAATGCGGTTCGACACGACAGGGCGGCCCGATCCGCAGGCGAGCACTTAAACACCCGCTTGGCCGACCGTCCTAGATAGCATGGATAGCTCAACCACATCGATTGTATCGGCGCTTGGTGCAGGCAGCGGCATAGACATGGCGGCGCTGGCGAGAAATCTTGCCGATGCGCAGTACCAGACGCGCCTCGACCAGCTCGGTCTCAGGAGCGAGGTGCTGGATGCAAAGATCTCGGCAGCCTCGACGCTGAAGAACCAGGTGCTGCAATTGTCGAGCGCGCTGGGGGAGAGGGTGCGCAATGGCGATCTGGCGCCATCCCCGGTGATCAGCGCGCCTTCGATCGCATCGGTTTCACGCTCCGGGTCCGCGGCACCGGCCGGCAACTACATGCTCGAAGTTCTCGAACTGGCCTCAGCGCAAACGCTCGTCGGGCCTGCAATCCCGGATGCCGGTGATTCAGTCGGATCGGGCACATTGACCCTGCGTTTCGGTGAAGTGGCGCCGGGGAGCTTCACGCCCGATCCCGCCCGTGACGCGATTGCGATCGACATTCCAAGCGGTGCGACACTGTCCGACATAGCCGCCGCGATCAATAGTTCGGGGGCAGACGTTTCGGCCTATGTCGCCAATTCGGTCAATGGCGCGCAACTGGTGATCAAGGGTGCCGAAGGCGCGGCCAACGGTTTCGTGATCGAGGCAACCGAGGTGCCCGGCGAGGAAGGGCTGGCGGCACTCGCATGGGAACCGATTGGCGGTGACGCGGCAAGGCTGCTGGGGCAGTCCGGCGATGCGCGGTTCAAGCTCGACGGGATCGAGATGATCTCGGCGACCAACAAGGCGGGCGAGGTCGCTCCGGGCATATCGCTGACCCTGTCCGCTACCAATATCGGTAATCCGGCAAGGATCGGGTTCAGCGATCCTGCCGATGCGATCAGCTCGGTCATGTCCGATCTGACCAGCGCATTGAACGAGATTGTTGCCGCACTCTCTGCGGCCATGGACCCGCAAACGGGCGAACTCGCGCGTGATGACGGCGCCCGCGCATTGCGCCGCAGCCTCTCCAGTCTCGGCAGCACCGTCATCATGCCGAATGCAGCCGATGGCGCACCCGCGACGCTGGCCGAACTCGGCCTTGCGATTGGCCGTGACGGCACGTTCAGCTTCTCCGATGCGACGCTGAAGGCAGCATTGGCGCGCGATCCAGAGGCAGTCGCGGCGATGTTCACGAACGGCCTCTATGGCGTCTATTCCACGATCGACAAGATTTCGCGTAATGCCGCGACGGCGGGCAATCCCGGTTCGCTGGCAGGCTCGGTCAGCCGCTACACCAGCCAGCAAGCCCGGATCAGCGAAGAAAATGCCAAGATCGCCGAAAAGCAGGAAGTCCTTCGCGCACGTTTGACCAAGCAGTTCGTTGCTGCGGACACCCGGATCGGCATCTCCCAATCGACTTTGTCTTTCCTGGAGGCGCAGATCGCCCTCTGGAACAAGAGCGACTGATCCGATGCTGCGAAAACGCGATCCTTATGACGCCTATCAGCGGGTGGAATTCGACGCCCGCGTCAGAGGCGCAAATGCGGCCGAACTGGTGCATGTCTGCTATGACCAGTTCGTCAATGCTCTGGGTGCGGCGCTGGTTGCCGATCAGCGCAGGGATGCCCTCTTGCGGAGCCGCTCGCTGACGCGTGCGCTCACTGCGGTCATGGCCTTGCAGCTGGGTGTCGATCATGAGCACGACATGGCCGGCGCGCTCGGCGAATTCTACGGCGCAGCCAGGAAGAGTGTACTCGCCAGCTCGCTGTCATTCGATCGGGCACGCCTGGAAGAAATCCGCAAGGACTTTACGGAAGTTCGTGACGGATTCGCGCTTGCGCGAGACTGACGTGATCGCCGTCGTAAGCACAGGCGCTTAGCGTCCTTCGAAAGTCGGCGTCCTTAGAGGGTCGGTGCCGTAATAATTTACCTTAATTTCCGCATCTTCGGACCGTTATGGTAAATATGACTACTGAAGATCAAATGACGTTCACAGAACGCAGGGGTATTCTGGGGTGGCTTGGTTTGGGTCGCACCTCTGCGGCCAAGATATCCCAGCTTTCGGCCCTTGCGGAACAGATCCGGTTGCTGGCGCCGGGAACATCGGCGGATATCATTGCGGGCATTGCTGATTTCCATGCGCAGCACGATCTGAGTGTTTGTCCGTTTTCACTGGGCATTGCTTTCGACTACGTGACGCATAGCGATCCGCTGATTGTCCGGCTGATCGATGATCGGGTATCGCTCGGCCAGACGATCTCCACTGAATGGCTCAAGCAGGTTCGAAACGCTGATCGGGCGGATACGACCTCGGACGATTTGCAACGCAAATTCGCGGAGATCGAGCGGCATCTTGTTGACTTCGGGGCTACGGCCACTGCGGCTCGCAAAGCGACCCGGGATTACGGCAGTTCGCTCGAAGGACATGCCCAGCAGCTCGACAGCGCGAAGGATATCCATGTCCCGGTTTCCGAGCTCCTGGGCCTGGTTCGTGTCATGATCGACAAGACCTCGGAGATGGAAAGGGAGATGGCCCGAAGCGAGCAGAAAGCCCGGTCTCTGCGCCGAAAACTTGAGGTTGCAGTGCGGTCTGCCGAGGAAGACGAGCTGACCGGACTACCCAACCGCCGGGCCTTTGAGAAACTCTACGAAAGCGAGTACGCAGAGGCACGTGAGGAGATGGAGCCGCTGGTCATCGGCTTTTGCGACATCGACCATTTCAAGAAAATCAACGACACTCACGGGCACGACGCTGGGGATCGCGTATTGAGGGCAGTCTCCCAAAGCCTATTGCGAGTCACCGAGGAGCGATGCTTCGTGGCGCGGCATGGCGGCGAAGAGTTTGTCGTGGTGTTTCGTGGCAAGACGATACACCAGGCCAGGGAGTTGCTCGACAGTATTCGTAGAGAATTGGAAGGTCGCCGAATGATCGATCGAAAAACGAATAAGCCAATAGGCCACGTAACGTTTTCCGCCGGATTAGCTGATGTTTTTGCCTATGCGGACAAGCGCAAGGCCCTGAGAGCGGCCGACGTTGCGCTTTATGAGGCAAAGGGTCTAGGACGGAACCAAATCGTGATTGCGACGTATTGAGTCTCTAGCGCAATAATAAAGAAAAGAGGGTCTTGAGCTTGTGGCGCGGTAAACTGAAACCGCTAGTTTCTAGCGTATGGTTCGCGCAAGTGCAACAGCTGGGCCGTTTTTGCTCGATCACAGACGCAAGTTGCGAAGCGGAATCCCGGGCAATCCGCCGTGCCCACTATCTGACGCAGGTCGCGCCCTTGGCGATCAGGAGAACGCCGCTTGCGGCGGCATCGATCAATGAAACGGAGCTGGAGGTCTTGCTCGACAAAGGTGAGACACTTCAGGCTGCCTTGGAGGTCGTGTCAGTTTCCATCGAGCTGCACGCTGACAGATCGGAACAGTGCGGAGTGCAGGCGGTTCTTCAACTTGATGATACTTCCGTGAAACCCTTTGTTGCGGCTTCGCCGCCACTTGCTGTCATTGGGATTTGGGCAGAATGTATCAGCGCCGCCATCGGTCGCTAATTGTAACACGGGGAAAGCGACGTGGTCTGAAATTCAAATCCCTGCTTCCAATCCGATCCTTATCGCGGCGCTTGAGGCACCTACGCCCAGTTTCTTTATTAAATTCAGGCGATAGTCTTCGACGGTTCTAGGGCTAAGATTCAATAGGTTAGCCATCTCTTTATTCGAATGGCCGTGCATCATTAATTCGAGAATCTCTCGCTCGCGCGACGTTAGTTGGTCAATGAGATTTCTTGCTTGCTCGCGGCGCCTAATAGTGTCGCTTTGCCCAGCCATGAATTCCTGGCAGTATATGCAGGATAGTAGAACATCGTCACCTGTGAAAGGCCAGGTCAGAATATCGGCAACGCCTTCATGTGCTGCTCGGACAATCTGGGTTGTAGACAAATTCTCTTCTGCGAAAAGGATCAATGGCAGAAAGATGTTTGCCCTGCGCAGCCTCGTCAGCAGATCGCGAGGCCTTCCGCAGGTGCTATTTGCCAGGATCGTGCCCGAAGCGACCTTCGCTTCGATCAGCTCTTCCAGGCTATCGAAGATTTCGGCTATGCCGCCACTTTGAACCACTGACATCGAGATCTTCGCGCGATTGCGGAAGTTCTCGTCAACGATGTGGACTACTTGAAGGGTCAGGTTCTTAGATTCCTGCTGTCCACGATCAAACTCAGAAGATGCCACCAACATCCGATTGCCCGTTGTTGCCCCAGTGACCTCTTGTTTCATGGTTAATAGAATATCAACCGGCAGATATGCATTCTGCATAAATCTAACCAAATTATTCATGAAAATTCGTGGGGGTCCACGCCGCCTAGAGGAGGTTCTGTTCCCCGTCCGTAATGAAGGATGCACTGATCCCGGCGTTGTTGAGCTCGGCCTTTAGCGATCCGAGCGCCTTATCCTTGATCTGGTGCACGCGCGGCACCGAGACGCCAAGTACCTCGGCAACTTCGGCGAGATTGAGTTCTTCGACGAAATAGAGCTGGATAACCAGCTTCTGCCGGTCGGGTATATTCGTGATCGCCGCGATCAATGCTTCCCGGCTCTGCTGCTCGGCCAGCAATCCGAAAGCGTCTTCCGACTGGTCCCGGAAAGCGATGTCGGCATCGGAATAGCGTTCTTCGATCGTCTCGAACTCGATCGGTTCACACGTGGCGCGGATTTGCTCCAGTTCGGCGGGCGTCATGTCAAGTTCAGCGGCGAGCTCCGCGTTATTGGGAGTGCGCCCAAGCGATCCGAAAAGCCGGGCCTCGGCATTCCTGATGTCCCTGCGATGCCTCATCGCCCCGCGAGAAAGCGGGGCGGAGCGCCTTAGCTGGTCGATCATCGCGCCTTTCACGCGAATCTTCGCATAGGCGGCAAAGCTCGCGTCCTGGGGGCCGACATGCCGCTTTGCGCATTCGGTCAGCGCCATGAGTCCCACCTGCATGAGGTCCTCCGGCTCGATGTCGGAGCATGCGGAGCCGTGAAGATGCCAGGCGAGTTTGCGGACCATGGGCGTGAAGTTCTCCAGGATTTCCGCTGCCGGGTCCGAATAGGCGCGGGCAGTTGCGGAGCTGCGTTGTTGGTTGATCATGCTGCTATGCTCTCAATGTGATTCCGTGTGGCTTGGGAGGGCAGGTCGCCGCCGGCTTCCGCACCAATCACATCGAGGACTTCGATGGGCTGGTTTTGGGGGAGCTCTGCGATCGACAGGACCAGGCAGGAAGGTGCGCGCATCCTGAGCAGCGCGGTCATGGCCCTGCGCGTGCCGGGCTGGACAATCAGGGCAGGCGGGCAGCTGCCTGCAGGGCGTCCGTTGGCGAGCGAAGCGATGCGCTCACCGATATTGCGCGCCAGCTCCGGCTCGAGCACCGGCTCGCCAGAGGTTGGATCGGTAAGCCCCTGCAGGATCGTGCCTTCGAGTCTGGCGTCCAACGTGATCACCGGCAGTGGCTGGCTGGGCGAGCAAACCTTCCCCACGATCAGGGCGCCCAGACTCGCGCGGACCTGGTCTACGAGCACATTGTGATCCAGCGTCGCCTGCACCCCATCGCTGAGGCTTGAAAAAATCGGTTGCGGGTGACTGATCGGAATGCCGTCCTTCAGCAGGGCGCGCAGAATGCGCGTGATGGCCGCGAGCGTGAGAGGTTGCGGATAGATCGTCTCGACAAGCTGGGCTGCGTGTTCCTTCACGCCCATCAGCAGGTCATGGACCTGGTCGGGGCCGAGCAGTTGCTCGGGCTGCTGGCTCAACAGCTGGTTAAGATGCGTCGCGATCACCGTTCCGGCATCGACAGTCAGGTAACCTTGCGCGACCGCATGGTCCTTCTGGCCCGGATCAATCCACACCGCCGGACAACCGAAGCTTGGATCTCGGGCCGGTTCGCCCGGCAAGCCAGCGCCCACCGCTTTGTCGCCGGTATCGATGGCCAGAACCTTGTCCGGCAGGACCCTGTCGCCGCCGAGCGGAACTCCGCCCAGCATGATGCGATATTCGTCGGGGGAAAGCTCGAAGGTGTCGCGGATCCTGAACTGCGGGACGATGAAGCCGAGTTCCTGGCACAATTGCTTGCGCACGCCCGTAATCCTCGAGACTAGTGGCGAGCCGTGGCGGTCGTCGATGAGGTGAACGAGCCCGTAGCCAACCTCGATCGTGACGAGGGTATTGTCGCTCACCTCATCCAGCGAGATCTTCGACGGATCGGGTTTCGGCAGCGGTTCAAGGACTTCCTGAGGCTGTTTTGCGCGCTTGCGCAAATTCCACCATATCAGGCCAGCAAGGGCGGCTGCGGGCAGGAATATCGTCTGCGGCATGGCAGGTATGAGGCCGATGACGCACAGGATGCAGGCGACCGGCAGCCAGATTTGCGGATTGGCAAACTGCGCACCGATCTGACCAGACAGGTCCCGGCTGTCCGAGACGCGGGTCACGATCACTGCGGCGGCAATCGAAAGCAGCAGAGCCGGTACCTGCGCGACCAGCGCATCGCCAACCGCCAGCGTGACATATCGTTCGGCGGCCGTGGCAGCGTCCAGCCCATGACTGAACATGCCCAGACTGAAACCGGCTATCACGTTCAGGCCAAGGATCAGCAACGCAGCGACCGCGTCGCCCTTCACGAACTTGCTCGCGCCGTCCATCGAACCATAGAAGTCGGCCTCGGTCGCGACTTCGCGGCGGCGGGCCTTGGCTTCGTCCGCCGTCATCAACCCGGCCGCGAGGTCAGCGTCGATCGCCATTTGCTTGCCCGGCAAGGCATCCAGCGTGAAACGGGCGGAAACCTCGGAGACCCTGCCCGCGCCCTTTGTCACGACCACCAGGTTGATGACCATCAGGATCAGGAAGACGAACAGGCCGACCGCAAAATTGCCGCCGACGAGAAAGGCACCGAATGCCTCGATAACGTGACCGGCCGCAGAGCCGCCTTCGTGCCCGCGAACCAGGACGATCCGCGTCGACGCCACGTTGAGGGCCAGGCGCAGCAGCGTGGCGAACAGCAAGACGGACGGAAAGGAGGAGAAGTCCAGCGGCTTTTCCGCATTCATCGCCGCCATCAAGACGGCCACGGACAAGGCAATGTTGAGGACGAAGAAAGCGTCGAGGACCAGTGCCGGGATCGGCATGATCATCAGGAGGATGATGGTAAGAATTCCCAGCGGCAACGCAAATGCCGCAACATTCGGAAATGGCAGGAGGTTCATAGCTTGAAGGCCTCGAATTTGGCGTAGGCGGATTTGACGTGCTTAGGCAGCGTGCCGGCATCCTCGGCGTCGGCGCCGAAGGTCTCACGTAGCGTGCTGACCATGGACGGGCGGGGGCGGGCTGCGAGCGCAGCGGCCGTTTCATGAAACTCGCTCTCCACAGGCCCCATTCGGGAGCCCGGGTTATGCTGCGCGGGGGCTACCAAACGATCCTGTGCAGCGGTCGGGACGGCAAGCACGTCTGCAGGCTGGTTGATCGCCTTGCTCAGGCGACCACGAAACAGGTCCATGACCTCGCCCAGCGATCGCCCTCCGCCCGACCGATCGAAGAAGATGGCGCGATTGGCTGCTGCCTGCTTGGGAAACAAGGCCGCTGCCGAAGCCGCCGGATTGTCGGCCAGATGGTTCAGAAAACGGCTGGCACCTTGTGCGCCCATGAAGTGCGCGAGATACAGTTCTGCATGGTCGGGCTCGCGTCCCAGCGACGCCTGCAATTCGTTCCGATTGTCGCTCGCCAGTTCGGCAGCCATCAGCGCAGAGGTGTCCGGATCGTAACGCAGATTCATGATCTGCGATCGCAGGTGTGGATCGGCGATCCTGGGACCGCCTGCGCTGTCGACAATCGCGTTGTCTGCCCAGTTCAGGCCATGCTTGGCGCCGTGCCGATCAAGCGTCTCGAGCCAGGTGCTACCGATGAATTGATAAAGGCCGACCGCGCTGGACGTGTTGGCTCGGGCGTTCGGATCGAGATTGGACTCCAGCTTGGCCTGTGCCAGCAGATAATTGAAATCAACGCCTGTCGCCTGCGAAGCACGGGCGATTGACGTCCGCACGTCCGGCGCTCCAATTGCATTTACTTCGCTCACCGTTACCTCCGGTCAATCTTCCGAAGGTTTCCAGCAAGAGCCGTGCCAGTTTGGTATCAGGCTCGCGGATTGGCCGCGACCGGGCGATGCGACCCGCGCGTGCCCTGCGCCCGGTAGACCGATGCCGCTCCTGTCAGCGCGTCGAGTCGAGCCGACACATTCGCCGCGACGAGGTTGCGGACTTGCCGGTTTACCTCGTTCAGGCGCCGGGCGGCGTCGATCAGGCTGAGCGATTCCTCGTCAAGATCATCGTTGGCCGCCGCCTGCAACCTGTCACCAAGCGCGGATTTGCTTGCCGCACACTCGACGATCGATTGCAGGTCCATAGCGGCAAGCGCTTGCCGTTCCTGCTCCATCACGGCAAGCATTTGCCGGAGGGACTGTTTTATGTCGGTCTGGATCGTCACTTCGAATTCCTCAACATGATGCCGGCAGCAATCATGGCGTCGGCTATCTTTGCGGGAACCAGCGGATAGGTACCGGTTTCGATGGCCTGACGGATCTGTTCGACTCGCTCATGGTCGATCGGCGAGACGCCTGCATCCAGGCCCTTGCCAAGTGAAACCTGGACATCCTTGTCGCCCTTCGCCACCGCATCTGCAGGACGGGTCTTTTCAACTGGGACCACGCGCTCCGTCGCGCGCATCAGGCGTGATGGCGGGATTTCAACTGGTCGCATTTTACTGCTCCAAAAATGCTTCTCATCCAACAGAACGGCACCTTGGGGCAAATATTAAGCGGTAAGGAGAAATTTTGCCGCCTCACGGCAACATCATGCCGACCGTACCCGGACGCAAAACCCGTGCACGGCGCTCTTGGTCCTTGCCGACGCGAACGCGGACCCATTCGCCCACAGCCCCGCTTTCGAGCGCTTCACCTGAGCGGGAGACGCTGAAACTGGGCGCATTAAGCGTGACGGTCACCTCGTCGCCGCGATGGACCACCGGCTGAGACAGGGCCATGTCCTGTTGCTGCTGCACCAGGCGCACGAAGATTCTCCACCCGCCGGCCGTTGGACAGGATACGCGGACGACATCGCGCCGCTGACCATGCCAGGCGTAGTCTTTGGCTACCGGGCATGCGGCGAGTTTCAGGCGGCGATCTATCGGGACGAGCACGTCGCCCGGGTCTCCAGTGCTGCTCCCGGCATAGATGGCAACCTGCCGCTCGATCCCGGCTAGGTCTTCAAATCCGGTGGCGTGCACTGGATGAGATGTCGCGGCCAGCGCCAATAGCGTGATACCCATTTTGGCAATCATGTTTCATCCTCCTGAATGGCGTCATGATTATTGCCAAGCAAGTTGCGTGCCATGGTTCGCCGATCGTTGTCATACGCCTGTACCGCCAAGACCTCGCTCTGCGGCCCTTCCTCGACAATGAGGCGCGCGGATCTGCCGGCCAATTCGGCTTGCCGGACTAGCGAAAGTCCAGTTTCCAGGGCAGCCTGCCGCTCCCCGGCGCCGTAGCGGACCATGATTGTAAGGCGCAGGCGAGCATCTTGCTGCTGCGCTGCAAGCCATTCAGATAGCGATGCACCGTCGGGTTGCGGACGAAAGATCGCCACCGGCTGGTCGGCTGTGACGACCTGCGTATGGGGTGCCGCCGGACCATCGGCAGGTTCCGTATTGGCGAGGTCTGCCGCCGTTACCATGAACAGGATTATGGACAGGTCGGTCAGCGTCGTCAGCCAGCCATTGCCGCGATCCATGACTATGCCACCGCTCTTTGGGATGGCGGTTTGAGCTTCAGGTTTCCGCTCGCCAGCGTTCTGGTCAACCAGTCGATCAGGGCCTGTCGTTCAGTTTCTTCGGCCTGCGAGCGACGCAGTATGAGCTGGGCCAAAGGTGCGAACAGAAGATTGGCTGCCAACAAGCCGTAAAGTGTCGTGGTAATTGCGGTGGGTATACTGGCCGATAGCGATGATCCAGCTGCCGCTCCCCCGGTAAGCTGACTCAGGGCAATCAAGGTTCCGGCCAGTCCGAAGACCGGGGCGAGATCGGCAGCCGCCAGGAAGGCGTTCGCCGCAGCACGGCTGGCGGTGAGGCGGTCCGCCATGTGCCTCTGGTGCTGCGACGGCAAGGCCTCGAGCGAGCGACTGGCGAAAAGAGAGTCGGCCATCTCGTTAAACTCCCGGTCTGCAAAATGATGCGGTTCGGCGCGGAAGATTCCGTCTCGCTGAATGGCCTGGATCTGCAATGCGAGTTCGGTCCGGGCCTCATCGGCATCGAATCGCGGCCCCATCGTTCCGAACAGGCACTTCACGGCCAGCCAGCAATTTGCGGGGCCGCAACGTAGCAGGGTCGCCAGAGTCGTTCCCCCCAGGACTATCGCAGCTGATACGCCATCAACCAGGCTCAAGTAATCGGTCATGGAAGTCCTTTCACGATCAAAGACGGCAGGCCCGTGAAAAATTCAGCGGCAGACGGCAAATTTTCGCGGACTTGCGGCGAGTACTTGCCGCCACGGCAAGGAATTGCCGCCTTGCTCGCTGCGAGCATTCGGTGGTCTGTCCATTAGAGTGGCAAAAAACCACTTAAATGAATGAAAATAAATAATATTCTATTTTTGGCACGCTGCTTGCTTTGTTTTTGGCCGTACACATGGAGTGAGAGTTATGAGCGATAGTATCTTTGGAATTCATGGTGCCGCCCTTGAACTGCGTTCACAGCGCATGGGCCTGCTGGCTTCCAACATCGCCAATGCCGGAACGCCTGGATACAAGGCCCGCGACATCGATTTCTCGATGGCCCTGCGCGCCCGCCTGGACGGCGCCGACAGCGACCGGGCAGCCGACGGCGCGACACTATATCGCGTGCCGGTCCTGCCCAGTCTCGATGGCAACACCGTGGAGATGGCAACCGAGCAGACTGCCTTTGCGGAAAACGCCGTCGCGTACTCCGCGACCCTCTCTTTCATCCGCGGCCGTGTCGAAACGCTCACCCGCGCAATGAAGGGCGATTGATCATGTCCGGAGCCATGAGCCTCTTTAACGTCGCGCAAAGCGCCATGTCGGCGCAGCTCGTGCGGATGAACGCCGCCGCGTCAAACCTCGCAAATGCGGGCAGCGTCACCGGCGAGGAAAGCAGCGCCTATCGCCCGATGCGCCCGATTTTCGCTGAGGAGCTTGATCAGGCGAGCGGCCTTTCGACCGTCCGCGTCAGCGCGGTCATCCGCAGCGATGTCTCTGCGGTCAAACGCTACGATCCGGGCAACCCAATGGCCGATGCGGAGGGCAATGTGTTCGAGGCGCCCGTCGATGAAAATGCCGAGATGGTCGAGATGCTCGAGAGCGCCCGCCAATATCAAAACATGGTCGAGGCATTGCAGACCGCCAAACAGCTCATGCTCGAAACGATGAGGATAAAATGACCATAGAATCCGTCAGCACCTATGCACCCGTGCCTGCAGGCACCGCTTCGAGCGGTTTTGCCTCCTTGGGCCAGGGCGATTTCTTCAAGCTGCTCACTGTGCAGATGCAGCAGCAGGATCCGTTTGACCCCGTCGATAACAAGGAAATGCTCGCGCAGATGGCGCAGTTCTCCTCGCTCGCCGGGATCTCTGAGATGGGCAACACCCTGTCCTCGATTTCGAGCAAGCTCGACGCGCTGATCGAACTGCAGATGAAAACGGTCGAAACTCAGTCAGCCGAACCGGATGGGACGCAAGCCGCTCTGTAAACATACAGCTCGACAATTTTTTCAAGGAAGGAAAGTACCCATGTCATTCTATACTTCTCTCAATGGAATGAAAAATGCTCAGGTCGACCTGGGTGTCATCGCTCACAATATCGCAAATGCGGAAACCACCGGCTTCAAGAAGAGCCGCACCGAATTTGCCGATGTGGTGGCCGGATCGGCGATCACCAATCCGAAGATGATCCAGGGTGTGGGCTCTGCGGTCGAAAGCATTACCCAGAATTTCTCCGTCGGCCCGATCGAGCAGACGGGCTCGGCGCTGGACGTGTCTATCGGCGGTCTCGGCTTCTTCACGACCCGTTCGGGCGTGACCGGTGAAACTTATTTTACCCGCAACGGCAGTTTCACCATCGACGAAGCCGGGTATCTCACCGACGGGTCCGACAATCGCCTGCAGGGCTTCGCTGTCGATGCCGCTGGCCTTCCGACCTCGACAACGCCTGGAGATATCATGCTTCCGGCGACGAACGCTGCTGGTGCCAGTTTTGCCGGTGTCGCGATTGGCGAAAACGGCAACGTCTCCGCTTCGTTTGACGATGGTACGACCGAGGTCATTGGGAAAATCAGTCTAGCCACTTTCGTCTCACCGACTGGCCTGAAGCAGGTCGGATCGTCCAACTGGCAGGCCACCGGCCTTTCTGGCTCACCCGAATATGGCAACCCCAGCGAAGGCAAGTTTGGAGGGCTTTTCGCCGGATCGCTTGAGCGTTCGAACGTTGACATCGCCGAGGAGCTGGTGGCCTTGATCACCGCGCAGCGCAACTTCCAAGCCAACGCCAAGGCGATCGATACGGCAAGCCAGATCTCACAAACCGTGATCAACCTGCGGACCTGATCGCCATGGACAGGCTCATCTACACCGCCGTCTCGGGCATGAACGATTCCTTGATCCGCCAGGGCGCGATCGCCAGCAATCTGGCGAATGCCCAGACGATCGGGTTTCGCGCAGAGACCTTCCATTCGACACCGGTGCGCGTTGCAAGCCCGAACGCGCTGGAGGGCCGAACCATGGTCCGTACCGGCATAGACGGTGTGGATATGTCGACTGGATCGTTCATCGAGACAGGCCGCGATTTGGACATTGCGATCGAAGGCAATGGCCTTCTTGCAGTCCAGGCAAAGGATGGAACCGAGTCGTATACGCGTAGAGGCGATCTTTCGGTCACTGCCAGCGGATCACTCGTGAATGGCGACGGTTGGCCCATCATCGGGTCGAGTGGCCCGATCACCGTGCCGCCTGGCGGCCTGGTGACCATAGGGCCGGATGGAACAGTCTTTACGGCCGATGGCGATACGCCCGAGGCACCACCCGTAGCTGTCGACCGGATCAAGCTCGTCAGCTGGGAAGGCAGCTCGATTGCCAAGGGGCTGGATGGCCTGTTCCGGGTCCGGGACGGCGGCGTCCTTCCGCAGGACGAGGAGGGCCGTGTCCATAGCGGAGCAGTCGAACAGTCGAACGTCGATATGACCCAGATCCTTGTCGAAATGGTCGAGGCCCAGCGCCTCTTCGAAATGCGCACCAAACTCGTCGCCACAGCCAAGGAGCTGGATGAGGGCGGCGCGAACCTGATGCGAATTTGAATGATCCTGGAAGGAAACTGACCAATGCCGAATTCTGCTCTTCAAGTGGCCCGCACCGGGCTCGAGGCGCAAGACACGCGCATGCGTGTCATCGCCAACAACCTCGCCAATGTCGGGACGACGGGCTTCAAGCGCGAGCGGGCCAATTTCGCTACGCTCGCCTACCAGAACATGCGCGTCGCCGGACAGCAGTCCAGTTCCGAGACGGCCTATGCCACGGGGCTCAACCTGGGGACAGGCGTCGCCATCCAGTCGACCAGCCGCATCGTCTCGCAAGGCACGTTGACCAATACCGGAAACGCGCTGGATCTGGCTCTGGACGGAGAAGGCTATTTCCAGGTCGAAATGCCCGGCGGGCAGCTGGCCTATACAAGGGCTGGCAATTTTACCGTTTCAGCCGAAGGCGAACTGGTTACGGCGCAGGGATATCGGGTGCAGCCAGCCATTTCCGTGCCGGAAGGCGTGCTCGCGATCTCGGTTGCGGCCGACGGCACCGTATCGGCCACGACGAGCGACGGCGCGGAGCCTTCCGAACTCGGCCAGCTCCAGCTCGCTTCCTTCACAAATCCTGCCGGATTGCAGGCGACCGGTGAAAACTTCCTGCTCGAAAGCGCAGCCAGCGGGGCGCCACTGGTCGGCACTCCCGGGGAATCGGGCCGGGGCAATATCCGGCAGGGCATGCTCGAAGGATCGAACGTCAACGTGGTGGAGGAGCTGGTCGACATGATCGAGTGCCAGCGCGCTTACGAGATCAACTCCAAGATGATCTCCGCAGTCGACGAAATGCTGCGCAACGCCAATCAGACGATGTGATGACATGACCAAATTCAGCATCATCGCTTCCGTCGCCTTGCTTGGCGCAATGACGTCCGCTTGCATGAGCGAGAAGCCTTCAGCCGGGTTTGCCGCCGCGTTGCCCCCTACACCGGTCGCGCTGCCGGTTGATCGCGCGAATGGCGGCATCTTCCAGGCCAGTACCGGGTATGCACCCCTCTATACCGGCAACCGCGCGCGAGCGGTCGGCGATCCGCTCACAATCCTGCTGGTGGAATCCACCAGCACGACGAAAGCAGCGGGTTCGAACACTGCTCGCGATGGCGGCTTCAGTCTGACGCCACCCGCGTCCGGGCCGTTCAGCATTCTCAGCCCGGATGCGCTTTCCGCCTCTGGCAATTCATCCTTTAAGGGACAGGGCAAGGCGAACCAGTCGAATTCCCTGTCCGGCCAGCTTACCGTGACTATCGCTGAGGTCCGGCCCAATGGGACGGCGCTTGTGCGCGGCGAAAAGCGTATGACGCTTAGCCAGGGAGAGGAATGGATCCAGTTCTCTGGCATCGTGCGGCTTTCCGATATCGACGAGGATAGCCGGATTCTCTCCAGTCGTGTGGCCGATGCCCGCATCATCTATGCCGGCAACGGTTCGATCCAGCGCGCTGGTCACGAAGGGTGGCTCAGCCGGTTCTTCAACATGATCACCCCATTCTGATCGAGGTGCGAAATGTCCTCACTAAAGTCCTTCTTGCTCGTTCTGTGTGCCATCTTTACGGCGGCAGGCCCTGCCCAGGCGGAACGCATTCGTGACATCGGGGCGTTCCAGGGCGTGCGCTCGAACCAGCTGACCGGCTACGGCATCGTGGTCGGGCTGGACGGTAGCGGTGACGACAATCTGGAATATCTGACTCAGGCCGCGCGCGGTATTTCGGGAAGGCTCGGGCTGCAGCTACCACCGGGCGTGAGCCCGGGCCTCAAGAATGCGGCTGCGGTTATCATTACGGCCGAACTCCCCGCCTTCGCCAAGCCGGGCCAGCGGATCGACGTGACCGTTTCGACCATGGGCAAGGCCAAGTCGCTGCGCGGCGGCGCCTTGGTGATGACCCCGCTTTATGGTGCGGATGGCCAGATCTACGCGATGGCGCAGGGCAACCTCGCTGTCGGCGGTCTCGGCGTGTCCGGGCAGGATGGCTCGAAGCTGACCGTCAACGTCCCCACCGTGGGCCGGATCGCCGACGGGGCGACCGTCGAACAGGCGGTGGCGAGCAATTTCGACTTCACCGAAGTTCTGCGCTGGAATCTCTACCAGGCCGATTTCCTTACCATCTCGCGCGTCCGTGATGCCATCAATGCGGTGTATCCCGGCATGGCGCAGGTCGAGGACGGCGTCACGCTCGCGCTGATGTTGCCGCCGGGCGCAAACACGCGTGCGGAAATCATGGCCCAGATCGAGATGCTCGACATCAATCCGGCCGAACGCGCGGCCCGGGTCGTGATCAACAGCCGGACCGGCACGATCGTGATTTCGAGCGCGGTGCGGCTGGCACCCGCCGCGATCAGCCACGGCAGCCTGGTCGTGCGGATCGACGAAAACCCCGCCGTGGTCCAGCCCGAACCGTTTTCGCGCGGACAGACCGCGCTCGAACCCAACAGCACCATCACTGCCCGACAGGAAGAAAACGTCGTGTCGCGCGTGGGGCCCGGCGCCTCGCTGGCCGAAGTCGTCGATGCGCTCAATGCGCTCGGTGCCAGCCCGGCCGATCTGGTGGCTATTCTCGAAGGCCTCAAACAGGCCGGATCGCTGACCGCGGAGCTCGTGATCATATGACGTCCTATCCGATCAACCTGGCAGGCGCGAGCGTGCTGCCCGAGCGCGAGGCGGCCCCCATCCGGGGCGAGCTACGCGAAGCGGCACAGCAGTTCGAAGCCATCCTGCTGCGGCAGATGCTGTCGAGCGCGCGGAGCACCGATTTCGGCGGCAACGACCTGTTCGGCGAAAGCGACGATACCTTCCGCGAGATGCGCGATGCGCGCTTTGCCGAAGTCACTGCGGAATCCGGCCAGCTTGGCTTTGCCGGCGCGC
>DDNW01000122.1:17830-18492 GCA_002341345.1 Erythrobacter sp. UBA2510
AAACCCAGCTTGCCCGGTTCCTGCCGGAAGGTGGCGACTGATGGCATCCGACCTCCTCTCGATCGCCGCCAGCGGCGCGCGCGCGGCGCGCGGCGCGCTGGATGTGACGGCGCAGAACATCGCCAACGCATCGAGCGATGGCTATGTCCGTCGCAGCTTGCGGATCGAAGAGGTCGCGGCCTCGGGCGGGGCCGGCCAGATCGGCGATATCTCGCTGTCGGGCGCCCGCATCGCGGAAATTCGCCGCAACGCCGATTCCTTCCTCCAGGGCGAGGTGCGCCGCACCTCGGGCGAACTGCAGCGCGCCGATGTCGAGTTGAAGGGCCTGCGCAACATGGAAAGCGCGCTCGAACAGTCGGGCGTATTCAATTCGATCGTCGAATTCGAAGCGGTGCTGCAGCAGCTTTCGAGCGATCCGGTGGACCCGTCGCGCCGCGCTGCGGTCGTGGCCGAAGCCGAGACGCTGGCGAACAAGTTCAACATCACCGCATCGGGGTTCGAGGCAGTGGGTGAAGGCCTGCGTTTCGATGCGGAAGCGCAGGTCTCCGGTGCCAATGTCATCGGCAGCGAACTGGCCCGCGTGAACCTGCGCCTGACGCGCGCAGGCAGTGGCAGCAGCGACCGCGCCGCATTGCTCGACCAGCGCGACCAGCTGCTCGAAC
>DDNW01000080.1:0-1290 GCA_002341345.1 Erythrobacter sp. UBA2510
CAACAAGGACGGCTCGTTCCAGCGCACCGCGAAGTTCCGCGGTCCCGATCTCGACAGCGCGACGCCTGCCGAACTCGTCGCCACCACCGCGCGGCTCAACAACGCGTTGCATAGGCTCGGTTCGGGCTGGGCGATCTTCGTCGAGGCGCAGCGCACGCCTGCGCTCGATTATCCCGAAAGCACCTTCCCCGATCCGGTTTCGGCGCTTGTCGATATGGAGCGGCGCGAGCAGTTCCGGGAAGAGGGGTCGCATTTCGAGAGCCGGTACTTTCTCACCTTGCTGTGGATGCCGCCCGCCGAGGACGCCGCGCGGGCGGAGAGCTGGCTTTACGAAGGCCGCTCGACCTCAGGCGTCGATCCGTGGGAGCTTCTGAAAGGCTTCACCGATCGCAGCGACCGCGTGCTCAATCTCGTCGAAGGCTTCGTGCCCGAGGTCCGCTGGCTCAATGACGCCGAAACGCTGACCTATCTGCACTCGACGATCTCGACCCGCCGCCAGCGCGTGGGCGTGCCCGAGACCCCGATGCACCTCGACGCGCTGCTCGTGGACGAGCCGTTGACCGGTGGCCTCGAACCGCGCCTTGGCGAGCATCATCTGCGCACGCTCACCGTCACCGGCTTTCCGAGCGCCACCTTTCCCGGTCTGCTCGATGAGTTGAACCGGCTCGCTTTCGAGTATCGCTGGTCGACCCGCGCGATCATGCTCGACAAGTCGGATGCGACCAAGCTGCTGACCAGGATCCGGCGGCAATGGTTCGCCAAGCGCAAATCGGTCGCCGCGATCCTGAAGGAGATCATGACCAACGAGGCGTCGACGCTGCTCGACAGCGACGCCTCGAACAAGGCGGCCGATGCCGACACCGCGCTCCAGGAACTGGGCGCCGACTATGCCGGCATGGCCTATGTCACTGCCACCGTAACGGTGTGGGACCGCGATCCCGCCATTGCAGCGGAAAAGCTGCGACTCGTCGAAAAGGTCATCCAGGGGCGCGACTTCACCGTGATCCCCGAGGGCATGAACGCAATCGAGGCGTGGCTGGGAAGCCTGCCCGGCCACACCTACGCCAATGTCCGCCGGCCCCCGATCTCGACCATCAATCTCGCCCACCTGATACCCCTGTCAGCTATATGGGCGGGGCCGGAACGGGACGAGCATTTCGACGCTCCCCCCTTGCTCTACGGCAAGACCGAAGGCTCGACCCCGTTCCGGTTTTCCCTTCACGTCGGCGATGTCGGGCATACGCTGGTGGTCGGCCCGACCGGCGCGGGCAAGTCGGTGCTGCTCGCGTT
>DDNW01000080.1:1445-1878 GCA_002341345.1 Erythrobacter sp. UBA2510
ATGGGCGGCGACTGGCAGGATCTGGGCGGCATGCTCGCAGACGAGTCGGGCGAGGGCGTGCAGTTGCAGCCCTTGGTGCGGATCGACGATCCGGCCGAGCGCGCCTGGGCTGCCGAATGGCTCGCCGCGATCCTTGCCGGCGAGGCCGTGGCGGTCGATCCGCAGGCCAAAGAGCATATCTGGTCGGCGCTGGGCTCGCTCGCCAGCGCGCCGGTGCCCGAGCGCACACTGACCGGCCTCGCCGTCCTGCTCCAGAGCCAGGATTTGAAGCAGGCGCTTGCACCCTATTGTATCGGCGGGCCGTGGGGCCGGTTGCTCGATGCCGAGGCCGAGCATCTCGGCGAAGCTTCGGTCCAAGCATTCGAGACCGAAGGCCTGGTCGGTGCCGGTTCGGCGGCCGCAGTCCTGTCCTATCTCTTCCACCGGATCGAGG
>DDNW01000080.1:2137-2385 GCA_002341345.1 Erythrobacter sp. UBA2510
TGGCTCAAGACACTGCGCAAGAAGAACGCGAGCGTGGTCTTCGCCACCCAAAGCCTGGCAGACATCGAAACATCTGCAATCGCGCCTGCAATCATCGAGTCCTGCCCGACACGCATCTTCCTGCCCAACGAGCGCGCGCTCGAACCTCAGATCGCGGCCATCTACGAGCGGTTCGGATTGAACGCGCGCCAGATCGAGATCCTGAGCCGCGCGACGCCAAAGCGCGACTATTACTGCCAGTCGCGGCG
>DDNW01000080.1:2579-2766 GCA_002341345.1 Erythrobacter sp. UBA2510
AACCGGCTGTTCGAGCTGGGGCTAGGTGAGGTGGCGCTGGCGTTCACCGCCGCCTCGTCGAAGACCGACCAACTGACGATCGCCGAATTGATCGAGGCGAATGGCAAAACCGCCTTCGCCGCTGAATGGCTTCGTCACCGTGGCTGCGCCTGGGCGATCGACCTCCTTCCCGAACCTCCACCCCCAG
>DDNW01000080.1:2969-3225 GCA_002341345.1 Erythrobacter sp. UBA2510
GCCTTCCCGAACCTCCACCCCCATCGCCGGCGCGTGACCGGGAAGACGCGCGCCCCCAATCCGGAAAGGAACCCCAGCTATGACCCAGCTCCTCTTGCGCCGTGCCCTGATGGCCGGCGTCCTCGCCACCACCGGCGTGCTCGGCGTTGCCGCCTTGGACACGCCCGCGCAGGCGCAGATGATCGTCAAGGATCCGACCAATTACGCGCAGAACGTGCTCCAGGCCGCTCGCGCGCTCGAACAGATCAACAACCAG
>DDNW01000080.1:3464-3863 GCA_002341345.1 Erythrobacter sp. UBA2510
GCGCACGCAACAGCTTCTCGGCCAGGCACAGCGGCTCGCCTACGATGTCCAGCAGATCGACCAGGCGTTCGCGCAGACCTATCGCGGTTCGAACCTGTCGGGCTCGGATCGTCAGCTGGTCGCCGATGCGCAGAGCCGGTGGCAGACCAGCGTCGCGGCGTTCGAGGACGCGCTCAAGGTCCAGGCGGGCGTGGTCGGCAATATCGACGGCTCGCGCGCCAGCCTCGAACGGCTCGTCACCGCAAGCCAGTCGGCGACCGGCGCGCTCCAGGCGGCGCAGGCAGGCAACCAGCTCGTCGCGTTGCAGTCGCAGCAGCTTGCCGATCTCACCGCATTGATGGCGGCGCAGGGCCGCGCGCAGGCGCTCGACATGGCCGAGCGCGCCGCCGCCAAGGCGCA
>DDNW01000029.1:0-2788 GCA_002341345.1 Erythrobacter sp. UBA2510
TCTATCGCAGGGAAACGCCATCTGTCGGCTGCCAAAGTTGATGTCATCGCAGCGTCCGGTGGAAGGGCTTCTGTGCCATAATTAATGGCAACTCCGCTCGTGCGTTTACACGCCCGGCAATTGATTTACCTTCCCGACCATGTCCGAAACCCCTTCCTGGCGTGCCGGCTTCGAGCTGGAAGTCATTCTTGGCGACCTCGGCGAGCCTCGTTTTGAGAGAGAGCTGCGCGAAGGAGAGGCCATGGACGAGGCCTCGCCCGCCTTCTGCCGAGCATTCGCGGCCAAATTGCGGGACCGGACAGGCCGCGCCTGGTCCGCCCCATCCGGAACCCCGAAGCAGCCCGGCTTTTATGTCGTCCCTGAATATGGGCTCGATCCACTGAACTGGCCTGAAGATCGCCTGGCAGGCGTAGAATTGCTGACCCCTCCCCTGCCCCTGGACGATGCCGAGATGGTCAGATCTGAGTTATGCGACGCGATCTACGAGATCGACGGCGATTTCAACTTCTTCGAAAGTGAGCATACCGCCAACTGCGGTTGGCACATCAACATCGATGCCGGGAATGGCCATCGGCTCGATCCCGACCGGTTCATCGTCGGCGTCGATGAATTGCTGCTGCTCGCGAACAACGACCGGCTGTTCAGCCGCTACACGGCCTTGCAGCGCCATGCCGTCGGCGTGCCGCTATTGCGGCATCTGGCGCATGATCCGACCGGCAAATTCCTGCTTGGCTCGGCGCTTGGTAACTTGCTCGAGGCCCGCGCCGGGCGCGACAAAGGCTATGCCGCCAATTTCGCCAAGCTGGACAAGGGCTACTTGGAGTTGCGCCATTTCAGCGCGGAAGCGTTCTTCAACGGCCCTCGCCTCACCGAACAACTCGAGCGCATTCCCGCCGCCTTCGACGTCTGGCCCACCTACAGCAAACCCTTCGAGCAAGCCTTTCGCCAGAAGTTTCTGCTGCTCTCGCGCTGGCTTGCCCGAAATCGCGACAAACTGGCGTGGAACCTGGCTCACGGCCTGGTCGCCGCCTCGGGCCAGGTTCATTTCGTCGACGAACCGCTCGGCCACGTGATGGCCGACGGCCTGGTCGAACTCAATCTGTTCGGGCGCGGCGCGTACGAGTATGTCGCCACCATCCGCGACATTGTCCTCTCGGATATCCCCGAAGCGGTCGCCCTGCTCGCGCTGGATCTTGCCGAGCTTTACAACCTTGGCGTCCGGCAACGGGTCAGCGGCAACAAAGCCTTCCAGCGCGCCGTGCTCCAGCTCGCGGCCTCGTTGCGGAAGGATGCAAGTCTTTCAAGCGCGGCCCAACTTGAGGCGCTGGCCCATGCGGAGGCACAGCGCCGAAAGATGCACCCGTACTCTGATGGGATCGCCGCGTCATAGCGTCATGGCAGACTAGGAACCCGGCTGCCCGCCACCATCGCGCAAGCGTCCCAGCACCCGCGCCGCGGCATTGTTCCCTACGGCCAGCTCGCGGGCATAGCGCAGCGCGGTGGTCGGCGACGACCAGCGTAGGGCCAGCGCGATCCCGGCGCCGTCTTCGCCCGCCGCGAACAAGTCCTGGGTCAGCCCCACCCGGAACGAATGGGCGCTAAGCGAGCGGACCGTGTCTCCTTCCATCCCGGCTTCCAGCTCAACATGGCCAAGGTCGATAGCCTCGAACACCCGGCGGCGCAGGATCGCCACCACGCCTTGCCGGGTGAGCGGCTTCTGGCCGATATAGTGCCGCTGAGTCTGCTCCCCCGCATCGTCTGGCGGACTGGTCAGCACGTTGATCCGCCGGAACACCGCCCCTTGCGTGATCCCGCTCGCCAGCAGCCAGGCCGAGAGGCGCGCCATGGTGTCGGGCGAGAGCCAAGCCAGAGCCCCCTCCCCCAGCTGGTCGGTCTTCGAATGCGCGATCTCAAGCCGCCCGCTCCCATCCACAGCCTGACTGAGATCGGCTACCGTTGCCCCGACCAGCTCGGAAACTCGCAGGCCTGCGTCATAGGCAAGGCTGATGAGCGCCGCATCGCGCTTGCCCGTGATGTCGGTACCGCACGAGGCGAGCAGCCCCTTGATCGTCACCCCTTCGGGCGGCGCCTGCCCCTCCGCCATCGCCTCGCCAAACCGCAGCGGCGCGGCCTGACGCTGCCGTTCGCGCCTCTTACGCCGGATCGCTTTCAGCGTGTCGCGAACCATCCCCGCCTGCGTTGGCAGCGGCTCCTTCTCGCCGAACCCGAGGATGCGGTGGATCCGGGCGATCGAGGCGATCCGCCGCGCCAGCGTCGCGGGTTTGGCCGGGGCCCGGATTTCCGATCCCTTGGCCAGCCAGTGAAGATAGTGGACGAGGCTTTCCGGATCGGCAGGAACCGCGGTGACGACGGGCCGCCGCGACTTGCACCAGGCAAGGAAGCACCGGAGGTCGGCGGTGATGGCCGCCTTTGTCGCCGGCGCCATCGCCGCAACCGCCGCCTCGAGCGCCAGCGGGCGCGCGGCGCGCGCGTCGACCAGCGGGGCATGCGCGCCCAGCACCAGCTCGACCGAGGACCGGAAAGGTCGATCAGCGGTCATACGCGAAGGGTACTTCGAGCGGCGTGCATGGGGCAATTTCTGGCCAAAATGGGCATTTCCGGCAAGCTCGATTTTACCATAACATCCGATTATGGAAAATCCGTGTTTTCAGGGGGTCGAATGATAGGATACCAAACTGGCGTTTAGGTGAACTTTGCATTGACCGCATTTTCCGGCGCAATTATCCCACCTTCCGATGTACATCGCGCCGAGACATTTCCAGTGAAA
>DDNW01000029.1:2965-4934 GCA_002341345.1 Erythrobacter sp. UBA2510
TCGACATTTCCAGTGAAACAGTCAACCGACGCCAGTCCTATCGCTTTCCGGATCGGCCAGATCGACGCGCTGGCCAAGACCCTGCTCGCCTCCCCTGCCCTCTATTCCCCGGAAATGCGCGCGTCGCTGGCGCTGCGCTGGCTCAGCCGGGCGTGGCAGCAATACCGCCAGGACCGGGCAATCACACTCGGTCCCGCGCTGATCGGGGCCGAATGCGCGACCGAGCGCAATGCCTTTCTGACCCTGTTCGAACAGGCCCTGCCGCGCCGCGAGAAGCTGCTTTCCCAGGCGGTCCGGACCGTGCGCAAGATCGCCATCCGGCCGATGGCGAGCGAGGTCACCGAGGCCGAAACGATCGTCGCAGCAAGCACCGATGAGCTCGAGCGGGTGCTCACCGTACTCGCCCAGCCCAAGCGGCCCACTGCGCCGCTGGAGCGCCTGCTCGAGCTGGTCGACGGGTTTCGCTATTCAACCGGCGATGAACCCGATCCCCTGTCCGCGACCGCGCGAACCCCGTGCTGGGCGATCAACCTGGCCGCCACAGCGCGCGGCGACGCGTTTCGCCTGAGCGAGACCGCCCTGCCCTTCCCGGGCCTGGCCCAGCGCCGGCTGTTCCGCGCTGATCGCGGCGCGCAAGAAAGGCGCGCCGACGCGCGCGAACATCTGCTCGAGGCTGTCGGACGCCAAAGAAGAGCGCAGTAGAGAGCAATCCTTCGCAGCCGACGTGCCAAAATAGACTGCGGTGAAGATGCGCCCCGGAAACGTGCCGCTGCTTACCCCTGCTCGCTGAACCGCTTGGCCAATCGCGCGGAGGCACCGCTCTTCATGGCCAGTTTCGCCCCGTAGCGCATGACCGTGCGGGCGTCGCGCCAGCGGTAGGCCTGCATGATCGCGGGTAGCCCTTCTCCTGCCGCAAAGTTATCCTGCGCCACCCCGACCCGAATCGAGTGCGAGGACACCGCTTTCAGCCAACGATCAAGCTCAGCCTCACTCATCTCGCCAAGCAGGCGCTTTTCCCAAGCGCGGCGAACGAGACGCTTGTAGATCAGGCCAATGCTATTGGGGTGCAGCCGCGCCGCGCCGATCCTGTCGATCGAGCCATCGAAGTGCGTCACCACCCGGCGCAGCAGTGGGCCCTTGTCGATGCCGCCCACCTCGCGCCAGCGGGCGATGGCCACCATGGTCGCGGGTGCAAGATAGGCCTCACCGCCCTCCCCTGCCTGGTCGGTCTTGCTCGAGGGGATGTTCAGAATCCCCGCACCTTCGGCATCGGGCCCCTCGACATGCGCCACGTCGATCGCCACCAGCTCTGATCGGCGTGCGCCGGTATCGTAGGCAATGCGCAGCAGCGCTGCGTCACGCAGGCCCAGTGCGTCACGCCGACAGGCCTTGATGAGGTGGGCAAGGCAGACACCGCACGCAGGGCTGTCGAGATCGGCGATGTCGCCCTTGAACCGGATGGCCCGCGCCTGACGCTGGCGCACGCCCAGGTGCTTGCGCGCCGCCTTGCGCTCGAACTTCACCAAGGGATCGGCAGTCGGGTCGGGAAGACCCGCCATCCGGTAAGCCCATCCGACATGAACGAGGTAGCGCTCGATCGTCGCCGCTGCGCGCGGCGTCATGTCAGGGGTGTCGATCCCGGCGAGCGCGCGGATCCAGGCCGCCACATCCGCCGGCGAGGCTTCACACGCGGACACGCCGTGCTTGCGGCACCACCCATCCCACAAGGTCAGGTCAGAGCGAAACGCCCGCCTTGTGTTGCGCGACCAACCCCGCATGGCGGCGTCGAGCAGCGCGGCGTCGATGGCCTCACCACCGCCGACCAGCGCACGCACGTCAGCGATGAGATCGACAGGCTCGCAGCTCAACGGAACAATTGAGGTGGAAGGACGCTTTTTCGCCATGGGCGTGAGGATAGCCGGGCGTTTCTATAATGTATAGAGGCGTGATAACGATCCATTATCAACAC
>DDNW01000128.1:0-178 GCA_002341345.1 Erythrobacter sp. UBA2510
TGGTCGCGGCGATTGGGGGCGGATCGAATGCGATCGGTCTGTTCCACCCCTTCCTTGACGATCCCGAGGTGAAGATGCTCGGCGTCGAGGCGGCGGGCCATGGGCTGGACAAACAGCACGCGGCGAGCCTTGCGGGCGGTTTTCCCGGCATCCTCCACGGCAACAAGACCTATCTGCT
>DDNW01000128.1:402-4838 GCA_002341345.1 Erythrobacter sp. UBA2510
AAGACCTATCTGCTGCAGGACGAGGACGGCCAGATTGCCGAGGCTCATTCTATCAGCGCGGGCCTCGACTATCCGGGCATCGGGCCGGAACATAGCTGGCTGAAAGAGAGTGGCCGGGTCGATTACACCTCCGTCACCGATACCGAGGCACTCGACGCCTTCCAGCTGCTTTGCCGCACGGAAGGGATCATCCCCGCGCTCGAACCCAGCCACGCGATTGCGGCAGTGACCAAGGTCGCGCCGACCATGCCGAAGGATGCGATCATCTGCGCGAACCTGTGCGGACGCGGCGACAAGGACATCTTCACCGTCGCCGATGCGCTGGGAGTGGAGATGTGAGCAGCCGCCTCTCCTCCGCCTTCGCCAAGCTGCACCCTGCCCTCGTCTGTTTCATCACGGCAGGCGATGGCGACACCGCGGCCAATCTCGATGCTCTGGTCGAGGGCGGCGCGGATGTGATCGAGCTCGGCATGCCCTTCACCGATCCGATGGCAGACGGCCCCGCGATCCAGGCCGCAAATCTCCGCAGTCTCGGCAAGGGCACGAAAACCGCCGATGTGCTGCGGATCGCGACCGATTTTCGCACCCGTCACCCGGATATTCCGCTGGTGCTGATGGGCTATGCCAATCCGATGGTCCGGCGCGGTGACACATGGTTCGCCGATGCGCTCGACAAGGCTGGCGTCGATGGCGTGATCTGCGTCGACCTCGCGCCCGAGGAAGACGCCGATCTCGGCCCGGCCCTGCGCGCCAAGGGCATTTCGCCCATCCGCCTCGCCACGCCGACAACCGACGAAGCGCGTCTGCCCAGGGTGCTCGATGGTTCGTCGGGCTTCCTCTATTACGTCTCGGTCGCCGGTATCACCGGCAAGCAGAGCGCGGCCATTGCCGATATCGAGGCGAATGTGTCCCGCATCAAGAGTCATACCGACCTGCCGATTGCGGTCGGCTTTGGTGTCCGCACCCCCGAACAGGCCGAAGCCATCGCCCACGTCGCGGACGGTGTGGTGGTCGGCAGCGCGCTGGTCGAGCTGGTCGGCGAGCATGGCGCGGAGGCCCCCGCTCACATCCGCGATCTGACCGCAAGGCTTGCCAAGGCGGTCCATTCGGCAGAAAGAGCCTCGGCATGAGCTGGCTTACCAAAGTTCGCGAGCGCCTGCCTTTCGTCCGCAAGCGCGAGACCCCCGACAATTTGTGGGTCAAGTGCCCGCGCTGTCAGGAGATGCTGTTCGCCAAGGAATATGCGGACAATCTCTATGTCTGCACGGCGTGTGACCATCACGGGCGCATTGGTGCCGATGCCCGGCTCGAGCTGATATTGGACGAAGGCTATCAGGTACTCCCCGCGCCGGTCGTCCCGGCCGACCCGCTCAAGTTCAAGGACACCAAGCGCTATTCCGACCGGCTGAAGCAGGCGAAGCACAGCAATCCGCGACCCGACGCCTTCACTGCCGCCATCGGCAGCATCGAGGGGCAGCGCGCCGTCGTGGGCGTGCAGGACTTTACCTTCATGGGCGGCTCGATGGGGCTCGCCGTGGGCAAATCCTTCTGCGAAGCCGCGCAGCGCGCGCTCGATGAGAAATGCGGCTTCGTCGTCGTGACTGCTGCGGGCGGTGCGCGCATGCAGGAGGGGATTCTCAGCCTGATGCAGATGCCGCGCGCCACGGTGATGACGCGCCGCCTGAAGGAGGCGGGCCTGCCCTATATCGTCGTGCTGACCGACCCGACCACCGGCGGCGTCACCGCCAGCTATGCGATGCTGGGCGACGTGCATATAGCAGAGCCGGATGCGCTGATCGGCTTTGCCGGTCAACGCGTGATCCAGGAGACTATCCGCGAGCAATTGCCAGAGGGGTTCCAGCGCGCCGAATATCTGCACAAGCATGGCATGGTCGACATGGTCGTTCACCGCCGCGAGCTGCGTGAAACGCTGGCGAAGCTGCTCGGCTACCTCAGCCCCGCCAAGGCTGCCTGAAGCTCTGTCGCCCGACCGGCGCGGATGAAGGATTTCGCCACCTCCGAAAATCCGGCGGTGCAGACCCAGCTTGACCGGCTGGCCGCGCTGTCACTGCCAGAAGGGCGGCTGGGCCTCGGGGTGATCCGCGAATTGCTGGCGCGGCTCGGCGATCCGCACAAGCGTCTGCCGCCAACCTTTCATGTAGCGGGAACAAACGGCAAGGGATCGACCTGCGCCTTCCTGCGCGCGATGCTCGAGGCGGACGGCTACCGCGTCCACGTCACCACCAGTCCGCACCTCGTCCGCTACAACGAACGGATCCGGTTGGCGGGCAAGCTGATCGGAGACGAGGAGCTGGCCGCGACATTGGCCGAGGTGCTCGATGCCGGTGAAGATCTGGCCCCGAGTTTCTTCGAGGTAACGATCGCCACCGCCTTCCTCGCCTTCAGCCGCGCGCGCGCCGATGCCTGCGTGGTCGAGGTCGGACTCGGCGGCAGGTTCGACGCGACCAATGTGCTGGGGCCGGAGGTGCTGGCCGCCTGCGGAATTGCTGCGCTGGGGATCGACCACGAGCGCTTCCTGCTCGCACCCGAGGATGGCGTCCCAGCAGAGCCGATGGCGCGAATCGCCTTCGAGAAGGCAGGTATCGCCAAGCCGGGCGTGCCGCTGGTGACGCTGTCCTCGCTCTATCCGGGCGAGGCCGTGAATGCGATCGGGGCCGTGGCCGACAAGTTGGGCGCGCCGCTTGTCGATGTCCGGCTCCCGCAGAATGCCGATGGCCCTGTCGAAACCCGGGCCATCAATGCCGCTCTCGCGTCCGCCATGATCAAGGCGCAGAACAGGATCTCGGTGTCAGAGGAGGCCATCGCGCAAGGGATGCGCGACTGGACATGGCCCGCCCGGTTGCAGACGCTCGGCCCCGGTCCGTTGACCGCGCTTGTCGGCAGCAAGATAATTCTGGACGGCGCGCATAACCCCAATGCGGGCAAGGCACTGGCGGGCAGCGTAACGGGCGATGTCCACCTCATCCTCGGCATGCTCGCCAACAAGGATCCGCGCTCGATCATCGAGCCATTCGCGGGCCGCATCCGCAGCCTGATCGTGGTGCCGGTCCCCGGTCACGAGAGCCATCCGGCGCAAGTTTTCGGCCCCGACGCCCGCGCTGCCGCCAACGTCGAGCAGGCGCTGCTGGATCTGCCAGTCGATGACTATCCTGTGCTGATCGCGGGGTCGCTCTACCTCGCTGGCGCCGTGCTTAAAGCGAATGACGAAGTGCCTGACTAACTAATCGAGTATTGCGCTACTGGCCTCGGGTGCCAGCATGCCGGACTTGCGGCCCAGCCGCGCCACGCGGATCCATTCAAGCGCGCATAGCACCACTGCCACGAATCCGATTGCCATGGTGAAGATGAAGACCGCGTAATAGCCGCGTTCCTCGATCATCTGGCCGAGCGCACCCCGCCCCAGCGTGCCCACCAGCATGGTGAGCGAGGAGAGCAGTGCATATTGCACCGCGCTGTACCCTTTGGAGACGATGGAGGAGAGATAGGCGACGAACGCTGCACCCGCGATGCCGACCGCCAGATTCTCGCCGCCGATGGTGATCATCAGCCGCGCGAGCCGCTCAGTCCCGCCCGGAAACTGCGTCACGATCCAGGTAAAGCCCGTGAGGTCGGCAACCACCTGCATCCGCGCCCCGCCCAGCGCCAGATCGGCATAGAGCAGGTTCGTCAGCGCCGCGAGCAACGCCCCCAGCGTCAGCGTCGCCATACGGCCGAGTACGGTGAGCAGGAAACCGCCCACGGCCAACCCCAGAATGACCGCCCCCACGCCGAAAAATTTCGACGCGACCGCAACTTCGTCATAGGAATATTCCAGTTCGCCCAGATAGAACGGATAGGCGAAAGTACCCCAGATGCTGTCGGTTATGCGATAGGTCAGCACCAGCGACAGGATCAGCACCAGCGCCCAGCCCATGCGCCCGACGAATTCCACCAGCGGCAAGACCAGCGCACGATAGAGATGCTCGCTCAACTGGCCACCGGCGCTCGGAACCCCGGCGTCTTCAGCCAGCACATATTTGCCCTGGCCTTTCAGCCGCACCAGCCAGCCCGCAATCAATGCCGGGATAACCACGGTGGCGATGATCACCAGCGGGCCATACGTGGCGATAAAAGCCGTTGAATCGGGTCTGTTCTCGGGGTCCGAGGAGAGCGATTCGACCATGAACACGCCAACCCGCAGCAGCGCCCAGCCCCACAACACCGCCACCGCCAACAGCGCGTAGTTGCGGATGCGCGGCTCCAGCTCGCCCGCCTTGCGCAGGCCAAGCAGATTGTTCTCCTCGCCGCCAATATTCACATCCGACGCATTATCGGGCGC
This sequence comes from Erythrobacter sp. UBA2510, assembly GCA_002341345.1. GTDB lineage: Bacteria > Pseudomonadota > Alphaproteobacteria > Sphingomonadales > Sphingomonadaceae > Alteraurantiacibacter. The sequence goes on from DDNW01000128.1 coordinate 4,742, forward strand.
AAACAGACCGGCAAAGCCGACCAGCAGCAGCAGGCCGCCCATCAGCGCAAACACGTTTGGCCAGCCGATATCGTCGGCCAGGATAAGCGCCAGCGGC
>DDNW01000128.1:4981-7549 GCA_002341345.1 Erythrobacter sp. UBA2510
GCCCCGCCTGCCAGCGCGGCGATGCGATAGCCCATCTGGTAGACGGCGGAGAGCATGTCGATCGTCGCCTCCTTGTCCGCGACGTCGACACGCCAGGCGTCGATTGCCACATCCTGTGTGGCACTGGCGAAGGCTCCGATCCCTGCCAGCAGCGAAAACCAGCCGAGCGATGTCAGCGGATCGAGCAGGCTCATCGTCACCAGGATCGCACCGAGCAGCACCTGCGCAGTGACGATCCATTGCTTGCGCCGTCCGAGCCGCTTCAAAACCGGCAGGTCGAAACGGTCGACCAGCGGCGACCACAGGAATTTGAAGGCATAGGCCAGGCCGATCAGGGAAAAGACGCCCATCGTCTCCAGATCGACCTCCGCCTCGGTCAGCCAGGCGTAGAGCGTCCCCAGCAACAGCGCGTAAGGCAGCCCGGCTGCAAAGCCGAAAATCGCCATGAAGCGCGTTTTTCTGTGGCCAAGTGCACGGAATGTCGTTTTCCAGCCCGGCTTCGCTTGTCCCTTGTCCGCTGCCATGTGACCCTTTCGCATGCCGAGGTGATTACGGCTGACTCGTCTCTACTGCCCTGCCCTGAACCAGTTGCAAACAGCAGGCGGCATGACGGGGCCAATATACGGGGGATAGCTGAAGGCACGACAACCTTGGGGGCACAATTCGGGCCAACGGAGTTTAGCCATGCGGCTGGTATGCAAGTTTTCCGGACACAAGATCAGCAAGCGCCGCGTCTGGCATGACGGCGTCGATTACCGCACGCCCTGTCTGCGCTGCGACACCTCGCTGATCAGGGCCAGCAATGGCTGGCGTGAGTTCAATTCGCGGCGCGATTATGCCATTGGCCGCGCGCTGCACCCGCAACACTGACTCCTGAATTGCTCGATCCGCTTGGAAGCTGGGCGTGCGGGCGCTAAGCGCGCTGCCCATGACCAAACAGGTAAAACCCACCCAGAATCCTGCCGAGCGGCCGGATGGCGACCGGATCGCCAAGCTGCTCGCGCGCGCAGGCGTCGCCAGCCGCCGCGAAGTCGAGCGCATGATTGCCGAGGGGCGCGTGGCGATCGGCGGCAAACCGGTCGAAACTCCTGCCACGCTGCTGACCTCGCTGAGGGGCGTCACCGTTGACGGCAAACCCGTCGCCAAGCCCGAACGCACGCGCCTGTTCGCGTTTCACAAGCCCTCCGGCCTGCTCACCACCGAGCATGACCCCAAGGGCCGCCCGACCATTTACGATGCCCTGCGCAATGCCCTGCCCGAAGGCGCGCCCCGACTGATGCCGGTCGGGCGGCTCGACTACAACACCGAAGGGCTGCTGCTCCTCACGAATGACGGCGAGTTCAAGCGCGCGCTCGAACTGCCCGCGACCGGGGTCGAGCGGACCTATCGCGCCCGCGCCTTCGGCGATGTCAGCCAGGCCCAGTTGGAAGAGCTGATTCATGGCATCACGGTCGAGGGCGTGCGTTATGGCCGGATCGACGCCAATCTGGAGCGGCGTACGGGCCGCAACCAGTGGATCGAACTAACGCTGACCGAGGGCAAGAATCGCGAGGTCAGAAAGGTGCTCGACTATCTCGGGCTCGACGTCTCGCGCCTGATCCGGGTCAGCTATGGTCCGTTGCTGCTCGACGACCTGCCGCGTGGGCAGGCCATCGAAATCCGCAAGGAAGACGTCGAGCGGCTGCGCTCATCGCTCAGGAAGTCAGGCGAATGAGGATCATCGCCGGGGAATGGCGGCGGCGGCAATTGCGCGCGCCTGCAGGCGAGGCGACCCGCCCGACCGCCGATAGGACGCGCGAGACGCTGTTCTCGATGCTCGCAAGCCGTCTCGGCAGCTTCGCAGACCTGTCGGTGGTCGACCTTTTTGCGGGCTCCGGCGCTCTCGGGCTGGAGGCATTGTCGCGCGGCGCTGCCCATTGCCTGTTCGTCGAGCAGGATGCCGCTGCCATCCGTAGCTTGCGTGCCAATATCGCTTCGCTGCGCGCGCAGGCGCAATGTTCAGTCTCGGCAGGGTCGGTCATGTCGCTGGGGCCGGCGAAAGAGCCGCATGACCTGATTCTGCTCGATCCGCCCTATGGCAGCGGCGCGGGCGCGGTGGCACTCGACCGTCTGGTACGGCTCGGCTGGATCGGCCCTGCGACATGGGTCGCGCTCGAAACCGCCTCCAACGAGGAGGCAGGCGTGAAGGCGCTGGAGGTCGAGTCCGAACGACGCGTCGGGCCTGCGCGAATTACCTTGCTGCGGGCTCGTTCAGATCCGTAAAGGCTTTGCCGAAGGGGTCATCCTCCGCTTTCGGTTCCGGCTCTGCTGGCGGTGCAAAAGGGATCGGTTCCTCGATCTCGCTCGCGGGTCTTCCCGGCCAGTATTCGAGTTCGCGCGCTCCGAAATCGAGTCCCGCATCGCGCGGATTAATGCACGAATCCTGCCCGTTCTCGACGCAGATGTCGTACAGCTGCCCGTTCCACGTGACCTTGGTCACGCGCCCGTTCTCGTCCCGCTCGGCCACCTCGTAGGCTGAGCTGGAGGTCTCCTCAGCGTCTCCGTCCTGCGCCGCTGCCACAAGCGGTA
>DDNW01000128.1:7605-8054 GCA_002341345.1 Erythrobacter sp. UBA2510
CCGCTGCCACAAGCGGTACGCCAGCCAGTGCCGTCGCACCCAGCAATGATGAAATCCACAAGCTCTTCATCGCCCATCCCTTCTCATCTGAAGATACGCTGCCTGTGGCGCAGCTGCCAGCCGTTCTTCAGACTGTCCCCACATGGCGCATTAGCCACGCTTGCGCGCCAAGGCTTCGTTCCCTAACTGTTCACCAGTGACCCAGTCCCCGTCCCTGTTCTCCGAAACCGCCTCCGGCGGGGTGCCCACTGCGCCTGTGCCACCATGGCTTGTGCGCCTGAACGAGCCTCAGCGCGAAGCAGTGCTGACCACCGAAGGGCCGGTGCTGATGCTGGCCGGAGCCGGGACCGGGAAGACCGCCGCGCTGACCCATCGGCTTGCCCATCTGGTGCGCGAACGGCGCGCCTGGCCGAGCGAAATCCTGCTGGTCACCTTCACCAACAAGGCGG
>DDNW01000057.1:0-239 GCA_002341345.1 Erythrobacter sp. UBA2510
CCATCATCGATCATGGCGAAGCGTCCCGAGGCGAGCGCAAGCCGGCGGCGCACGGTGCCGGCGATCTTCTCGCCAGCCTTCGCAGGACGGTAGGCAAGCCCGATCTCGCCCGCGATCTCCGCGCCGACAGACTCCAGTTCGCGCTTGCGCAGAGTGTCGAGCAGCCCGCGCTCGAATACGGTGCGTTCGCCGAAACGCTTTGCGAACCCTTCGCTCACAAGATGATCGGTGCGCGCGTC
>DDNW01000057.1:429-22703 GCA_002341345.1 Erythrobacter sp. UBA2510
ACAAGATGATCGGTGCGCGCGTCCATTGCGCGGCGGACCTCGGCCCCAAACCCAGCGTCGGCGATGCCCTTGCCGCGCTCGATCAGTCGGTGGTCGAGCCAGGTCGCACCTTGCGCTTTTACTTGAGCCTCGAGATCGAAATCGGAGCGCGTGGCGAGGAAGGCTATCGAGCCTTTGCCGTCGCGCCGTTCGATCGCGCGCAGCTCGACGATGCCGCCGAGGTCGGGGCTATGCTCCAGCGCCTCGATGCCGGGAAAACGAACATGATGCGTGCGCCCATCGGTGCCGTCGATCACGGCATAGGCGCTGGCCGTCAGTTCGGCGTGCAACCCCTTGTCGATCAGCCGTCCGGCGATGGGTTTTTCGGGCGCGCTGGTGACGAGGGCATAGCTGTCGAGCGGACGTGCCAGCGCTCGATCCTTCAGCGCCTTGCCGATCGTGCGGATGATATCGCCGCGCGTGCCCAGTTCGCGCAGCTGGGCTTGCGCGCCCTCCGCCACCGCCCAGTGGCCAGGCTCGCCCTCGGCGGCGAGGCCCATCGTCCCCAAATGTTGCAACCGGCCGATCATCAAGCGGCGCAGGCGCGGATCGTCCGTGCCAAGTCGTTCGGGCCGCAAGTCGATCACGCCCAATTCGTCAGCGGCGCGGCCGATTGCGTAATCCAAGCGGGTCCAGCGTTCGGCGGTCACCTCGCGGTCGAGCGCTTGGCTGATCTCATGCTCGGGCTTCGGCCCCAGTTCGGCGAGCGCCAGTTCCTCGGCGCGCGAGCGCAGGCCGTGGCCGATATAGTCGCGCGCGATGACGAGATCCTCGCCGCGCTCGTCGACGCCGCGCACCAGCAGATGGACATGTGGATTGTCGGTGTTCCAGTGATCCACCGCGACCCAGTCGAGCCGCGTTCCCAGGTCTGCTTCCATCTGACGAGCGAGGTCGCGCGTGTATTCGCGCAGATCGGTCAGCTCCGCCGCGTCCTCGGGCGAGACGATGATCCGGAAATGATGCCGATCGTCCTTGCACCGCTCGGCGAAACCGCGATCGTCGGCCTCGTCGCCGTTCGCATCGAACAGCGTCGCTGGCGAACCGTCGCGGGTCACACCCTCGCGCTTCAGATAAGCGATGTGCGCGGTCAGCGGCGCCATGCGCCGTCCGCCGATGCGATGACGCACGGGCAGCGCCTTCACCAGCACGCGTCGGCTCGAGCCGAACAGGCGGCTGCGCGCGAACGCCGTGCGGCCTGTGCCGAAATTCGATTGGCCGCGTCGACGCGGCCCGCCCCAGCCATGCCGCTTGGTCCCGCCATGCAGAGCGGCGACACGCAGCACGTCGGCGACGAGTCCGCGCGCATTGCGGCTTTGCGCCTTGCCGCGCTTCGCCTTGCCCGGCCGGATGCGGAAGTCGCTGTCTTGGGTCACGACGCCACTGCTTTCCGCCCAAAATGGCCAATGGTGCCATTTGAAGCATTGAAAAGATTGCCTTTTTCCTTCCGAGCGGCACGCTCGTCGACCGACGCCCCCATGTTAAGCCAAGGAAAAGCCGCGCTTTTCCGGCGAAACGGGGTGCGCCTTGTATCTTGCAATCGTCTCCTACCCGGTTTTCCAGCTTCTCCTCCCTTCGTTACCGGAGGACACAATGCGAGGCGGACAGGCGAGATCATTGCGGTCGGCCCGCGCCAGCGCGGCGGACGAACAGCGTGTCGTCTGGTGCGGGGGTTTGCGGCAGCGCCGCATCTTCGCTCGCCGTCGATACCCGTTCGGGCTGCGGGCCACGCGCATCGTCAGAAGCAGCGATGATGTCGTTCGATGGTGGTTGTGCGGACAGTTCTGTTGCGCTTGCGGTGCGGACGAACAGTCCGGCGCGCCGCCAAGCGTGCGGGTCGTGCGGTGTCGCGGCGGCGACCTGCAGGTCTCTCGGAGTGCCTGAGATCGACGCAAGCCGAGCAAGATAGGCGCGTGTTTCGGCGGGGAGCGGGCGGCCGCGCAGATATTGGTCATAGCGTCCCGGCCCGGCATTGTAGGCCGCGAGCATCGCGCTCGCATTGCCGTAACGGTCGTACATCGCGCGCAAATAGGCCGCGCCCGCCATGATGTTATCGCGCGGATCGAACGGATCGGAACCGAGACGATGGCGGACGCGCAGCTGCGCCCAAGTGCCGGGCATGATCTGCATCAGGCCCATCGCTCCGGCGCGCGAGACGGCGTTGCGACGACCTGCGGACTCGACGCGCATGACGGCCCAGATCCAGGCTTCCGGAATGCCGAAACGGTTCGCGGCTTCGGAGATATGGCCTGCATAGGGATGGCTCGCAATCGCGCGGTTCGCGGACGCATCTTGTGCGACGGCAACGGCAGGCGCAGCGAGGCCCGCCAGCACCGCGATTGTCAGAAGTTGGAAGCCCATACGCATCGGCTCAGTCCCGCTCGCGGCGCGCTTGCGACCGGGTCCAGCGCAGCACCCAGGAACTTTCGTCCGCCTCGCTGCGGAACAGCGCGGCGCGGATGGGCTGCGCAAAGGCGGGATCGTCGATGCGCAGCGAGACGTAATCACCCGCTCGCTCTCCGGTCTCGTTCCAGCCCGCGCCGATCTCCGGCCCTTCGGCGTCGGAGCCGCGATGGACGCGCCAGTCGGGCGCTTTCTCGGTGTCGCTGTGTTCGGCCGGGACAAGCGCGATACGAAGATCGAGCGTCGCGGTTTCGATCATACCTTCGTAGCCATTGGCGGTGCGGATGAAGCTGCCGATCTGCATGGGAATGTCCTTTCGTGGGTTGGATCGGTTGCGGGATCAGGGGTTGTCGGAGCGCCATTCGAGCGGCGCGCCGGGCGCGTCGCGGGTGAAGATCGGATGCGCGCGACCGAGCACCGCGTCGGCGGGCAGCGGCCCGAAATAGCGACCATCGAGACTGTCGGGATGCTCGGGATTGAGGAGGAAGAGGTCGCGATCGCGTAGCGTGCGGCAGCCCCGCCAGACCGGCAGCGGACGGCCGAGCCGATCGCTTGCGCGGGCGGTTGCGAGGGGTCGGCCATCGACGCTGACGATGTCGCCCACGCGGCAGACGCGTGCGCCGGGTTTGCCGGCGACATGCTTCAGGAGCGGCACGTTCTCACCGAGATAACCGCGTTCGACCATCCAGCGCGCAAGCCTTTCGGGCGGCGCAATCGCAACCAGCGCACCGACCGGCGGATCGCGCTCGGGCGTGATCCGGTAGAATCCGATGGGAACGCTCGCGCTCGCGTTCCAGATGATACGCGGCAGGGGATCGACGATCGCGAAGCCCACATAACCGCCGGCGAACAGCGACGCCATGATCGCGGTCGCGCGGATGTAGAAGCGGCGGGTCATCCTTCGACCTCGACGCGCTTGAGCCAGGCCTGGTGGCGTTCCAGAGTGTAGGCGCGCGGCTCCAGTCCGGCGGCGATGCGGTTGTGGACGTGCCGCCAGTGATCGGGCGCAGCGTCGCACGGATCGACGCCCGCTTGGTCGGCGGCGTCGATCGCGGCGAGCACCTTGCTGACCTTCGGCCAACTTTGGATGGAGAGCAAAATCTCACCGCCCGGACGCACGAAGGGCAGCGTCGTGAACGGCTCTTCGTTTGCGACCGCGCGCACGACGTCGATGCGCGACAGGATCGTGCCGTAATCGTTCGCCGCCCAGCGGACGAAGGCGAAGATCGCACCAGGACGGAAGCTGACGATGCGCCGGCGGCGATCGACGATCCGGTCGTTGGCGACGCGGCCGAAGCGGATCCAGTGTTCGATCCGTTTCTCGATCCAGGTCAGCTCGACATGCGTCAGCCCGTCGCAGGTGAGCTCGCGCAAGGCATTGCACGCGCGCATCACTTGCGGCTCCGGGCGAAGGCCGACCCCTCGCGCGGGAGCAGATCGTTCTGCCCCGGATCGCTGGTTGAATGCTTGATGCCTAGATCGGCCCAAGCCTGGAGGTCTTCGACCGAATAGATCACGCGCCCGCCGATCCGGCGATAGGCCGGGCCGGTCCCGAAATAGCGATGCTTCTCGAGCGTGCGACCCGACAGGCCGAGAAAGCGTGCGGCCTCGGGCGTTCTCAGATAGCGGGGTGGAAGGTTGGTCGTATCGGGCAAGGGAGCACTCCTGCGGTGATGGGCGGCAGGAGGCGTTTGTGGCGGAGGGGACGCGGCAGGCTGGAGTACGACAATCTGCGATCGCGCCGATGCGACCACCCCCGGTAAGGGGAGTAATTCAACGGATGCGCAGCAACTTGCGATAGCCTCCGTTCATCATGGCGGTGGCGTCGCGCACGAGCCGGATGACGAAGGAGCGTCCGGCGGAAGTCTTCCACTCGGTAGCGGGCAGTTTGGCGTCGTCGTCGCGTCCCAATTCTGCGGCGATCTCGCGATAGGTCGCACCATTCTGCCGCATATCGAGCGCGCGTAGCATCCGCTCGAGCCGCGCGAGCCGGTAGGCGCTGAGCGGCCAGCCGCGCGGAGGCGGTCCCGGTTCTCTGCCGAACAAGCGGCGATGGAAGCGCACAAGGCTTGCCATCCGCGTGCCGAAATCCTTGTCGAGCGGGACGATCGCGGCGAGCGGTTTGCCGGGTGTAGGATCGCGCAGCCACAGCGAATGATCGCCCGAATGATCGGCGACGACGACATGGCGTCCATCGACGGCAGCGTGGTCGGAGAGCAGTGTGCCGAGCGCATGCGGATCGACGCTTCGCGCGCCGTCAAACCCGTCCGGCGCGGTATCGAGAATGACGGTGACGGCGATCAGTTCGGGCCGCCAAATCGCCCGTTCGTCGAGCTCATCCGGCGCATAGGCGAAAGGACAACCCCCATCGCCGGGCGAAAGCCGCCTCGGCGGCGTCACTGGCGACGGTGCCGCGCGCGATGTGCTTCTGCATCTGCGCGTGCTCCGCTTTGTAGTTGCGATTGCGCTTCAGGAACTCTGCGGCGAGTTCGGCGCGACCAAGCGCTGGGGATGTGCCCCGTTTGCGCCCTGCGCGCCGCTGCGTCGGCGTCGGCATGGCATTCTCCCGGTCGCATAGCGCGACCTCTAAGGTCGCACGCTGATCGCTGCCGATGCGACCGAACAGCGCCAAGGTTGCGCGCTGCCATGCGCGATTATGACCAGTAGAAGCACCTGGTTTGCGATTGGAATTAACCGTTTAGCGCATCCGTGCGCCGAGGAGATGCGCGTAGCCGACCTCGGTCATCCACCTCGCACGCGCGAGATGGCTCGCATGCATGGTCTGCGCGCGCTGCGGCTCGGCGACCGGGTCGATCTCGAACAGAACGACGGAAACCTCGCGCCAGTCCGCGCCTTCATGGTCGGCATCGAGCAATTGCAAATAGTCGACCAAGTGGGATTCGTCGTAGGGCGTGAGCGTCGAAAGATCGGGCGCGAGATCGTCGAAGCGGCAAACGGACGGCATCGTCGAACTCCTCCCCTAACCCCGCGAAATACAACAACCTACCCACTAAGTAGGCGCACGAACCGCACATAGCGGTGCGCAATCCGCATCATCGATCCGCTACAATCTGTCCGCGGATCTCGACCTTCGCACTATCGATCCGACGCTCCATCGACGATTCCACCGTCGCTGAACAGAGCCGAGCGCCGGGCTGTGACCGCTTATCGGCAAAGCGTAAATACCCGCGTCCAAACCACTTGTAGAGAATACTCCGTGGCGGAATACTCTGCAAGCGTGACCTCTCGCACGCATGGATATCCGCGAGGTCTTGGCCGAAAACTTGAAGCGTCATCGCAAGGCGGCGGGACTGTCGCAGGAAGAGCTTGCACACCGGGCCGACATCGACCGCACCTATATCAGCTCGCTCGAACGCTGCGTTTACGCCGCCGGGATCGATGTCGTCGATAGGCTCGCGCGCGAACTGGGTCTGGAAGCCGCCGATCTGTTGAAGCGCCCAACAAGCGAAAGCGAGTAAACCGCGCTGCCTGCACTGGCACAGCAAAAGCCCCGCCCGGGCGAACCCGGACGGGGCGTCTGGCCGGCTCAGCCGTCGTTGCGGCGGCCGTTCGGCCGGGACCAGATGAGCGAGAAGCTCTCGCCGCCTTCGTCGTCGAAGAGGTTGGCGTAGATGGGAGCGGTGAAGCTCGGATCGTCGAGCTTGAGGCCGAGATAGTCGCGGCCCTCGTTCGAGCTCTTGGACCAGGCCGCGCCGATCTCCGCCTTGCCGGCGAACACCCGGTGCGAGGGGGCGTTCTCGCTGGGGCGGGTTTCCTCGGGGACGATCCGGACGTTCTTCGCCTGGACCGAGAGGGTGACGATCTCGCCGGCGTATTCGCCCGAGGCCGTCTGCTTGAAGGTTCCGATGGTAGCCATGATGAAGTTCCTTTCTTCGGTGTTTCGAGCGCCGCGCCCATCGCGGTCTCGATGGCCCATCGTCAGGACGGGATGAGCGCCGACGCACCCGCAGGGCCGCAGCGTCAGCGAAGGACGGCGGGAGGCGGCTTTCTTGCCTCGCGAGGAATGCGCGCAGCGCAGGGGAAGAAAGTCGCCGCGCCGCCGTTGCGTCCCAGGCGATCAAGGGTGCGCAGCGCCCGCTCCCGGCCAGATCAGGCCAGGAGAGAGACCGTGAGGCCGGTGCTCGAAAGCTGACCTGAAGAAAGCGCTCCAATGCGACCTGAAACCCTGAGAGACGCGCGATTGCTGTCACGCGGGCCAGAACTGACGGTGCGGGAAAAATGTCGGAAACCGATGTAGCGAGGCGACGAAGAACGCCTCTTGTCCGGCTTGGCGCCAACCGGGGAGGGTCACGCGTACCTGAGGCGAGAGGAGAATGAGCGTTTCAGTCTGGGCGAGACTGCGCTCGACGCGTACTGGAGCCGCATCGCCGAGACTTTTGCCAAGCAGCGCGTACCGGGCTGTCTCGATTTCTCGATCCGGTACAACTGCTTGCAGACGCGCTGGCGACGACAGGTCGCTGGCCGACCGGAACGGGCGACAGCATGCGCCCCCGTTTCTGGACGTTCGCGTAGCCTCAATTCTTTGCCAAGAGTTGCTGCTCGTTCAGATTAGCGGAGATTGCAATTTGGGTCATCTTTGTTGGTCATCCGGATAGTTCCTCGGGCCACTCGAAAGCAGGCGTGATAAACTCATGGCTTTATGAAATTGAAAAGGTCATAAACTTCTGGATTTATCAGAAATAGTGATTATAAGGCTGTGGCTTGATTGAAAGATCTTTGGACAAAGCTCTAGCTTTATGAAACCTTCCATTCGAAACCGAGCCCGAGACCGGATCGACAGCAAACTCGCTTCGATAAAGCCGATCGACCGCTTTGCTACACCACCCAAGGGCTGGATACGCGCCATTCGTGACGCAATCGGCATGACAGGCGCACAGCTCGGCAAAAGGCTAGGAATGACCGCCCAAGGTGTCGTCAGCCTTGAGCAATCGGAAACCAATAATACGATCCAGCTGAACACTCTGCGCCGAGCTGCCGAGGCGATGGATTGTGTGCTTGTCTATGCGCTCGTGCCCAAGACAAGCCTTGCCGACATGGTCGACCGCAGAGCGCGAGAAATTGCCTTGGGGGCCCTGGGCCGCGTCTCACATTCTATGGCACTCGAAGATCAGCAGGTCGATCGCGATCTGGAGAAGCGCATTCTGACCTATATAGAGACTGCATTGCGCGATCGCGATCTCTGGGAGTCCGCGTGAGCGACGTCTTTGCGCAGCCTGATGATGCAACGCCCCTCGATGCCGAAGAGCGCGAGGGGTTGCTGCAGACGTGGATCACGACGCGCGCCGACCTCAACGAAGCCGAGCAGGCGAATATCGATGAGGCGGTTGCTTGGAATGGTCGTCGTCGCAGCCCCAATATCCTGTCCGAGGGCTTCGTCTTTGAGTTGCACAAGCGAATGTTCGGCGATGTCTGGTCCTGGGCAGGCTCCACTCGGAAGACGAACAAAAACATTGGCGTCGATCCGCAACAAATCCATGTCCAGCTCGGTGGTTTGCTACGGGACGCACGCTACTGGATCGAGCACGGCTCTTTCTCGGCCGACGAAATCGCGGTTCGGCTTCATCACGGGCTTGTTGCCATCCATCCCTTTCCCAACGGGAACGGCCGTCACGCCCGGCTCATGGCCGATCTTCTCATCGCTCAGCTCGGCGGAGAGCCCTTCAGCTGGGGCGGCGGCACACTGCGCGACATTGGCACACTTCGCGCAGAATACATCGCCGCGCTGCGCGCCGCGGACAATCACGAGTTCGCGCCGCTGCTTGCGTTTGCGAGAAGCTGATGACCGCCGCTTTATCTTCAAACGGCAAGGCCGGCTTCCGACCGTTGCTGAACTTCGTGGGTGCGCATCGCAAGGCGATCCTAGAGCAGTTCGAGCCGGTCGATTTCTGTCTGGCCCTGATCGACGATCGGGATCATCCCAACCTCGTGACGGAGGCGCGAGCGCTCGTGACTTTGCTTGAGCCGGATGTGCAGGATTATGCGATCTCGAGCGCCTATGCCCGGCTGATCGGGGAAGACGTGCGGAAGGCACTCTCCGCCTATTTCACGCCCCCCGCGCTTGCCACTGCGACCTTGGAAGCCATCAGCGAACTGGCGGATCCAACGCAGCTGCGCATTCTCGACCCAGCGTGCGGCGGAGGTTCATTCCTGGTTCCCACGGCGCGACTTTTGATCCGACGTCGGATCGAGCAAGGCCAGGCGCCAGCGCAAGCCTGCACAGAGGTGCTCGAACAGCTCAGGGGCATCGAGATCGACGCCGGACTGGCCCGCATTTCCGCGGCTCTCGTCAAGCGAATGATCCGCCTCGAATGGGATCTCGACGTCTATACGGGCGATATGGTCCTGTGCGCTAATGCCCTGACTGCCGCATTGCCTGCGACCTTCGATGTCGCGATCGGAAATCCGCCCTATAGCAAGGTCTGGCGAAAAGGTGCCGAGGGCGCGAAGGCGCTGGCCGGTCGCGCCGATTTGGGTGGTCATACCAATCTCTACGCGTTGTTCGTGATCCGTGCGCTCGACTGGTTGCGTCCCGGCGGCGGGCTCGCCTTTGTGCTGCCCACGAGCTTCGTGGCTGGTCCCTATTTTGCAGGTTTGCGCGAGGAAATACTGAGCCGCGCAGAAGTGGTCCGGCTCGACTTGCATCAACAGCGCGAAGATCTTTTTCTCGATGCGACCCAGGATGTCTGCCTGCTGGTGCTCCGGCGGAATCATCTAAACGGACGCTCCAAATCCGGACGTTACATGCTTGGCGTGATCGATGCCGACGGCAACCGCACCGTGCTCGGAACTGCCGACACGCCGGGAGGCGGCGAGCCTTGGTCGCTTCCCGTGCCCATCATGGATCCGAGCGCCGATCATCATCAGCTCATTGCGACCAAACCGGCGGCGACAATCTCGAGTTACGGTTACAGGATGCGGGTGGGCAAGATCGTGCCGACACGGGAAGGTGACCGGCTCCATGCCGCCACTGCCTCCGACCGCTTGCCCGTCCTCTGGGCTTCGGATGTTCGTCCCAATGGAAGTTTTGCCTTCCAGGCGGGCAAACGAACCTCTGATGCTGCTTGGTACGCACCTCTCGATCCTGCGAAGGTGCCCTATGCGAGCTTTGGTCGGTCCGTCCTGGTGCAGCGCACGAGCAATCGCGATCAACAACGCCGTCTCAACGCCGCCGCCATCTCGACTGAGTTCGCGGACGAACACGCGGACAAGGGCTATGTCGCCGAAAATCACGTTATCGTGATCGAGCCGATCCCTGGAGAGGCCGCGGTTGCCCCGGAGGTGCTGGCAGCGCTTCTCAACTCGGCGATCATCAACCACCGCTTCTCGGCAGTGTCTGGCAGTTTCAGCGTATCGGCGCGCTTGCTTGCCCGCTTGGCCTTGCCCCCTGCGCATGCACTTCCGAGCAACCCCGGCGATATCGAGGATCAGTTGCCGGCTCTGCTGGAGGCGATCGACGGCATTCTGGTCCCCAAGCCGGAAAAACCGGATTCCCGTCCCAGGGCCGAGAACAAAACTCAGCCATTCTCCGCCTCCGCCTGAGCGGCGAGATCGTGGACCACTTCAAAATAGCCGGAGAGCGGAGTCTGGTCGGCATCCCAGGGTGGGGCGCGCCCGCCTACCAGCGCGGCGCGTGACAGGAGATGGTTGCCGGCGATGCAGGACGTTTCCGGGATCATGATGCATGCGGGGCAGGCGCCGCCCCGATGATCGCACAGCGTCCCCGAGCCGCAACGCAGCTCTCGACGGGAGACGAGATAGTCGAGGAAGGCGGCATTATGATCGCGCCACATCGACGAGAGATTGCCGAGATCTTCCGTCATTCCGCGACGATGGACTAGGAAGGCGAGATCGGCCGGAAAGATGGCCTCGCTCATTGAGCCCAGGTCCAGCCCCGAAAAACGGGCGATGCCGTGCATTACATGATGCGCGAAGCTGTGAAGCAGCAGGTACACGGTCGAGGCAATGTCGCGACTGCGGCTCTGCCCGGCCTCGTCGCGGACGGCGAAATCGGGGAGGAACATGCCGAAATCAACATAGGTTTCGATCAACTCACCGCCGATCGTCCGCGGCGCTGGCGGCGGTGCCGCCATCACCCCATTGCGCCGCAGGAACTCAGCCACCGCCCCGCTTTCGAGGCGAATATAGAGCGCTTCGTTCTGCTGCTCGATCACATAGATCGGACGCTTGTCGTTCGGTAGCTGCGGAAAGCCGACGAGCCGAACCGGCATCGGCCGGTTCTTCTGTACCGTTACCGGCGTCGCGGAGACGCGCGTGAACCCGAATGAAAACTCCACCATGTCGAGGTCGCGAATGAGCCGCGTCTCCGAGATTCCGGAACGTGCCAGTGCTTCAGCCACGCGCGCGCCGTAGTTGGCCTCGCTTTGGGGGTCGCCGAACTCGGCACACAGATCGGCCTGGGCCATCCTGAGATCGGCCGATTGGTCGGCCGTCAGCTTCCGCCGCCGCAGCGCATCATGCTCGACGGTGCTGCGGATCGGGTCGTAGCGTCGCGCATAGCCCGCGCGATCGTTGACCTGCTGTTGCAGTCGCGTACTCGCCTGAGTCTCGCGATCGACGTCGCCGGCGTCGTACCAGGCCTGGAGCATTTCGCGGGCCATGTCCTGATAACTGCTCGGGTCTTGGCCGTTGGCGCGTGCCGTGTCGGCTTGGCGCAAGATGCTCTCATAGATGCCGAACATCTGGGCCCGCCCTCGATTCTCGAGCTGAGCGCGAATGCGCTCCGGGCTGGGGTCAGTGCCGCCGAACCCGTGCAGGCCGGCGATGCGATCGGTCAGATCAGCTATCCGGGTCGGACCCATGATGGTGACGATGTCGGGGTCGGCGTCATAGACGATGAACCTTGCGGTCTGGACGTAAAAGACGGGCGAAGCGCGATAGGATATCGGGATCATGTTGATCTCGCTCCATTCGTGCGCAACGCCTTCGTCCATCCTCGGTTTGAGCCAGGCGAGGCTCAAGGGATCGGTCTGGTAGACCTCGCGCTCGGCTGCACAGCCGGTGCAGCGGAAGCGCCAGCGGTTGAACTGGTTGCCCTGCTTGATCAGCCGGAAGTCCGCCGCTCCGCATTGGCATCGCGGAATCTTGCGCAGCTCGCCTTGTCCATCGAGAGTATTGCGATAGGGCGACAGCCCTTCGAGTGCGCCCGACCAATGCACATAGACGACGTCGAGCTGGCGCCACTTGCATTCCCGCTCGCCATTATGTGCGGGGCAGGCAGTGGGCAGTGGGTCGAACAGCTGGTGCGCCGGGGAGAGATATTCGCGGACGATCTCGCATTGGTCGCAGCGATAGACGAGCGGACCGGGCAGATAGCCCATCCGTTCGGGCCGGAGGAATTCGAACTGATCGCTGGCGAGCTCGACGCCGCTCAGGCCTCGCCGCGTCTGGTTGAAGAAGCAGCTATCGAGCAGCTGAACCTCGTAGACGGGCGCCGATCGATTGTTGGCGATGGCCATGCCGCGCGCGAGCCAACTCTGGCAGAATTCCGTCATATTCTCGAATATCTGGTCGCGCCGGGTCGAGCGCGCCGAAAAATCGATCGCCGCGCCCTCGATCGGAGCGGCCATGCAGGCGCCTTTGCCGCCTTCCCAAGTGAACATGGCCCCTGGCGCATAGGCGGTCGCGAGCTGCGGCTGTGACCGGTTCATACTGGGCGGGCGGGGACGCTGGATGTTGCGGCTGCCCGCGCCCCCGGCTCGGCTGTCGCTCATCTTAGTCCTCCATGTCCACGGGCTGCGGATCGGCATCCAATTCCGACCGCACTGCATGCCGCTGACCCCGAATGATCCGCATGATCTGGCGCACCGTCTCGAAATTGACGCTGCGATTGCGCCATGGATCGCGCGGCGCGGCCTGAATGATGCCGCCGGAGTCGACATCGCGGAGCGAGGTCATCGGCCGGCGGACTGCTTGGGACTCGCGCGACCGCCAAAAATTGGCGAGCAGCGCGGCGTCGGACCTGCTGGTGAACGCATCGAGTAGGATGCGGACCCGGTCCTGCACGAACCGGCGGTAATGTTCGGCGTGCGGCGCGGCGCCGATCGCTGCGGCCGACCGCCCCTCAAGCCCCACCGATTCCAGCGCGAAATCGGTGAGCGCCGCGATGGCGCCGGCACCGCCTTGGGCGTGGCTGTCCGACCAGGCTTTGACCGCAGCCGCCGTGCGAAAGGTGCGGGCGCTTCCCTTCGCGCCATCGGGTGCGCGCGCGAAGGATTCTTGTTCGACCACGCCGCAGAGATAGGCTTGGAGGACGCTAGGCACGATCCGGCGAATGGCCCGCTCGGCCCAGCGCTGGACTGCCGGCGGCGGGATCATTCTCTCGAGAAAGCGGTGGAACTGGTCGTGAGTCTCCACGACATAGCGATCGCGGCGGCTCTGGGGCGTCGGCACCAGCATGCTGAAACCGACATGCGTGCGGCCGACACGGCTGGATGCCTGGATGTATTCGGCAATGTCGGCGGGAAGCCCCGCGAAGAACATGGCGTTGAACTTGTCGACGTCGACGCCGTGACTGATGGCGGAGGTCGCGACGATGTTGCGTAGAACCCTGTCGAGCGGCTCGAAAGGCGCGCCGGGGTCCGTGGCCCCCTCCGCCTGCTGCATCACGTCCTGAATCTCCGCGATCGTGACGCCGCCCGAGATCAGGGCGGTGAGGAACGGGATATCGCCGACTGCAGCTGCGCGTTGGTCGCGATCAACCTGTGCGGCCAGCGTTTCGATGATTTGGTCGCCGCCCTTCTTGTTGGTGACATAGGTGAGGGAGATGCGCTGAAGATCTAGGAGGCTCGCCAACAGGTCCGGCGCTTGCTCCAGGGCCTGCAGCGCGCCGACACGCAGCTGCGTGAGCGGATCCTCGGGTGGCAGCGCGGCGGAAAGGGTAGCGATCACCTGCTCGGGAGAACCGTCTTCCAACGCCCGCCACAGGCGGGTGAATGCGAGATGATAGGCGGATACGACAGCCGAGGTCGTCATCGTGTGCGAGCGGCCATTCGTCATAATCGAAACGTAGAGACGCATGCGCGGCGCGGATAACTCGGGACGTCGCGCTGGGCTCAGGCCCGCTGCATAGGCTCGTCGCTCTGGATGAAGCGGCTCGCGCGGCGCCGAGTAGAAGGACTCATAGAGCGATGGCCCCGGGCACGGGAAACGCAGCGGTTCGCGTTGATAGAGAACGCGCAATTGCCGGTCCGGATCGGAAATCGTCGCCGTCGCGGCGATGACTTTGGCGAGCCGCGGCTGGAGATCGCCGGGCGCCGGCGCCCATTGCGCTGCCCGCTCGGCCAGCATTCCGCTGCCGAAGCGCCGCTCCAGCGCCTCGAATAGTGTCTCGAACAGGCCGGAGAAGGTGCCGAGGCTCTCGTCGAGCAGGTGCCCCTCGTCCTGAATGACAAGGCTTGGGAAGGGATCATGGAAGATGTCGGCGCCGTCGGCAAACGCGGGCTGCATACGCTCCCAGCCCTCGTCCTCAGCGCGCGTGAGTTGTGCCGCCGTGCGCGGCATGAACAAGTGGCCATTGCCGGGATCGCGATAGCGAGCGACGCCCAGCATGCCAGCAATCGCAGCGATTGTCCTGTCGTGCTGCCCGATCAGTGCCAGCTTGTCGATCGTGCCGAGGACGACGGAGGGCGCACGCTGATAGATAGTGTCATCGGTCAGGATGAAAGGTAATGGCACCCGATGCGGCTGTGGCGGGTTGGCGGCATTCCACGCGCAATCGTCGTCGTTGAAACAGACGATGCCGATCCGTCCGTGCTGGCTAGGATAACGCCGCATACCGGTGGCAGCGCCGCAACTCGGACAGGTGCGCAACTTGTCATAGGCCTCGAGCGCTTCGCGATAGCGGTTCGATCGTCGGCGTGCGCGCTTGGCGCTCTCGCTATTGTCCTCCGGCGGATGGAGTAGTGCATCGTCATCGGCATAAGCGGCCATGCCGATGGTCGGCACGCCGCCGAAACCCTGTGCCACGCGGTTGGGCGTGTTGCCCGAACCGACCCAGAAGCCGATCTCGAAGGGCCAGCTGCCGAGACACGCGCGTAAGCGGACAAGTTCGGCATGGACGAGGACGCGCAGCAGGCGGCGCGCCTGCTGAAGAGTAAGCAAGCGCAGCGGATAGCGCACAAGCGCCGTGACGCCTCGGTCCTTGCCGCGCAGGCGATCGAGGAACAGATTGTAGACGAGCAATCCAAAAAAGGCTTCGGACTTGCCGCCGCCGGTGGGAAAATAGAGCAAGCTCGCCGACAGCTCGTCGCGGAACGCGTCGAACCGATCCGCATAGGCCGGCATGCGGCTCGCGAGCGTGGGCACATGCGCGAGGATGAACGCGAGCTGGAATAGACGCCAATCGGTGAAGCGCGTTCCGCCATAGGCCGCGAACGCCTCATTCGTGAGCAGCCAGGCGCGCCAGGGCGCCGCGCGCTCCTGAAGGTCTGCGCGGTCAGTTCCAGATGCGCCCGCATCGAGGGCTTGCTGAGCGGCGCGGGCAACGACCAGCAGCTCGATGCCGGCGCGGATGTAGCCGGACTCGCGGCGATAAGCCTCGATATCGATCGCGTGCGCAGCGCGCTCGCGATCGGCATCGGTTGGGTCGAGTTCCTCTCCGACATCGACCGCACCTTGTTCGGCGATCCAGGCGTCATATGCATCGGGCAGCGCCAGTAGGCTTTCGGCTGGGGTCGCGGGATCGCCGAGTGCCGCATAGGCGGTGGGCACGCCGGCGATGGTTCGCGGGTCGATCCGCGGCTGACAATATCGCGGGGCCCAGGTCGTGCTCAACGTGACCGTGTCACCATTGCCAATCTGCTCGACTCCGCAATTGAGACCCATGGCAGGATATTCGAGCCAATCTCGGAAACGGTAGGAGGGCTGCACGCGGTCGAGGCGAAGCGGACGATGGATAGCCGCCGGCAGGCTCACGATCAGTCCCACCTGAAACAGGCTGTGCTCGAAGGCGCCCCGATCGCGGGTCGCCGGCTGAAGCGCGTCGTTCTGCAGCGCGACACGCATATTGGCCCGCGTAGGATCGACAAAGTCGGGATCGATGTCGGCGACCAATCTGACCCCCGTCAGATTCGGGCGGACATCGTCAAGCGTGGCCGGGCGCCGCTGGCGCAGGGCCTGTAGATAGGCTTCCCAACTGGCGCGGTTAGCAAACTGGCTGGGCAGGATGGTTTCGCGGGGGCGATAGGCGTCCCGCTGGCCTTCTTCGGTCGCCAACCAGACGCGAAGCACCCGGTCGATCTCGGCGAGCAGAGCCGTGGCGAATCCGGCGCACGCGTTGTCGCGACCAGTCTGATCGTCTCGCGCAAGCGGCAAACGCACCGGCTCAAGCGTGAGCGGCACGCGCCGCCATTTCTGGGGAATGGACTGCGGCGCTGCGTGACGATCTTCGAGCCGGCCGGCGCCCGGCCGTAGCGGACCCAAAGCGCCGGTTGCCGGAGCAGGTCCGTGCTCGGGATCGTCTTCGCCCGTTTCCTCGGCATCCGGCGCTTCGTCGACACGAGACACGTCGCTGGTCTCCGGTTCGAGCAAGTCATCCGCCGTGAGAGGGCGCGCTCCCTGGCTTTCATCGGCATTGAGTGTGATGTTGAGCTCACGGAAGGCCCGATCGAACGCCGCGCGGCGAATTTCGGTTCGCTGGCGGCTGCGTTCGATCCTCGCTGCGCGTCGGCGTTCGGCCGTCGCGGCGCGGGCGGCAGCGGCCCGCTCTGCTCGATCCGCAGTCGCGGCAGCGGCGCGGGCATCCCCTTGGGCCTCCGCATCTCCGCCTTGCGCGGCCTCCTCTGAGAGATCGGCACGCTCGCGCGCATTCTCTGCTTCGGCCACCGCGTCGCCGCCACGCTCGTCGGGTTCTTCGTCCTCGATCGGCGGAAGCCGGGCTACCGCCTCGTCGATATATTGGCGTGCCAAGGCCTCGACCTGTTGGCGCGCGGCGCGAGAGAGCTGCGGTTGCGGCATCATCTCGTGGCGCGGATCGCTGATCTCGTCCCAACTCGGGAGTTCGCGGACATAGATCGCAAGACCTGGCTGCACGATGGCCTCGCCGGAGGCGTCGGCAGCGAGCTGCAGGTCGAGACCGAGCGTCGCGAGATGGATGTCGCTGGTCTCGTCACCACCCATCTGGTCGAAGCGGGGGAGGAGGAATCCGCTCACCAGTTGCGACGATGGCTTTGCGCCGAAAAGCAACGCGCCGCTGTCACCGGTTCCTGTGCAATGCTCGACGGTTAGTCCCAGCAGCCCGTCAACGATGGCCTCCTTCGCCTCGGTCAGGTCGCCCTCGACCTGGGGCGGCAGCGCACGCAAGTCTGCCGCACGCAGTTCGCGTTGTTGCGCCGAATTCGCCTGGCCATCCTGATCGCACATCAATCCTCGTCCTCTGCCTGATGCTCGACGATTGGCGGTGCCTGCACCGTATCGAGATGGTCGAGCGCACGTTCGCGCAATTCGGCGATGCTGGCGCGAAGCGCAGGGTCGAGTCCGGCGGCTGCGCCGTGCGGGTCGACCAGCACCGAGATAAATGCCTGTGCCATACGCGTGCCGGCACGCCGCCGGTCGATGCGAAGTGGGTCGATGCCTTCGCGCCACATCTTGTCGGCGATGGGCGCTGCGACACCGATCGCCTCCATGAAGAAATCGAAATCGTCGCGGTCCTGCGGCGCATGCGGGCGCAGCTGATCATCGCTCTGCTGGCGGTAGGTTTCTGCGCCAAGCCATTCGGCTACTGCCGCTGCGGTGACGCTCAGGCCTTTTGGCCGGAGTTGCGCGTGGAGCGCGCGCGACTTCGCAGCCAGTCCGTTGCCCGGTAAGGCGGGAAGCGCACCGACGATCGCATCGTGGTAGATCTTCACCCATCCTCGAGCGAGAACATGAATCGGCAGGACGCGGCGGGCGTCATCGGTGAAGGCCCGGTCGGGAACCACAACGGCGTCGCCAGGCTGCAGGTCGCGCGCCGCCGCGCGGTCGAACGGGTTGGTTGCGGCCTGCTGGCGATAGATGATAATCGCCGACCCCGGGCGGACGCGCAGGCTACGGCCGCTCTCCAGCGGCACCAGCATATTGTTCATGGCATCGCCGCTTCCGTCCGTCATGTCGACGACGGGGTCTGGCACGTCGATCGGTGGCCGGGAGGCCAGCTCGAGATCGATCGTGCCGACCGAGCGGGCTTCGGCTTCGCGCTTGCTTGCCGCCGCGATTGCGGTGAGGCGTCCTCCGATCTGGTGCTCGCCGCCGAAGGCCGGTTGGCGCGCAAGCGCGGCGTAGCCGCCGGCGGTGCGGAGCGCGAAGGCGCGATCGCACAGCACAAGCATCGTAGCCGGAAGCCAGGGGCGGATCAGCAACCGGTCGAGGAAGGCCAGACGCGGGGCCACCAGAATTAATTGTCTCCAGCTATTTGGGCTGTCGCCAGATTCAATGGAGGCGAGTGTCTGCTCGAGCGTTCCGGTGTGTGTGATGTGGACTTGGCCGCGCTCAAGTCGTCTGCGAAGCACGCCAGCGACTTCGGTGCTGCCTCCGAAACGTGCACGCGCAAGCCGAAGGTCGGTTTCGTCGGAAAAACAGACGATGCTGAAACTCGAGGACCGGCTCATCGACAGGGCAAGCGCAGCCATTGCCGATCCGATCGGCGTTTCCGAGGCAAGGCCCGCGTAAGCATTGCGCACGGCAGCTTCGGCGACCTGCAAACGTTCACGTTGAGGGCCCGCCGCTCCCTCTTCAAGTGCAGCGATCACCGGCGTCAGCACGCTCGATTCAGAGCGTGTCTGCAGGAAAGCCTCGGCTGCTGCCTGGCCATCGAGGTCGCACAGGATCCTATAGGCTTCGTCAAGGCCACACGGCAGCGCCGCGGCGCGACGCAGATTGGCGGAACAGCGTCGGAGCGAGCCAGCGGTGATCGGATCGGCACCGCGAGCCGCAGCAGCGAGTGCGTCTAGCGCGGCAACACTGACGCCGGCTGCCGACTGAAAATCAGGTTGGAGCAGGGTTACATTGCCGGCAGGTGGATCGCTCGTCTGGAGGTCGCTGCTTCCGCGGATAACCACAGGTAGCGTCATCGCTGCCCTGTTAGCCTTGCGCGCCGGCTTGCATTTTCTCAGGAGCCCCGCGACGCGCCTTTGCACGAACGAATCCTGCGTGATTGCGAGAATGGGCAGAGTGGGCTCCCGGGTGACGAGCGCATCGAGGAAACGTGCGACCTCCACCTCCCAACCGAAGCCGAGCCGCCTGAGCCCAGGATAGCAAAGGTCGAGCACGCAGATGTCCGCCGGTCGGCCACCTTTTGCGGGGTCGAGCGCGCCATGCGCCAGCGCGCCGCGCATATCCGCACGCCCGGTGATGCCGAAAAAGCCAAAGGGCGCCTGTGCGGGATCGCAAAGCGCCGGGCGATGATCGGGTAGTTCCCCCATTCCTGCGCCATACCGGACGCGGCCAAACAATTCATGCACAGTAGCGACGAAGGGCCGTGGCGCGTTTTCTCCATGATCGGCCGAAAACAGTGGGTAGAGCTCGGCCAGATTGGGATGAGCGAGATGCGGAAAGCGCGCCTCACGCCGCGACAATTGCGAAAAATGGCCGAGCATCTCATGCAGATCGTGCAGCACGTCCGACAGTTCGGGCTTTTCTGCAATCCGGCGAGTCAAATGCAACGCATTGGCCTGAACGATAGCGTCGCGGACGACCAACCAGCGTCGTTGATCAGCTCCGGTCCCGCCGCCACGCCATGGAAAGTAGAGCGTACGGAAGTCCGGAACCGCGGAACAAAACCTATGTCCTGCTTCCACTTGTGGTGGCGCACTACCGAGCAGCGCGAGCATGGCTAGGGGGTGAAGGATGGAGACGTCGCGCTGACCCGATGGCCATTGGAGGACCGACGCGGAACCGCCGCCAGTCAGGGTCGCCAGAAAGTGGTCGAGCAGCTCCAACGTGGGGCGATTGAGAGCTGTGGATGGCCCAAGTTCAAGATCGTAGCGGCGGAATCGCAGCGTCTCTGCGAAGCGACGCGCGGCCGCTGCATCTACGGCATCGAACCGTCCGGGTTTCTCAGCTTCGGCCTTGGCGGCTACGACTGTCGCCGCTCGTCGTTCGCGCATCTCGGCCGCTAGCGCAGACCGTCGCGCCGCTTTGTCGGCCTGCGCAGCCTGCATCTTTGAGAAATTGTCGTGCCCCCAACGCAAACCGCACGCCCCCTGAGTTAGCCAAATTTGACGATTCGCCGTCTCTGTTGCCACAATGTTCTGTGTAGCCCGTCGGCTGCCAGCACGCCACCTCTTGATCAAACTTCTTAAGATTAGCGGTTATTTTTCCGCCGTTTTTTCGAGAGATTGCATGTGGCAAGCAATAGAATCACATCATCCTCACCGCGCAATTGCTCTGTTTCAAGCAGACCTTTCGTTACGGATTCAATCGGACAAAACTTCAAAACGGATCGTACGAGTGCAGAATTAGGCTCGGATCGCCGTCATAGTCGGCGTCGGTCATAACCGCGTAGCCATCAGTGGTATGGATTAGAACGACGCAGGTCATCAGCGTCTGGGCGAGGCTCCAGGCGTATTTCTGGGCGGTGGAAAGCGACATGGGACTGCTCCTGTTTCGGAGCGGGGACCGTCCCCGCTCGACAGGCGCACGGACGGCCGTCGCGGGGCCGCGATCACCGGAGGCGCAGCTGGAGGCCGCAAGCTTTGCTTAGCGGACCCCATGCGGGTTGATCGTCACAAGGCCACGCTGAGGCTAGGAGTAAGCAAGGGAGGGCGGGGCGGTGCCTGCTTTGATGTGAGCAGTCGTCAGGCTACCCCACAAAGAGAAAGGAAGTTGGATGACAACAATACGGATTTTGCATCGTGCCGAAGATGGCAAAGTATCTGATGGCTCTTTGGATTTTGATCTCAATGACTTTGGAGACCAAGTTCCCGCTGTCGGCGATCAAATCGTCAATCCCGGCGTACTAATCGGCAAGGATCGAACGGATCCTCAAAATCGGGAAATCTGGACCGTCGTGGGGCGGGTTTTCAATTCGAGAGACAACAAGGACTATATCGGTCTCATCGTAAAGACGCGACAGGGGACTCTCGAAGACGACGGGTTTCTGTAGCTCGGATCGAAGCGGCGCTCACGCGCCGCCCCTTCGAAAATCGAACAGCGGGATGCCGAGCTTGCGCGCCTTGTCTGCGAGGTTGTCATGGATGCCGGTGCCGGGGAACACCACGACCCCGATCGGCAACACGTCGAGCAGGGCATCGTTGCGGCGGAACGGGGCGGCCTTGCCGTGCCGGTTCCAGTCGGGCTTGAACGCCACCTGGCAGACCTTGCGGTTGTCGGCCCAGCAGGCGGCGATGCGCTCGGCGCCGGAGGGTGCCCCGCCGTGCAGGAGTACCATGTCGGGATGCTTGGCTTGCACGCGGTCGAGCGCGGCGAAGATTGCATCTGTGTCGTTGCACTCCTTGCCGCCGGTAAACGCGACCTTGGTGCCAGCGGGGACCATCACTTCGGTTTCGGCGCGGCGGCGCGCGGCGATGAAGTCGCGGCTGTCGACCAGTGCTGCGGTCAGCGCGCGGCGGTTGACGAGGCTGCCGTGGCGCGGCCGCCAAGCCGATCCGGTGTGCGTGCGGTAGAGATCCGAAGCGACATCGCGCATCATTTCGTGTGCATCGCGCCGTTCGATCAGCGTCAGGCCTTGTGCGAGCAGGTTCTCCAGTTCGACCGAGGCGACCTCGGAGCCGTCCTGTTCGCGCTGTGAGCGGCGCTGGGCCTGTTCGTTGTCGTCGAGTTCGCGCTCGACCCGTTCGGCCGAGCGGTGGAACAGGTTGACCGTGGACCAGAGCAGATCGCCCAGATCGGCCTCGAGCCGGGTCTCGGCAAGCGTGCCGATAAGCGCATCGAAGATGTCCGCGATGGCGCCTGCGACCCGGTCGCCCTCGGGCAGTGGTCTCGGATCGGGTTCGTCCTCGTAGGGGCGATGCCCGTAGAGCTGGAGTTCATCGAGGATATGGGTGGTTTGCGATTGGTCGGCACGGTCGTCGCGATCGGTCACGGTGGTTGCTCCATTTCTCGAAGACCGCGCCTCTCGCGGCCTTCACGGGCGAGCAAAGAGCGGAGGCGGAGCGGCCTGGCACCTGAAAGGCCGAAGCAAAGCGGAGGACGGCGAAGCGCGGCTTTCTTGTTTCGCGAGGAGCAGGCGCAGTCTGCGGGGAAGAAAGTCGCGCGCAGCCGTTGCCGGACCGGGCCGGCTCCGGTTCTCTCGCCCGCTCTGGAAGGCCGAGGGGCGGCTCTGGCGATCAGGAGCTGCCCTGACGGGGCTTGGACACGCACCCGTTCCGCTTTCCGGTCATCAAGCGATGAAATGCTCGACATCTTCGGGCATGAGCTGGACCCGGACATCCGCTCGCAAGGCGTCCGCCCCGAGCTGTCGCAGGTCGTCGTTGAAATCGCCGAGGTTCGCGTCGAGCGGCAGCGCGTCGATCCCAGCGTCTTGCGCTCGCGATGCAAGGTCATCGTATGCGCCGTGACCGGCAGGGTCGTTATCGCGGGCGATATAGAGACGGCGCAAGACGGGCGGGAATTCGATCGCAGCGAGGTGGGCAGCCGATGACGCCGCGATCATAGACACGGTGGGAAAGATCTGACACAGCGACAGCATCGTCTCGATACCTTCCCCGGCGATCATGACTGCGCCCGATTGTCCGAACCGCACGCCGTGCCCGAGCAGATCGCCCATTGCGCGGCGCGGGGTCGCGATGTTTGCCTTTGTGGTGCTGGATGGATCGAGCCACGTGCGGTGCAGGCCGGTCAGCGTCCCGTCATTGTCGCGC
>DDNW01000057.1:22848-25232 GCA_002341345.1 Erythrobacter sp. UBA2510
GCGTCCCGTCATTGTCGCGCACCGCCGCGATCAATGCCGGGAAAGCCTCGGGCGTATCGGGTGGATCGTCCCGGTCGGCGCAATACCAGCAGTTCGGATGGAAGCGCAGGCAGCCACAGCTGCGCAGATCGGTGATACCGCGAGTGCGTAGATAGGTCTCGGCAAGTGAACTGTGGATCGGCCGTGAGATCGCCCAAAGCCGACGCGCGGCTTCGGGCGAGCCGGTGGGTGCAGGTGTATGTCGCGCGATGTTGGATGGTTCAGGAGCAGGCAGCGAGAGGAAGTGCCGCGCCTCTTCGAGCGTCGCGGCCAGCGAGCCGAGCCTCCTGTTTGCGGCGATCAGATCGAGCAGGTCGCCATGCTCGCCGGTGGCCGCATCGGTCCATTTGCCGGCGGCACCCTTGCCGGATTCGGGTCCGGTCAGCCGGACGAACATGCTCCGGCCGGGTGTGCCTTCGACATCGCCGATCAGCCAATAGCGACCCTGTCGGCGTCCTTCGGGCAGATAATGACGGCAAACGCTTTCGGCATTGCGGGCAAGCCGGCGCGCGAGGTCGGATGCCTGGTGCATCGCATCCTCCCTGAGGCATAAAGAGGGTCCGCCGGATTGCCGGCGGACCCTCGATGTGAGCAGGTCCGGGGAGCGGGAACCTACTCGGCGGCGACGGCGTAGGGGGGATCGCCCTCGACCGCGTCATCATCGTCGATCGGCCCGTCATCCGCCACCGACCGTGCGCCGTCGTCTCCCGCCGATTGCGCTTCGCTCTCGGCCTCATCGGCGATTTGCTCCTCGGAATCGTCCGACTCGGCTGCGGCCTGGGCAGTGCGCAGCGGCTCGGGCAGCCAGCCCGTGCCCGCGATCAGCTCCTCGGCGCGTTCGGCCTGGGCATCCTTCTTGAGGCCTTCGATTCCCTCGGCGGCCTCCTCGCCTTTTGCCTCGCGCACCGCCGCGACGATCCGCGCCTTGGTGACCTTGCCGAGATAGTTCTCGGCCGTGGTCGTCCAGCCCGCATCCACCATGTCCAGACCGATATCGGTCGCGAGCCGTTCGGCATGGGCGAGCGCGCGCGGCCTGCGATTGTAGGCCTCGACCGCCGCATTGACGGTCATCGCCACGCAATGCGCGAACAGTGCATTCCGAAGCTTGACCGGCATGGCGAGGATCGCGTCCCACAGCTTTTCGCTGTCGTCGGGCAATGCGCCTGCGAATGCCTCGTGCCGTTCGGTCAGCGCCTCGGCATAAGGCGTCTCGCCCAGCCCCGGTGCCTGCGATCCGAAGAACACGCATTTGGCATCGAGTTCGAGGCAGCTGTCGGGCGCGTAGCTGTAGAACAGCTTGAGTGCTAAGGCATGGAGGCAGGCGCAGAATGCTGTCCCGTAGCTGCCGCCGACCGCGAGCCGAAGCGCGACCGTGCGATGCGCGGTCAGTTCGGTCACGAGCCGGTCGGGGATCGGACGCAACGTCTCGTCGTCATCCTCGCCGCCCGAAGTGCCCTCGGACTGACGCTGACTGTCGGCAGAGCTGGCCTTCGACGATGCAGAAGCGATCTCGCCGCGATCCTCGGGCTCGATCCGCTCCTCATCCTCCGGCCGGACATAGCCGCGATCGACCCGCAGCCGCCCGCCATGATCGACGCTGACGAACACGCCCGCCCGGGCGATGTCCTCCTCGTCGTAGCGCACCGGCCGATCATCGATCGCATCGATCGCGGTCTCGATCTCGCCCAAGCGTTCGTCGACCTCGTCGGGCAGTTCGGGCGCATCGGCATAGTCGGCTTCGAGCTGGTCGAGCTCGGTCTGGAGGGCATCGCGAGTCGCCTGCTCCTCCTCGGTCAGCTCGGGTCGCTCGCCCGAGATGCGGCGCAGGCCGTAGGTATGACCGTAGGGGGAATCGAGAGCGACCTCGATCCACTTCCAGCCTTCCGCGCGGATGACTTCGGCTTCTTCGTTCAGCTTCTCGGTGACGAGCATCTCGACGAGGCCTACATCCTCGAGCCAGCCGCCATCGTCGCTCTCGAACAGGTCGCGCATGACCGCGCCGCCTGCTTCGACATAGGCATCGACTCCGACGAACAGCGCGCGCTTGTCCGACGCCCGCACCGAATGCTCGGTCAGCATGCGGCGGATCTGGTAAGGCTGGTCGTTGTAACTGCCGCGCACCGCGTCCCAGACCTGCGCCTGCCGCTCATGGTCGGGATTGACGGTGAACGCCATCAACTGGTCGAGCGTAATGGCATCTTCAGCGAACGCGTCAAGCAGCGCGTCGCCCACGCTCGCGAGCTTCAGCCGCTGCTTGACGACATTGGCCGAGACGAAGAACGCCGCCGCGATCTCCTCCTCGCTCATGCCTTTCTCGCGCAGCGCCTGGAAGGCGCGGAACTGGT
>DDNW01000057.1:25346-25507 GCA_002341345.1 Erythrobacter sp. UBA2510
GCGCGGAACTGGTCGAGCGGATGGAGCGGCGCGCGCTGGATGTTCTCCGCAAGGCTGTCCTCCTCGGCATAGCCGCCTTCGCGCACCACGCAGGGCACCGGCGCTGCCTTGGACAGCCGCTTCTGCTTCACCAGCAGCTCGAGCGCGCGGTAGCGGCGCCC
>DDNW01000021.1:0-5365 GCA_002341345.1 Erythrobacter sp. UBA2510
ACGCCCGACCCCAACCTTGGCAAAATTAAATTGAAGCCTTGCCCGCGACCGCCATTTTTTCGCTTATCTGCGATTTATCCATGTAAACCATAGGTTTGCTTGAGGCCAGTCTACTCTTCTACCGCCGTCCTCCGCCGCCCATTCGATTGAATCTGGATACTAATTGGATGTGGGATTATGGTGTTTGGATACGAACCTTCGAAGGTTTTGGTTGAGGTTTGGAAAATCACATGGTGGGATCAGGACGTTTGACCAAGAGGATGATCGACGACGCAAAGCCGGTGTCCGGCAAGCCGACCTTTCTTTGGGACAAGGAACTGCGGGGCTTCGGCTTCAAGGTCGAGGCAGGCGGAACGAAGTCGTTCGTGCTTCAGTATCGGAACGCCGAACGAAGAAAGCGCCGTCTCGTCCTCGGTCGATACGGTGTCATGACTTTGGAAGAAGCACGCTCCGAAGCGCGCATCAAGCTTGGTGAGGTCGCGCGCGGAACGGATCCTGCCGACAAAAAGCGCGCCATCCGCGACGGCGCAACTGTCGGCCAGGTGTGTGATTGGTATTTGTGCGAGGCAGAGGCGGGCCGGATACTCGGTCGCAAACGGACTCCGATCAAGTCCTCAACACTTGCGATGGATCGAAGCAGGATAGAGTCTCATGTGCGCCCATTGCTCGGTCGGAGGAAAGTCGCCGCTCTTAAACTTCCTGATATAGAGGCCATGCAGCACGACATTGCCGTTGGAAAGACCGCGAGGCCGCGCGGTGAGGGACGAGGTGGAACGACGCAAGGCGGCAAGGGCGTGGCGGCGAGATCAGTCTCTATGCTGCACAGCATTTTCGCGCACGCCAGGCGTGCGGGCTTGATCGATTCAAATCCTGCCGTGGGTGTCCGAAAATTTCCCGATCGGAAAAAGACTAGGAGGCTAAGCCGCGAAGAGGTGCGTAAACTCGGTCACGCGATGCGCGATGTTGCCGATTTCGAACATCCGGTCGGTCTGGCCATCATTCGGTTGCTGGCCCTAACCGGGCTACGATTAAACGAGGCTCAGAGCGTTGAGCGCAACTGGGTATTCGATGAGGGATACATTGCTTTTGGAGATACGAAGACGGGCGCGCAGATCAGGCTGATTGGGAGTCCTGCGCTCGAGTTACTGAGGGCTCAGCCCGCAATCGGTGATGAGCCCTTCGTCTTTCCGTCGGATGGAGGTCAGTCCCATTTCGTCGCCGCGAGCGGCGTTCTCGGGCGTATCTGTCAGCAGTTAGGCTGGACCGATGTTACCCCGCACACATTGCGGCACACTTTCGGAAGTATCGCTGGCGAGCTTGGGTATTCCGAGCTGACGATCGCGGCGATGCTAGGTCATTCTGCAGGTTCCGTTACCGGACGTTATGTGCATCTCGACCAAGCTGTCGAGTCGGCTGTGGAACGGGTTTCGACCGAAATCGCAGCTTTGTTGGACGGCGAACGGAGCAGTTATTCTGAAGCCCTACCCAAACGAGCGTGACGAGCGCGTTTCGCCGCTGCTACTTCGCTAGAACAACGACCTGCACTTTCTTGCCACCTCCGAACGCCGAGCGCCGCAGCGACCGCTACGATCCGCCCAGAAGAGGACTCGAACGAACTAGCTAGACACCTGTATTATGGACATTCTTTGAAGCCCGACGAGCTCGAGAACCATCACGCTGACCACCAGTCTCATGCGCTTTAGTGGTTCGATGCCACACCCTTAATCTGCCGATCGCTTTATCTGCATTTCAATACGATTCGTGATCTGATTTTCCCAGACCCGGAAAGAGATGTCGCGCGTTCTCAATCGGCTGAAAATTAGCATCCGCAGATGGGAGTCGATCGTCAGCGTGAAATCAACGTCAAAGCTGGCGAACCGTCAGCGGTCCATACATACCAGCCTCGTAGTGACCGGGGATGAGGCAAGCGAACTCGAAGATTCCGGCGGTCGTGAACGTCCAGGCGAGTTCGCCAGTCCCGCCCGGCTCAAGCGTAATCGATTTGGGGGTGTCGTGCTTGTGCATCTCGGGCATCGCCTCCATCTCAGCCTTGTGCTCGGCGTTGTCCTCCTTCGTTCCAAGCACGAACTCGTGGGCGATCTGTCCATTGTTGGCGATCGCGAAGCGGACGGTCTCGCCTTCGGCGACCTCGATCGAGCCGGGCACGAAGATCATGCGACCATCTTCGGTCTCACGCATGGAAACCTCTATAGTGCGCGTCGCTTCGCTCGGCTGAGCAGGAACGCCGATTGCAGTTTCGGTAGCAGCGGTCTGGCCAGCATCAGGCATCGTCTCGCTGTGGTCTGCGCCATGCATGGCGTGATCGTCGCCAAGCTCGCCCTGACCGCAGGAAGAGAGTAGGCCGATCGTAGCGATCGCGAGGGGAAATCGCTTCGAGAATATTTTCATCTGACACTCCTCAAGCGGCGGTCGCAGGAAAGCCTGCATTCTTCAGGGCTTCGAGAAACGCCTCTCGCGGCTTGTCCGAATTGACAACGACCTGCCGAGCTTCGGGATCGGCTTCGACCGTCGCGTGGGCGTCGACCGATTGAATCGCCTTGGTGACGCCGCGGGCGCAGCCGCCGCACTTCATGGTCTCGATATGGAATTGCATCGCTTTGCTCCGTGTTCTGGTTCGATGCGCCTCCATCTGGGGCTTCCCATCGCTGGAAGGTCAAGCTGAAAAGCGAATTTGACGAAAGGCCTTGACCTTCCCATCATTGGAACCCTCATCTTGTCCTCAACTTGAGTTCAGCGACAGGAGCGAGCGCCATGAATGCGCCCCCGAGATTATCGACGCCCATCACCCTGACAATCGAGGGTATGACCTGCGCCTCGTGCGTCGGACGGGTCGAGCGCGCTTTGCGCGCCGTGCCGGGCGTACTCGAGGCCAATGTGAACCTTGCAACCGAGCGTGCTGACGTGCGCTTCGAAGGCGCGCCCAACCGGACGGCGCTGGTCAAGGCGATCGAGGATGTCGGCTACGACATCCCTGCTAGCAGTGTGGAACTTGCGGTGGAGGGGATGACCTGTGCCTCCTGCGTCGGCCGGGTCGAGCGTACGCTGATGGCCGTGCCCGGCGTGACCGAAGCCAATGTCAACCTCGCCACCGAGCGCGCTACGGTGCGCGGAACCGCTGACGCCGCCAGCTTGATCGCCGCCATCGACGACGTCGGCTACGAGGCGCGGGAGTTAAAGGACCGGTCTGCGGCAGATGAAACCGCATCCGAGAAGCGCGAGGCCGAGGCACGCGGCCTTCGGCGCAGCGTGCTCATCGCTGCGCTCCTGACGCTGCCCGTCTTCATCCTCGAGATGGGCAGCCATGTCATCCCTGGAATGCACCAGTTCGTCATGGACACGATCGGCATGCGGGCGAGTTGGATGATCCAGTTCCTGCTCACGACGCTCGTGCTCATCGGCCCCGGACGGCAGTTCTACACCAAGGGCTTCCCGGCGCTCTTCAAGGGCGCGCCCGATATGAACAGCCTCGTCGCGGTCGGAACTACGGCCGCCTATCTCTTCTCCGTCGTAGCGCTCCTCGCCCCGGGGCTGCTGCCAGCGGGCACGGTCAACGTCTATTTCGAGGCGGCGGCGGTCATCGCCACGCTGATCCTGGTGGGCCGCTGGATGGAGGCGCGCGCCAAGGGCCGCACATCCGAAGCGATCAAGCGGCTCGTCGGGCTTCAGGCCAAGACGGCGAGGGTGCGCCGGGGCGGCGAGACCGTCGAGATCGCCATCGCCGAGGTCGCGCCCGGCGACGTCATCGAGGTGCGCCCCGGCGAGCGTGTGCCTGTCGACGGCGAGGTGATCGAGGGCAAGAGCTATATCGACGAGTCGATGATCACCGGCGAGCCGGTCCCGGTCGCAAAGGAGGATGGTGCCACGGTCGTCGGCGGAACGGTCAACCAGACCGGCAGCCTCGCCTTTCGAGCCACGGCCGTGGGCGGCGACACGATGCTCGCCCAGATCATCCGCATGGTCGAAGAGGCGCAGGGTTCGAAGCTGCCGATCCAGGCGCTGGTCGACAAGGTCACGATGTACTTCGTCCCCGCCGTCATCACGCTCGCGCTCCTGACCTTCGGCGTCTGGTTCTTCTTCGGACCGGAACCCGCGCTGACCTTTGGCCTCGTGAACGCGGTGGCGGTGCTCATCATCGCCTGTCCCTGCGCCATGGGCCTCGCCACGCCGACCTCGATCATGGTCGGCACGGGCCGCGGCGCAGAGATGGGTGTGCTCTTCCGCAAGGGCGAGGCGCTGCAGCTTCTGAAGGAAGCCCGGGTCGTCGCGCTCGACAAGACCGGCACTTTGACCGAGGGCGAGCCGAGCATGACGGACCTCACCGTTGCGGACGGCTTCGACCGGGACGACGTGCTCGCCCGCATAGCGGCGGTCGAGGCGAAGTCGGAACATCCGATCGCCCGCGCCATCGTGGCGGCGGCGAAAGATCAGGGGTTGAGCCTGCCCGAGGTCGCCGGTTTCGATAGCGTCACCGGTATGGGTGTGGTGGCTACGGCAGGTGGCCAGCGTGTCAAGATCGGCGCGGACCGATACATGGCTTCGCTCGGGCATGATGTGTCCGTCTTCGCCGATACCGCCAAGCGCCTCGCCGACGAAGGCAAGTCGCCGCTCTACGCCGCGATAGACGGCAAGCTGGCGGCCATCGTCGCCGTGGCCGATCCGATCAAGGAGACCACGCCCGAAGCGATCCGGGCGCTCCACGATCTCGGCCTTAAGGTCGCGATGATCACGGGCGACAACCGCCGCACGGCGGAGGCCATCGCGCGCAAGCTCGGCATCGACGAGGTCGTGGCCGAGGTCCTGCCCGACGGCAAGGTCGACGCGGTGAAGGCGCTCAAGGGGGGGCACGGCCGCACAGCCTTCGTCGGCGACGGGATCAACGACGCGCCCGCGCTCGCCGAAGCGGACGTAGGCCTCGCCATCGGCACCGGCACGGACGTGGCCATCGAGGCGGCGGATGTGGTGCTGATGTCGGGCTCGCTCAAGGGCGTGCCCAACGCCATCGCGCTCTCCAAGGCGACGATCCGCAACATCAAGCAGAACCTGTTCTGGGCGTTCGCCTACAACACGGCGCTGGTTCCGGTCGCGGCGGGCGCGCTCTATCCGACATTCGGCGTCTTCCTCTCGCCGATCTTCGCCGCGGGCGCGATGGCGTTGTCCTCGGTCTTCGTCCTCGGAAACGCACTGCGCCTGCGTCGCTGGGAACCTCCCATGCGGGAAGTGGCAGAATTGAACGGGAAGCTAGGAGTATCCCGATCTCACCAGCTCGCTGAAGGAGCTGCCGCATGAACATCGGCGAAGCCGCGCGGCGCTCCGGCGTGACCGCGAAGATGATCCGCTATTACGA
>DDNW01000021.1:5555-5842 GCA_002341345.1 Erythrobacter sp. UBA2510
CGAACTGCTCGCGCTGTGGCAGGACGACGGTAGGCGCAGCGCCGAGGTCAAGTCGCTCGCGCTCGGACATATCGACACACTGCGCGAGAAGATCGCCGAACTCGAAGCGATGGCGGACACGCTCCAGACGCTGGCCGACGGATGTTCGGGTGACGACCGGCCAGACTGCCCAATCCTAGCCGATCTAGAGACCGGCAAGGCGAGCGCGGCGCGCCCCGGTCCCAGACGGTTCGGCGTGACCAATCCCAAGTCACAGGAACACTGACATGACGTCTACCGACTGCACG
>DDNW01000021.1:6013-6354 GCA_002341345.1 Erythrobacter sp. UBA2510
ACATGACGTCTACCGACTGCACGGCGGACATCGCCGACCATCGCCATACCCACGACTTTCGCGGGCCGGCCGACGCGGCCAGCGCCCGGCGCATCTGGATCGTCATCGTCCTCACTGCGGTGACGATGGTGGCCGAGATCGCGGCCGGATCGATCTTCGGCTCGATGGCATTGCTCGCCGATGGCTGGCATATGGGCACGCATCTCGCGGCGCTGTCGATCGCCGCTCTCGGCTATTGGGTCGCGCAGCGACTCGCCGACGATCCGCGCTTCGCCTTTGGCACCGGCAAGGTCGGCGATCTCGCCGCCTTCGCCAGCGCGATCGGACTTGGTTTTTCGGCC
>DDNW01000021.1:6512-7070 GCA_002341345.1 Erythrobacter sp. UBA2510
CTTTCGGCAGTGTTCATCGCCTGGGAAGCGTTCGAACGCCTGGTCTCGCCTGTAGCGATCCGCTTCGAGGAGGCGATGCTGGTCGCAGCCATCGGTCTGGTCGTCAATCTGGCGAGCGCCTGGATCCTGGGCGGCGAACACCACCACCCTGCACATGGCGAGCACGGACACGCTCACCAGGATTCTCATGGCGATCACGATCATGGCCCCGGCGGGCACAGGGACCATAATCTCAAGGCCGCCTACATGCATGTGCTTGCGGATGCGCTTACCTCCATCCTGGCGATCGCCGCGTTGCTCGCGGGACTCTTCGCGGGATGGGTATGGATGGACGCCGCTGTCGCACTGCTTGGCGCGGGCGTGATCGCCTGGTGGTCGTGGGGTCTCCTGCGTCGAACCTCGCTGAGCCTGCTAGGCGCGGACACGCCCGACGGTCTCGAAGATGCCGTGCGGAAGGAACTGCTCGCAACCGGACGCGAGGTCGCCGATCTGCATCTCTGGAGCGTCGGTCCGGGGCACTTCGCGGTCTCGGCCTGCGTGGTGAGCCACGAACCCGCC
>DDNW01000021.1:7233-8029 GCA_002341345.1 Erythrobacter sp. UBA2510
CCCGCCGATCCGGTCTCGATCAACGAGAGGATCCGCGCCGTCCCCGGTGTATCGCACGCGACGATCGAAGTCCGGCGGTGCTGCGTGGACGATGGGCGCGCGCCAGAACCTGTTTGAATTTAATTTCACCAACAGAGGCATCGAAACCGACCGGCGCTCGCGATGCGCGCCGAGCGAAATCCAAGGAAATCGAACAATGGCCAGCTCTCCCAAGACTGCCTCACTCTACCGCATGGTGACCCCCGAACATATGTGCCCTTACGGGCTGAAGGCTCTCAATCTGCTGCAGCGGCGAGGTTTCGAGGTGGAGGACCATCACCTTAGCTCGCGCGCCGAGACCGATGCGTTCAAGGCGAAGCACGATGTGGAAACGACGCCGCAAACCTTCATCGGCGGCAACCGTATCGGTGGCTAATGACGATTTGCGCCGCCACTTCGGCTTCAAGGTCAACCATCCCGATGCGACCAGCTATACGCCGGTGATCGCGGTCTTCGTGGTCGCCGCGCTGATGGCGCTCGCGGCGAGCTGGGTCGTGACCGGCACGCCCGTCTCCGTCCGCGGTGCGGAATGGTTCATCGCCTTTGCAATGTGTCTGCTCGCGTTGCTCAAGCTGCAAGACGTCGAGAGTTTCTCCTCGATGTTCCTCAACTACGATCTCCTGGCGCGCCGCTTCGTGCCCTATTCCTACACCTATCCCTTTCTCGAGCTGCTGGCAGGCGTGCTGATGATCGCCGGCGTCGCCATGTGGCTGTCGGTCCCTGTCGCGCTCTACATCGGCGGGATCGGTGCGGTCTC
>DDNW01000021.1:8137-12483 GCA_002341345.1 Erythrobacter sp. UBA2510
ATCGGTGCGGTCTCGGTGTTCAAGGCGGTCTATGTCGACCGGCGCGAGATCAAATGCGCCTGCGTCGGCGGATCGAGGAAGGTGCCGCTCGGATTCGTCTCGCTGACGGAGAACCTGATGATGCTCGCCATGGCGATCTGGATGCTGGCCAATCCGATCCATTGATCCGGCGCATCTCCATCGGAGCAACGAACGCCAGAGGAAAAAATCCTCAGCCGGCGCTTGACCTTGCCACGATTGGAAGCCGCATGACCCGATTTCGCGCGGTCCGAGACCGCATCGCGCAACCGTGAAAGACCAATAACAGGCCGGGGCAACAGGAATGCAGGATCGGGAACCAATGTCGCGACGAAAGCGACTGATCATCGTTGCCGCAGTCGTCGCAGTGATCGCTGTCCTTGCCTGGTTCCTGTTCTTCCGCAACGGGGGTGACGGCGCGGCAGCCGCGCCGCCACCTCCAGAAGTTCCGGTCATCACTCTCGAAGCGCAGGAACTGCCGCGGGTGAAGGAATTCGAAGGCTTCGTCGAAGCGGGAGAGGAAGTCGTGCTGCGCGCGAGGACCTCGGGCCAGGTCGCCGAAGTGCACGTTCGCGAGGGCGCTGCGGTGCGGCGTGGTCAGCCTCTCTTCCGGATCGACGCCTCGCTGCAACGCGAACGCGCCGACGAACTCACTGCCGGGATTGAGCGCACCCGCGTCGCACTCGCCAATGCCGAGCGCGATGCGGCCCGCGCCGAACGACTGCTGCCTTCAGGCGCGATCTCGGTACGCGAGGCGGAGGACGCAAGAAGCGAGGTCGCCCTGTTGCGCGCAGAGCTGGCCGCCGCCCAGGCCTCGGCGCGTTCCGCACGGCTGGAAGTCTCCTACGGGACGGTGCGCGCCCCCATCTCGGGTCGCGCCAACGAAGTGCTGGTCGACCGCGGGAACCTCGTCGCCGCCGGTGAGGGCGGGACGCCGCTCGTGCGCCTCGTCGCGACCGACCGGCTCGAAGTCGTCATCGACATGCCCGAGGAGGACTATCTCGCGCTCTCGATGCGCAGTTCGCGGCCCACGGCGACCATCACGCTCGCTACAAATCCGGGGCTGGAAATCACCGCACCGATCGACTTCAGCGCGCCAGAGATAGACCGGGCGAGCGGCACGGTGCGCGTCAAAGCGCAGATCGGGAGCGCACCGCCCGCCTTCCTGCCGGGAGCCTTCGTGCGCGTGTCGGTCCCGTTGGAAGAACCGCGCGCAACCGTCCTCGTGCCCGAAATCGCGATTGGCAACGACCAGGACCTGCGCTTCGTGCTCGTTATCGACGAGGAGAACATCGCACAGTTCCGCCCGGTTCGCCTCGGCGGCAGGGTCGGCGAACAGCGCATCGTCGAGGAAGGCCTCGCTGCTGGCGAACGCGTGTTGGTCAAGGGGCTGGTGAGACCCGGCATGACCGTGGCTCCGGTCGCGTGGGAACCAGCTTCGGCTTCGGGGGCCGATACCGCGCCATGAGGTTTCCGCAGTTCTTCATCGCCCGGCCTATAGCCGCGATCGTGCTCTCGCTCGCCTTCGTCATCGCAGGCGCATTGGCTTTTTTCCGGCTGCCCTTGAGCGAATATCCCGCGGTGACGCCGCCGACGGTGCAGGTCACCGCCAGCTATCCCGGCGCCAGCCCGCAGGTCCTCGCCGACACGGTGGCGCAGCCGCTGGAACAGGCGCTCGTCGGAACGCCCGACATGATGTATCTGACGGGGCAGAGCGCGACCGACGGCCGCGTCCAGCTGACCGCGACCTTCCGACAAAGCACCGATCCCGACTTAGCGCGTATCGCGGTGCAGAACCGCGTCGACCGGGCCGAGCCGCGACTGCCCGAGGAGGTTCGCCGCCTCGGGCTCGTGACGCAGAGCGTCGCCCCCGACATCCTGATGGTGGTGCATCTGGTCGGCACCGCCGATACCTACGATCCCCTTTACATCTCCAACTATGCGCTGCTCAACGTGCGCGACGAGTTGGCCGCGATACCCGGCATCGCCGACACGGTCGTTTGGGGCGCGGGCGAATACGCCATGCGCATCTGGTTCGACCCGGCGAAGCTGACCGCGCGAGGCCTGACCGCTGGCGATGTCATCGCCGCTTTGCGCTCGCAGAATATCGAAGCCGCCTCCGGCGCTCTCGGCTCCTCGCCGGGCAGCGGCGCGCGCCCGCTCACGATCGTGGAGGCCGAAGGCCGGCTCCAGAGCGTCGAAGACTTCGAGCGGGTCGTCCTCCGCGCGGGGGAGGACGGTCGGATCGTTCGCCTCGGCGATGTCGCGCACGTCGAGATGGGTGCCGATTCCTATTCGCTGCGCGCTCGGCTCGACGACCAGCGCGCGGTCGCTATCCAGATCCTCCAGGATCCCGGCGCCAACGCGCTAGAGGTCTCGAGCGCGGTTCGCGAGACGATGGCGAGACTATCACAGGATTTCCCGCAAGGCGTTGAATATCGGATCGCCTACGATCCGACCCTGTTCGTTCGCGCCTCGCTCGAAGCGGTCTCGCAGACGCTGATCGAGGCTGTCTTGCTCGTGATCCTGGTCGTGATCGTGTTCCTGCGCGTCTGGCGCGCCGCGCTCATCCCGGTGCTCGCCGTGCCCGTCTCGATCGTCGGGACGCTCGCAGTGCTCCATCTGCTAGGCTTCTCTCTCAACACGTTGTCGCTGTTCGGGCTGGTCCTTTCGATCGGGATCGTGGTCGACGACGCGATCGTCGTGGTCGAGAATGTACAGCGCCATCTCGCGATGGGTGAAGGAAGGCTGGAGGCCGCACGCAACGCGATGGCGGAGGTCACCAAGCCGATCGTCGCAACCACGCTGGTGCTGGCGACCGTGTTCGTGCCCACCGCCTTCCTGTCGGGACTGCAGGGGGCCTTCTACCAGCAGTTCGCGGTCACCATCGCAGCGTCCACCATCATCTCCTCGATCTGTTCGCTGACCCTGTCACCCGCGCTCGCCGCCATGCTTTTGAAAGAGCGCGATGCGCCGGAAGATCGGGTCCAGCAAAGGCTGGACCGTTGGTTCGGGCGCTTCTTCGACCGGTTCGAGCGTTTCTGGAGCGGTTTGACCGACCGCTATCGCTGCGTCCTGCGCACCTTCCTCGACAGGCCGGCGATAGGGCTCGTGATCGCAGGCGTGCTCGTCGGCATCACCGTGCTCGGACTGGCGAGGACCCCGACCGGCTTCGTTCCCGCGCAGGACAAATACTATCTCGTAGGCGTCGCGCAGCTGCCCGCCGGTGCAAGTCTCGAACGGACCGATGGGGTGGTCGCGCGGATGAGCGAGATCATGCTCGAGGAACCCGGTGTCGCCAACGTCGTCGCCTTCCCCGGCGTTTCGGTGAACGGCTTCGCCAACCTGCCCAACACGGCAGTGGTGTTCGCGGTGCTCGATCCGTTCGAGGAACGCGGCGACACATCGCTCTCCGCCGAGGCGATCGCCGGGAGCCTGACCATGAAGTTCTCCGCGATCCCGGACGGCTTCGCCGGCGTCTTCCCGCCGCCGCCCGTGCCAGGGCTCGGCAACACCGGCGGGTTCAAGCTCTACATCGAGGCGCCGGGCGAGACCACGCCGCAGGAGCTCGCCGCCACCACCGGCGCGGTGCTCGCGGCGGCGGCGGAACGGCCCGAGCTGACCGGCGTGATGACCAGCTTCGAGACAGGCGCACCGCAGATCGCTCTGGCACTCGATCGTGAGCGCGCGCTCGCAGCTGGCGTGCCCCCCGAAGCGATCTTCGAGGCACTGCGGGCGACGCTCGGCTCGGCCTATGTCAACGACTTTACCCGCTTCGGCCGCACCTACCGCGTGTTCGTGCAGGCGGACGCGCCCGCGCGCCTCGCTGCCGAAGACATCGAACGTCTGCGCGTGCGCGGAGCAGACGGACGCCTCCTGCCCCTCGCTAGCTTCGTCGACATCACGGAAACGGCCGGTCCGGATCGGATCATGAGCTATGACGGTAGCTTCGCTGCCGACGTCACCGGAAGCCCGGCGCCCGGTGTGAGTTCGGGCCAGGCGATCGCCGCCATGGCCGAGGTGATGGAGGCAAGCCTTCCTCCGGGATATTCATGGTCGTGGACCGACCTCACCTATCAGCAGGAAGAGGCCGGTGGATCCTCGGCGCTCGTCTTTGCGCTCGTCTTCGTGTTCGCCTTCCTAGTCCTGGCGGCATTTTACGGAAACTGGACTTTGCCTGCGGCGATCATGCCACTCGCGCCGATCGCCATCCTCGGCGCGCTGGTCGGCGTGTGGCTGTCTGGCGGCGACAACAACCTCTTCACCCAGATCGCCATGCTGGTGCTGGTCGGGCTGGCAGCAAAGAACGCGATCCTGATCGTCGAGTT
>DDNW01000021.1:12599-19346 GCA_002341345.1 Erythrobacter sp. UBA2510
GCAAAGAACGCGATCCTGATCGTCGAGTTCGCGCGCGACCGCGAGACCGATGGTGAGACGCCACTGGGTGCCGTGGTGGAGGCGGCTTCGATCCGCTTGCGCCCGATCGTCATGACCTCGCTCGCCTTCATCGTCGGCGTGTTGCCGCTCGTGCTCGCGGGCGGTGCGGGTCAGGAGATGCGCCAGGCGAGGGGTGTCTCGGTGTTCTGGGGCATGATCGTTGTGCTGCTGGCGGGCGCGTTCCTCACACCCTCCTTCTATCTCGCGATCCGACGCTGGCAGGTGGGCCGCCATGAACGAGGAAACGTCACCTCGCATGCGGACGAGAAGGGAGCGCTCGCGTGAGATATCGATTGAAGTGTTTATTTACCTCGACACTCGCGTTGAGCCTTGCTGCCTGCACCACCGTCGGCCCGGACTACGAGCGCCCTGATGTGGAGACGGGCTCTGGCTGGATTGAACACGAGGTGGGTGAGGCAAGCTTCATCGACATCGAGACCTGGTGGGCCTCCTTTCAGGACGAAGAACTGTCGCGACTCATGGACGAGGCGATGACCGCGGCTCCTGACGTGCGTATCGCCGAAGCGCGGCGAACGCGCGCGGCAGCGCTCGTGCGGAGGGCAGGCGCGGACTTTCGTCCGTCCGCCGATGTGTCCGCCGGCGCGACGGCGGAACGCCAGAGCCTCAACGCCAACCCGGCGATTGGCGCGTTCGAGGGGCTGGAACGCGATCAGGCGACATTCGCGATCGGCGCTGCCGCATCATGGGAGCTCGACCTCTTCGGTGGCGGCAGCCGCGCGCGAGAGGCGGCGTTCTACCGCTATCAGGCAGCCGACGAGCTGGTCCGCGATGCCAACGTGTCGGTCGCGCTCGAACTCGCGCGCCTCTACTTCGCCGTGCGTGCGGGCCAGCAGATCACAGAGCATCGCGAGGCCATAGTCGCCTTGCGAACCGAAGCGCTGACCCTGGTGCAGCTGCGCTTCGAAGAAGGCTACTCGTCGAGGGTCGAGCTCGAAACGGCACGCCAGGCACTTGCGGACGGCGAAGCAGAACTCGCCGCTGTATCCAATGATGCGCGCATCGCCGCGATGGCCATCGCCACCCTGCTCGGCAAACCGCCGGAGGCGGAACTCGCGCTGCTGGAAGATGCGCCTGAACTTCCGGACATAGCGCCTCCTCCTCTCTACCCACGAGCCGACGTCGTACGAAGGCGCCCGGATGTTCGCGCAGCGGAACGCGAGCTTGCCGCGAACGTCGCAGGGATCGGCGTCGCGACCGCCGAACTTTTCCCGCAAGTGTCGCTGACGGGAGGTGCAGGCCTACGCTCGCTCGACCTGGGAAATCTGGTGAGTGAGCCGAGCAGCTTTCTCTCGCTCGGCGGGCTGTTCCGTTGGCGGCTGTTCGACGGCGGCAAAATAAGGGCCGAGATCGATGTAGCCGAAGCCGATGCCGAAATCGCGCTGCTCGCCTACGAGACGGCCGTCGTGACGGCGCTGGGAGAGGCCGAGACTTCGCTCGCCCGACTCATGGCAGCGACGGCGCAGCACAATGCACGATCGCGCTCGTATATCGCAGCCCAGCATCGCAGCGCTCTCGCGCGCGAACGCTTCGCTGCTGGCGACATCGGCAGACTGGACGTGATTGAAGCGGAGCTAATCGTTGCTGAAGCCACCATAGAGTTGAGCGAAGTCCGACGAGAGCGCTTGAAAGGGGCAGTTGAACTTCATGGAGCGTTAGGTGGAAGTTGGTCCGCGAGTTGAGGCAATGAACCCGATTGACAGCCTCCAAATTGACTATCGTTACGGGTTCAAGATTCTCAATTTGAAGTTCGCAGATTGTCATGCCGTTTGACATTCGTCAGCTGAGATACGCGATTGCGGCGGCTGACCACGGCAGTTTCTACCGGGCTGCGCGAGCCCTCGATGTGGAACAGTCCACCCTAAGCCGTGCTATTCTGAAGCTTGAACGTTCGCTGGGTAGCGATCTTTTCATCCGGACGAGAGCAGGCGTAACCATCACGGCAATCGGACATCAGTTTCTGGGCCATGCACGACTGATGGTCATCAACGCGGATCGAATGGTCGCAATAACCCGGGCTGCGGGCAAGGGTCGTGCGGGACGACTCACTGTTGGTTTCAACAGCTCGGTTTCGGCAGGCAATCTGCGCGCGACGCTGGTCGCAGCGCGCCGCGAGAACCCTGACGTCGATATCAACGGGGTGGAAGACGACCGCGCGGCGCTCTTCGCCGGGCTCGACAGTGGCGAAATCGATGTAGCGATCCTTTTGGGTGAGATTGCCCGCGACGACTATCGCCACGCGTCGTTCTGGAGCGAGCACGTGTTCGTCGCAATGTCGAAGGCTCACGCGTTGTCAGAGCGCGAGGCCGTCAACTGGACCGATCTGCGCGAGCAGCGCTTCGTGCTCCCGACTGCGGATCCAGGGCCGGACATTCGTGACATGCTGATCGGACGCCTCTGGCAATCGGGCGCGCGTCCGGACATCCAACTACATTTGGTCAGCCGCGAGACGATCCTCAGTCTTCTTGGCGAGACCAGAATGCTGTCGGTCACTTGCGAGGGAACTACGGGTGCGATGTTTCCCGAGGTCATTTATATACCGGTGCATGGCGAGCAGGGCCCGGCGCTGATCGGATATTCCGGCTACTGGCGGGAAGACAACGCCAATCCTGCGCTCAAACGGTTTCTCGCTTTTGTCCGCAACCGCCACGCGCTGTCGTTCGAGCTCGGGGCGCAAGCGATGAAAGATGGTCGGGATATAGGAGATGGGCGATGACGCAAGGCAAGACCGTGATCATAATGCTGATCGTTCTCCTGATCGGGTTCGGCGCGGGGTTCGTCCTGCGACCGTCATCGCCCCGCCCACAGCTACGCCGATGGCGCAGCCAAGTGCCGCAAGACAATCGAGCGAAGCGCGGGGCGTCCAGTATTTCGGGGGCAATGTCGAGGAAGCCCGAGAAGTCGTGGAAGGCTGTCGCGAGGGTTCGGTGCGCGGCGCCGAATGCGCCAATGCCGAAGAAGCGATCATCAAGGTCGAAGCGGAAGAGCGCCGCCGTCGGTTTCTAGGACAGTAGCTTCGCAAACCGACTACGAAGCCTTCGCTGCACGCCGGTGCTTTGCAAACCCGCGATCGGTCGCCATGAACCGCTCGAGCATAGGCGCGACCAGCTTCTCCGGCGGCACGGGATCGCCTCCCGTCTCCGCCGCAAGCGCTGCCGCATAGGCAGTCAGATCGCGATGCACGGAAGCGGGCAGTTCCACGGTCAGCTTGACTGGCTTGTCGTCGACCAGCGGCCCGAGCTTGAGCTTGGTCATCGGGCGCCTCCGACAGGTTCAAGGATCAGATCGCGCGTCAGGATCACGCGAAGCGGATGGCCCGGCCTGATGGTGAGCGTCGGTTGCACGTCGAGCTCCCGGTCGACGATCCGCTGTCCGGCCTGGTTGATTGTATCCTGCGAACCCCGCCGCAGCGCGCGGATGATATCGTCCTCGCCGTCTGCGCCGAGCTCGGCACCCACGCCCAGCAGCGTCGAGACTGCCGCGGCGCGCAAAAGATTGCCCCAATGCTGGTCGACACGGTCCTGCAGCCCCGCGAACCCCGCACCGTCGCCGGAAGGCTGACGGTCGAGCGCGATCGAGCGGCCGCCGGGCAGGATCAGCCGGTCCCAGGCGAGCAGCACGCGGGTCTGCCCGGCGGCGATTTCGCTGTCATATTCGCCGATCAGCCGTGAGCCCTGCGGGATCAGCAGGATGCGGCCGGTGGGGCTGTCAAAGACATTGACGGTCACCTGCGCGGTAATCTGACCGGGCAGGTCGGAACGGATGCCGGTGATAAGTGCGGCCGGAATTATGCTGCCCGCTTGCAGAATGTTTGGCGATGCGGGCGCGGTCAGCCGCTCGGCGCTGGCCGTCCGCCGGTCTGAAGTCCGTTCGAGAAAAGCGCGTCTTCGATCCAGACCGCTGTCGGCCGCAGGCGCTGGCTGCAGATTGGCATCTTGCCCTTCCGGAGCGGAAGTAAGGCTTGGCAGCGAGGGAATGGTAGCCGATGCACTGCCACCGGTTCCACTTAGAAAGACGTTGCTTGTCCGCGCGGCATCGCGTTCCTGCTCGGCGCGCTGGCGTGCAG
Organism: Erythrobacter sp. UBA2510; assembly: GCA_002341345.1. Taxonomy (GTDB): domain Bacteria; phylum Pseudomonadota; class Alphaproteobacteria; order Sphingomonadales; family Sphingomonadaceae; genus Alteraurantiacibacter. The sequence continues at coordinate 16,744 of DDNW01000021.1, forward strand.
CCTCGGCGGCCTGAATGCGTGGATCGGGCGGCGGAGGCTGCGTTCCGACCGGTGGCAGCGGCACATCCTCACCCCGTTCTTGCGCGGCGACGATTGGCCCACCGAGATCGCCGGGAAGCGGCGGTCCCAATTGCGGCACATCCGCATAGTCACTCGGCCCGGAAGTGATCGTCTCTGCTTCGGAACGGCTCTCGGTATTGAACAGCTCTTCGGACGCGCGCTCGTCGGTGGGCAGCAGCGCATAGATGAGCGCGCCACCGATACCGAGCCCGGCGATACCGCCGATGACGGCCAGCGCCTTCCTCGATAGGCGCACGACCCTCGGCGCATCGCCGCGCAGCTGAAATGGTCGGGGATCGGCGGGTGCGCGTGGCGAAACCTCGTGGGATTGGTCCAACTCTTCCGCCGCATCCGGGTCAGGCGCGATCTTGTCCGGTTCGTCGCTCATCGCCCCCGCTCCCGGCCATCGTCGCGCTCAATGCGCACACGCTTTTCGCTGCGTCGGTCGCCCAGGCGCAGTTCGGCGGCGGCGAACAGCCTGTCGACCACCATGTAGCGCCCTTGCACGCGGTAATTGACGAGTTCGGCATCGCCCGCCCGGCCTGTCACGAACAGCGGCGGCATCTCGCCCTGCGCGATCCCTGCTGGAAACTCGATGAATACCTGCCGCCCGTCATCGAAGGCGCGCAGCGGTGTCCAGGGCGCACGATCGCCCTCGATCCGGTAGCGGAAGTTGAGCGAAGCGAGATCGACCCCGCTCGCCACCGGTGCGGACGCGACCGCTGCCGCATTGGCACCGCGAAGAGCGATCAACTCGTCCTGCGGATAGGTCCAGGAGACCGAAGCCATATAGGTCGAAGGCGTCGCGCGTAGCTCGAGGTGATAGGTACGCCGGTCGGTGTTGATGACCAGATTGGTCGAAAGATCGGGCCGGGTCGGCTTAACGAGGATATGGACGCGGGCGCTAAGCCCGCTCCCGCTCACCGTATCGCCGATGATCCAGCGCACGGTATCGCCCGCGGCGACCGGTCCAGGCCCGACCAGCTGTTCGCCTTCCTGAAGCGCGATGTCGGTCACCTGTCCGGGCGCGGTATAGATTTGGTAGAGCGCACCATCGGTCCAGGGGTAGCGCTGGATGGCGTTCAAAAACCCGTCGCGGACCGGCTGTACCCGCGCCGCGTCATTGGCAGCGCCGATGCGGCGGCGCGGATCGGCGGGCTCGGGCTCCGGTTCGCTTTCCGATATCGGTTTGAGCTGACCAGGCAGCGGCAGCGGTTCGGGGATCGCTACCACTTCGACCGGGCGCGGCGGTTCGGGCGTGAGCGTGGCTGCAATTTCGGGCAGGGAATCGTCATAGGCGATATCCGGCAGATCGGACGTGGTGGCGCACCCGGCGAGCACGGTCGCAGAGATGAGTAACGCCAAATTGGCGCTGCGTTGGATTGAGAGTTGCGTCATTGTGACAGCTCCTTCGACCAGTTGAGAGCGTTGACGAATATGCCGAGCGGATTGGCGCGTAAGCCGTCGGGGGTACGCGGCGGCTGCACGGTGATGGTGAGGATCGCCGACCAGCGTTCGGTGGCGGTGAGGCTGCCGTCCTGATAGCGGCGCTCGGTCCAGGCGACGCGGAAGCTTTCGGGCGAAGCGCGGATGACGCTGGAGACCTCGACTGCGACCTGCACCCGGCCGACATCGGCGAAGGGGTCGTTGGCGCGCGCATAATCGTTGAGCGCCAGCGCGCCGCGATCGGTGGTGAAATCGTAAGCCCGGAGCCAGTTCTGCCGAACGATGACGGGATCGGCGGGGACCGAGCGCACCTGCTCGATGAAGCGCGCAAGATGGAACGCGATCTGCGGGTCGGTCGGATTGTAGCCGGCCTCGGCAGGCGCGACGGCTTGCGCTTCACCCAGCGTATCGACCTGGACCACCCACGGGACGATATGCCCGCGGGCGGATTGCCAGACGAGACCACCCGCGAGCGCGCCCGACAGCGCGAGCGTGCCAAAAAAGGCGAGCCGCCAGTTCCTTGCCTGTACGCGCGCCGAACCGATGCGGTCGTCCCAGGCCTGCGCCGCGCGCTGATAGGGGGTGACCGGTTCGGGCGTCTGGCCGTAGCGGATGGAGGGTCGTCGAAACATAAGGGTCAATCCTTCTCTCTGACATCGACCGAAGCGCCGCCGCCTCCGCCATCGCCCGAGCGCAGCGTATGCGCGGCGACGGTGGCACCGTGGCTCATGGTCTGGCGGCGCTTCATGGCGGCCGCCCAGGCGGGCTGGCCGTCGGCAGTTGACGCTGCTGTGGGCGTGCCGCCCGAGAAGGTCGCGCCAGCGGCGGTCGCGCCTGCGCGGCCGCCCGAACGGTAGCTGTCCTTCAAGGAGGAAGCGGCTTTCCGCAGCGGCGAGGTGGCCGCACCGAATGCGGCCTTGCCGACTCCTGCGGCCCCGCCCGCCACCGCCGCACCACCGCTCTTCCCGGCCGATCCGAGCGCGTAGGCGCTGCGCGCCCCGCCCGCGGCGAACGCGGTTCCCTTCGCGGCTCCGACGGCAGCACCAAGCGCCGCGCTGGTTCCGAGCGTGGCAGCAGCGGCCCCGCCGACGACCACG
>DDNW01000021.1:19435-19770 GCA_002341345.1 Erythrobacter sp. UBA2510
GCCAACCGCAGCGCCTGCGCCGAATTGCGGTCCGCCCGAGACGATGCCGTTGGCGATCGAGGGGCCGAAGATGCCGAGCCCCAAGAGGCAGAGCGAGGCGAGGACGATGGTCATCGCATCCTCGATCGTCGGCTGCTGGCCGCCGAACCCGGTGCGAAATTCCTCGAACAGGGTCGAACCAATGCCAACGATGACCGCGAGCACCAGCACCTTGACGCCCGAGGAGACGACCAGCCCGAGCACGCGTTCGGCCATGAAGGCGGTCTTGCCGAACAGGCCGAAGGGGATGAGCACGAAGCCCGCGAGCGTCGCGAGCTTGAACTCGATCAGCGTGA
>DDNW01000021.1:19982-20197 GCA_002341345.1 Erythrobacter sp. UBA2510
ATCTGGATGAAGTTCTCGAAGAAGGCGACATAGCCCATCAGCTCGGAAATGGATTCGAGGATGGGCTGTCCGGCTTCGAGGCCGACCTGCGCGACGCGACCGGGCTGTAGCAGCTGCGCGGCGGTGAAGCCCGTGCCCGAGGCCTGCAGGCCGAGCCCGGCGAAGCTCTCGAAGACTATCCGCGCGAGCGCGTTCCAGTTGGAGATGATGTAGGC
>DDNW01000021.1:20419-20577 GCA_002341345.1 Erythrobacter sp. UBA2510
TAGGCGAAGATGCCGATGAAGAGCGTCTTCTTGATGAGGCGTGCAAGAATGTCGTCGTCCGCACCCCAGGTCCAGAACAGCGCGGCAAGCGTTACATCGATGACGATCAACGTGGTGGCGATGAACGCGACCTCGCCGCCGAGCAATCCGAACCCGCT
>DDNW01000014.1:0-361 GCA_002341345.1 Erythrobacter sp. UBA2510
CCTTGATCGCCTGCGTGCCCGAATAGTCGAACTCGCAGGCCTGGCCGATGATGATCGGGCCGGCGCCGATGACGAGGATCGAGGAAATGTCAGTGCGCTTTGGCATCAGGACTCCAATGGGCTGGTAATTTGGGACGCGCCGAGCGCGACGGGCACGGCGAGGTCGAGATATTGATGCATGATCGCGGCATAATCGGTCTTGCTGCCGGGGTCTTGCAGGTGAAGAAAATCGCAGTTCATGCGAATGTCGTAGAGGCGCGCGCCATCGCGTAGCGCCAGATAGGTGAGCACGTAATGGCGGTGCGGTTCAAGGGCGCGCCCCGTAACTTCCAAGCGGCGGATATTGGGCTGTTCGAGGAAG
>DDNW01000014.1:522-4768 GCA_002341345.1 Erythrobacter sp. UBA2510
CGTCGTCCTTCTGTCCGGCGCGTTCGCGAGCGGGTTTGCGCGCCTGATAGAGCGCCTGCACGTTGAATGCGGCGTCGCTAAAGGGCTGCACGGCCCCGGCAAGGCGACAGTCCATGCGCCCGCCGATGGGCTTGGCAGGCGAGCCATACTGGATCGGCCGCCAGAAGGAGAGATCGGCGCTGTCGGCGCTCCGCGTGTCGGCAGTCACCCCGACCTCGCCACGCAGCACCAGCGCCCCGTCGAACAACGGCACCTGCACCGCCGATTGCGCGGCGGCGGGGGTGGCTGCGCTGAGCAAGATTGCAGTCAGCCCGTACCGAATTCGTGCTTTTAGCACGTCCAATCGAGGCGCAGCTAGGGCAGTTAGGAGAGTCAAAATGGAATACTCAGAAGCTTTGCCAAGGCGACCAAAGCGGCTGTCGCCAACGCACCAATGGCTGCTCCAGCGGCCTCTTTGCCTATCCAACTGAGAACCACTCTTGCCTTGTCACCGAACGAAGGCAAATTGACGGATTCTGCATCAAGTTCTTGCTTCAACTCCTCAACTTCTTTGCGAGCTTGCTCAGCCTCTTCGTCGGAAAGAGAGCCAATATCATTGGATGTTTTCATTGCATCCAACAAATCGTCAAAAGCCTTTGAAGCTTCCTGATAAGCGCTTGAGTTATGGTCTAAAGGGAAGGTCTCCTCCTCTGCGGGTAGAAGGACCGTTACGAGGTTAAGGTCTTCCTTATCAAACTCCTCCCAGAACTCAGTCTTGTCGAAGGCCGTTTTTAGCCAATCTAGGCCAAGATTCCATGCCCGACCATAGAGGTCACTAGTTCTTCCTCTTCCACTCAAAAACCTTTGAATTTCACTGTCAGAAACTTGGAATACTTTGTCTGCAAAAGGGTCGTCGTAGAATTTACCAACGCCTAAAATAGAAAGGATAAGAACGACTTTCTCGGTCCGCTCGAAATCAAAACCATCAGAGACGGATGCAGATAAGCGATCAGACAGCTGGTTAATCGTGAAGCTATGAATGTGTTCAGCTTCATCGAAGGGATTGGAAGAACCATCGTAAAGCAGCAGCATCGCTGCAGCTGCTGCGTAGTCTGACGCGATAACCTTCACCCCAGCATCCCCACGAACTTCTCGAACAGGTAGAAGCTGTCCTGCGGGCCGGGGCTCGCCTCGGGGTGGTACTGGACGCCGAACGCCTTCTTGCCGGTAATCGCAATCCCGCAATTGGACCCGTCGAAGAGCGAACGGTGCGTCTCGACCACGCCCTCGGGCAGGGTCGCAGCATCGACCGCGAAGCCGTGGTTCATGCTGGTGATCTCGACCAAGGTCTCGGTCTCGCCCCAGTCGCCGCCGACGCGCTGAACCGGGTGGTTGGCACCGCGATGGCCCTGGAACATCTTCACTGTCTTCGCGCCCGCCGCCAGCGCCAGCATCTGGTGGCCGAGGCAGATGCCGAAGATCGGCACATCCTTGTCGAGTAGCGCCTTGATCACCGGCACCGCATATTCGCCCGTCGCCGCCGGATCGCCGGGGCCGTTCGACAGGAACACGCCATCGGGATTAAGCGCGAGAATATCCTCCAGCGCGGTCTTGGCCGGAACCACCGTAACCTGGGCACCGGCATGGACGAGGTTGCGGAAGATATTGTCCTTCGCGCCGTAGTCGATCGCCACGACATGCGGGCGGCCCTCGCCCTCACCCGTGCCATAGCCATGACCGAGCTGCCAGTAATCGCCGGTCCATTCTTCCTGAGCATCGCGGGTGACGCGCTTGGCGAGGTCCATGCCCTCCAGCCCCGGCCATTCCTGCGCTTGGCGAACCAGCGCCGGGATGTCGAAATTGCCATGCGGGTCATGCGCGATCACCGCATTGGGCGCGCCCGCCATGCGGATGCGGCGTGTCAGTGCGCGGGTATCGACGCCCGCAAGGCCGATCTTCCCCGCCTGCTTCATCCATTGGACAAAACTCTCGGCGGAGCGGAAGTTGGACGGCATGGTCACGTCCTCGCGCACCACGCAGCCGACCGCGCCTTCGACCTTGCTCTCTAGGTCTTCCGGATTCGCACCGACATTGCCGATATGCGGAAATGTGAAGGTGACGATCTGCGCAGCATAGCTGGGATCGGTCATCACCTCCTGATAGCCGGTCATCGCGGTGTTGAAGCAGACTTCGCCCACCGCACTGCCGGTCGCGCCGAAGCCGCGCCCCCGGATAATCGTGCCATCGGCGAGGACGAGAACGCCGGTCGGTGTAGTGGGCGCGTGCGAAGAGGCGGAGAAGGCCATGAGGGCTCCCGTGAAATAAGTGGTTCCGGCGATGCGTGCTAAGTCCCAGCGGCTAGAGGCCGCCTCCCGATCCGTCAAGCACGCAGTCGGGAGGATTTGCCCTTATCTGCACGCTGGCCTAGGCAGGCCCCGATTATTCCACAGCAAAGAGCCACCAGAAAATGCTTCGCGACCAGATCAAGACCGAGACCATCACCGCGATGAAGGCGGGCGACAAGCCGCGCACCGCCGCGCTCCGGCTGATCGGGGCGAAGATCAAGGACCGCGATATCGAGCTCAGGACCTCGGACAAGCCCGTCGATGACGACGCGATGGTGATCGACGTCTTGCAGAAGATGGCGAAGCAGCGGCGCGAATCGATCCAGATGTACGAGGATGGCGGGCGCGAGGAACTGGCGGCACAGGAACGCGGCGAGCTGGCGGTGATCGAGTCCTTTCTGCCCCGGCAATTGTCGGAGGAGGAGACTATGTCTGCGATCGAGGCAATCAAGGCGGAGGTCGGCGCCTCGGGCATGAAGGATATGGGCAAGGTCATGGCCGAGTTGAAGGCGCGCCACGGCACTGTGCTCGACATGGGCAAGGCAAGCGGCTGGGTAAAGGCGAGCCTTTCCTGATTAGCCCACATTCTATCCCCATTACCGGACGCGCGGCCCTCGCCGCGAATCGCCTCACCGTGTAGGGTGTCGCGATAATGGCGCTTTCACCCCAATGGCTGGACGAATTGCGGAGCCGGACCACGCTGTCCGCGCTCATCATGCGCTCGACCAAGCTGCAACGGGCCGGGCGCGAGTGGAAAGGGTGCTGCCCCTTCCATGATGAGAAGACGCCCAGCTTTACCGTCAACGATGCCAAGGGCTTCTACCATTGCTTCGGCTGCGGCGCGCATGGCGATGCGATCCGCTGGATGACCGACCAGCGCGGCATGCAGTTCATGGATGCTGTGAAGGAACTGGCCGCCGCCGCCGGGATGGACGTCCCTGCCCCCGACCCGCAGGCGGCAAAACGGGCGGTAAAACGCGCGAGCCTGCATGACGTGATGGCCGCCGCGCAGGAGTGGTTCGTCGCCAATCTCTGGTCGCCCGATGGGTTGGCTGCGCGCGACTATCTCCAGCGGCGCGGGCTGGACGAAAAGACCGTTCGCAAGTTCGGCTTTGGCTGGGCGCCTGACAACAAGGGGGCGCTCAAATCCGCTCTCTCCCGGTTCGACGAGGCCATGCTGGTCGAGGCGGGCCTGCTCATCAGCGTTGAGGACAAGGCGCCCTACGATCGCTTTCGCGGGCGGGTGATGCTGCCGATCCAGGATGCACGCGAGCGGGTGATCGCCTTTGGCGGGCGCATCCTCGAAAGCCGCGACGGCGTGGCGAAATATCTGAACTCGCCCGACACCCCGCTCTTCGACAAGGGGCGTACGCTTTACAATATCCAACGCGCCGCCGTCGCCAGTCGCAAGACCGGACGCCTGATCGCGGTCGAAGGCTATATGGACGCGATTGCCCTCGCCACCCACGGGATCGAGGATGTGGTCGCCCCGATGGGCACTGCGCTGACCGAACAGCAGATCGAGATGATGTGGCGCCTCGTCGACAAGCCGGTGCTGTGTTTCGACGGCGACAATGCGGGGCAACGCGCTGCCATGCGCGCCGTCTCTCGCGCTCTCCCCATGCTGCGCCCCGGCCATTCGCTGCAGATCGTGGAGATGCCCGCCGGGCTCGACCCTGACGATCTGCTCCAGCGGCAGGGACGGGCCGCGATGGAGAAGCTGGTCGGTGAGGCAACGGGGCTACTGGAATTCTTGTGGCAGAAGGAATGCGAAGAAAGCTCAATTTCTTCCGCTGACGATAGGGTCGCTCTTGAGCAGAAGGTTTTGGACTACACCAGCGAGATTCAACATCCGCTGGTTAAGTCTCACTACGTTTCAGCCTTAAAGGCGGCTTTGCGTAAGTATTTTTGGCAGCCGTGGA
>DDNW01000014.1:4982-5353 GCA_002341345.1 Erythrobacter sp. UBA2510
CAGCCGTGGAACGCCCAAAAAGTTCTCAAGAATGCCGAAGACGTCATCGAGGTTGAAGGTCGCATCGTATATCGGAAATTCGATGATTCCGTTCATCAGCAATCTCAAGAACGGATCGTTCGCGGCGAACTGAGTGACGGCCTCACCCGTGCGGTGATCGCCGGTTTTGCGCGCCACCCGGCCGAAGTCGAGCGTCATGCCGAAAGCCTGCTTGCGCTGGCCCAGACATATCCTGTCGCGGCCTCGGCAATCGACTGGCTACTTGATAACGCCGCGCGTCTTGAAGCGGGCGAAAATCCTCCCATATCAACCGGTACGATCCCGCCGCCGCCGGATAATGCCCGTTTCTCCTTCCTCGTTGAAGGCTCAGA
>DDNW01000014.1:5490-6081 GCA_002341345.1 Erythrobacter sp. UBA2510
CAGATCCAGGCGATGCGCGTGAGGATCTTGCCGAGGCGCTGGCCCTGCTGGTTGAAAAGCCGGCACTGGACCGGGCGATCGCGGCGGCTACCGATCGTTTCGAACGCGATCCCGAAGGAGCTTTCGCCGAGCAGCAGCGGCTGCGCAAACGAAAGCTGGAAATCGACGTGCGACTCGGGCAGATGGCAAGGAAACGTGCCGCGCAGGCGGCTGGGGAAGATAACGGTAACGACAATCTTGTACATGTCGTCGCCGAACAGGAAACGGACTGAGACCTACATGGCGTCAGAAGCCAAGACCAAGCAGCAGCAGAATGAAGATGCTCCGCTGATCGACCTAAACGAGGCCTCGATCAAGAAGCTGATCGCCAAGGCGAAGCGCAAGGGCTACATCACCTATGATGAGCTGAACGAGGCGCTGCCCGAAGGCGAGATGTCGTCCGACCAGATCGAGGACATCCAGTCCGCGATCTCCGAAATGGGCGTGCAGATCGTCGAGAGTGACGAGGACGCGCAGGAAGAAGACGCCGAGAACGACGTCGAGGAAATTGCCGCCGACGACGATAGCGACAATTCCGGTGCTGCCGAGAAC
>DDNW01000204.1:0-521 GCA_002341345.1 Erythrobacter sp. UBA2510
CGCGTCGGTGAGGGCCATCTAGGCTTGGTCCGGGATTCGGTCAACGCCTTTTTGCAATTTTATTTCGGTCGGAGCGAAATTTCCTGCAAACCCTCAATATTTCAAACTGATATGGGGTATGGCCTTCGGATTTCAAGGTCATTTCCCCGCAATCGACATGACTTCTGGCGTTCAGTGCCTAGCATGGGTGGTCGGCCGCCCCATAATTAGGGTCAGGATGCAGCGATTCACCCGTTTTGGCCGCTCACGCCTTTGGTGGTATCATGCTCAAACAAGGCATCGCCCACGGGCGAAGCTGTAAACGAGCCGGTCGGCTCACGGGAGATTCGGATGAACGGCTTGGCCATGATCTCGGCATTGACCGCGCTCGTGATGGGCCAGGAAGCCTATACTGCTTCGGTCGAAAGCGTCATCGCCGACGCCGACAGCGAGATTATCGCCCTCGAAACCGAAACCAACCAGCGGATGACGGTGCCCGTTTCGATCATGGGTCAGGGGCCGTTCGAATTCATTATCGATAC
>DDNW01000204.1:661-1344 GCA_002341345.1 Erythrobacter sp. UBA2510
GAATTCATTATCGATACCGGCGCGCAGGTTTCGGTAATCTCGCGCGACCTGGCCGACCAGCTGGCGATTCACGAGCGCGAGCCGGCGACTCTGGTGGCGCTCAATTCCAGCCGCCAGGTCGAGGTCGTTGACGTTCCCGACGTGACGCTGGGATCGCGTGAATTCGATCTCTACCGTGCCCCGTTGATCGAGCGCGAGAATCTGGGTGGCGCAGACGGCATGCTGGGCATCGACAGCCTTCAGGACCAGCGCGTGATGCTGGATTTCAAGAACAATCACATGGCTGTCGCGCCTGCCAGGGAGCTGGGCGGGAATCGCGGCTTCGAAATTATCGTGACGGCACGCCGCCGGTCAGGCCAGTTGATCATCACCGATGCCACGCTGGACGGCGTGCGAGTCGCAGTCATGATCGATACCGGCGCGCAAAGCTCGACCGGAAACATGGAACTTCTGCGCCGACTGCGTAAGGCGACGCCGGATGGGCAGGCGATCCTGACCGACGTCAACGGTGTGACCTCGACCTCGACGGTGAAGATTGCGCGCTCGCTGAGTTTCGGCAGCGCCCAGCTGGCCAATATCCTCGTCACCTTTGCCGATTCGCCGACCTTCGAAATGCTCGACCTGGCCGACCAGCCCGCCCTGATTCTGGGCATGGCGGAATTGCGTCTGTTCGACCGGGTTGC
>DDNW01000204.1:1499-1755 GCA_002341345.1 Erythrobacter sp. UBA2510
TTGCGTCTGTTCGACCGGGTTGCCGTGGACTTCGAGAAGCGGCGCCTGCTGTTCGACATGCCGGGCAACCTGCGCCGGAATAACCGCGACCAGGGTTAGCAACTGCAGGCAAGGAGGCTCGCACTACCCAACCCCTCTTGCCGCAGGGCCGCCTAGCGACCACCTTAGGTCGTAATGCGAGACTTCCGAGCAAGCGATACCAGCGAACAGGACTTCGCAGGCTGGGGCACAATCCGTCGCTTCCTGCCGTATCTCT
>DDNW01000204.1:1902-2224 GCA_002341345.1 Erythrobacter sp. UBA2510
ATCTCTGGCCCGCCGGGCAAAGCGGCCTGCGCTGGCGCATCGGGCTGTCGGCCCTGCTGGTCCTCATGGCCAAGGGCGTCATGCTCGCCCTCCCCCTCGCCTATGCCAAGGCGGTCGATACGATGGCCGCCGATGGCGACCCGCTGCTGGCGGTTACGCTCGGGCTGGTGCTGGCCTATGCCGCCGGGCGCTTCGCCTCGGTCGCCTTCGACAATATCCGCAACATCATTTTCGAGCGGGTCGGGCAGGATGCTGTTCGCTCTCTGACCGAGGACGTGTTCGCGCGACTCCACCGCCTTTCGCTGCGCTTCCACCTTGCGCG
>DDNW01000204.1:2437-2669 GCA_002341345.1 Erythrobacter sp. UBA2510
TGCTGTTCAACATCCTGCCGACAATCATCGAGCTGCTGGTGGTGGCGGTGATCTTCTGGGTCAAGTTCGGCTGGGTGGTCGTGGCCGCAACCGCCGCAACCGTCATCGCCTATATCTGGATGACGCGGGTCATCACCGAATGGCGCACCAAGCTGCGCAAGCAAATGAACGACCTCGACGGCAAGGCGCTGTCGCGCGCGGTCGATTCGCTGCTGAATTACGAGACGGTCAA
>DDNW01000091.1:0-164 GCA_002341345.1 Erythrobacter sp. UBA2510
TTCAAGGGCAGCCGCAAGTCGACACCCTATGCGGCCCAGGTCGCCGCCGACGATGCTGGCAAGAAGGCCGCCGAACACGGTGTCCGCACGCTGGAAGTCGAGATCAAGGGTCCGGGTTCGGGCCGCGAAAGCGCGCTTCGTGCCTTGCAGGCGGTGGGTTTCAC
>DDNW01000091.1:327-8048 GCA_002341345.1 Erythrobacter sp. UBA2510
GTTTCACCATCACCTCGATCCGCGACGTTACACCGATCCCGCACAATGGCGTGAGGCCATCCAAGCGTCGCCGCGTCTGATCGAATGAAATCGCGCGGGGGCCCATATGCTTCCGCAGACAGTCACTCGCATCGGCCGCGGCGTTCCAGACGCTCCGCGGCCTTTGCAGTAAATAATCAACACCCGAACCAACCAGGGGAAGTCCATGTCCGTCAATCTGAAGAACTGGCAGGAACTCAAGAAGCCCAGCAGCCTCGAAGTGAAGGACGGCAGCGATAAGAAGCGCAAGGCCACCTTCGTCGCCGAGCCGCTTGAGCGCGGCTATGGCCTGACGCTGGGCAATGCGCTGCGCCGCGTGCTTCTCGCCAGCCTTCAAGGTGCCGCCATCACCTCGATCAAGATCGAGAATGTGCTGCACGAATTCAGCTCGCTGGCTGGCGTGCGCGAGGACGTCACCGACATCGTTCTCAACGTGAAGCAGATCGCGCTCAAGATGGAAGGCGAAGGCCCCAAGCGTCTGCAGCTCTCCGTGACCGGCCCGGCCGAGGTCAAGGCGGGCGATATTGCCGTCACTGGCGACATCCAGGTGCTGAACCCGGATCTGGTCATCTGCCACCTCGACGAGGGCGCGACGCTGAACATGGAACTGACCGCCGACACCGGCAAGGGTTACTCGCCCGCGGTCCAGAACCGTCCGATCGACGCCCCGATTGGCCTGATTCCGATCGACTCGCTCTACTCGCCGGTCAAGCAGGTCAGCTACAAGGTCGAGAATGCCCGCGTCGGGCAGGAACTCGACTATGACAAGCTGTCGCTGACGATCGAGACCGACGGCACCGTCACGCCCGAGGACGCGGTAGCCTATGCCGCCCGCATCCTGCAGGACCAGCTCACGCTGTTCGTCCACTTCGAGGACGGCGTGCCGCAGCCGCAGAGCGCGATGATCGGTCATGCCGTGCAGCCCGAGGAATCGGACACCAACCAGCTCAACCGCTATCTGCTCAAGAAGGTGGACGAGCTGGAACTGTCGGTCCGTTCGGCCAACTGCCTCAAGAACGACAACATCATCTATATCGGCGATCTGGTCCAGAAGACCGAAGCCGAGATGCTGCGCACGCCGAACTTCGGTCGCAAGTCCCTGAACGAGATCAAGGAAGTGCTCTCCAGCATGGGCCTGCGCCTGGGCATGGACATCCCCGGATGGCCGCCGGAGAACATCGAGGAAATGGCCAAGAAGCTCGAGCAGGAACTTCTGGGTTAATTAAACCGGGTTTGCGATACCGGACCCGACCGTCAGGTCGGATAAAAAGGGGGAAGGGCAGACCCCTGATCTGCCGGGATGGAGCTACCTTGCACGGGCTCCCTACGAACGAAGGATGAAGTAAAATGCGTCATGGTATTCACGGCCGCAAGCTGAGCCGCAAGTCGGGCCACCGCAAGGCGATGTTCCGCAACATGGCGGCGGCGCTGATCAAGCACGAGCAGATCACTACCACCAACGCCAAGGCGAAGGAATTGCGCCCCTATGTCGAGAAGCTGATCACGCTGGCGAAGCGTGGCGGCCTGTCGAACCGTCGCCTCGCGATGAGCCGTCTGGGTGACGAAACCCAGCTCAAGAAGCTGTTCGATGTTCTCGCGGAGCGCTACTCGGATCGCGAAGGTGGCTATTGCCGCATCATCAAGGCCGGTATTCGCGCCAGCGATGCGGTTCCGATTTCAATCATCGAGCTGGTCGACCGCGACGTCGATGCGAAGGGCCAGGATTCAGGCCCGGTCATGACCGAGGACGAATATGAGGACGTCGCGGCCTGATCGGCGGCAGTCACATAGCGAAATCGAATGAGGCCGGGAGGAGCGATCTTCCCGGCCTTTTTCCTGGCATTGGCTTGAACGTTCATAAAATAGGCTTCATTCCTGAACATAACCTAACGGGCAAGTTCAGGAGCGTCTCACTGACGCGAGTCTAAAACTCATCTCACAGGTGGTCATCCAGCCACCTGTCGAGAAGGAGTTGGACCATGACATCCATTACCAAAGCTCTGGCCAAGGGTACGATCGGCACTATCGCAGCTGGCGCGATGGCGATGGCCTCGGCCAGCCCCGCTTTTGCCAATGATCACCGCGACCGCGGCATCGACGGCAAGGACGTGCTTGTCGGCGCGCTCGTGCTGGGCGGGATCGCCGCCGTGGCCGCTGCCGCCTCTTCAGGCCGTGACCGCGACCGCTACGACGATCGCCGTTACCGTGACCGCCGTCATCGCGACTACAACGACGGCTATTATGGCGACCGTAGCCGCTATGGCGTGAGTGAGCGCGAGGCCGTGAACATGTGCATCCGCGCTGCCGAACGCACCGCGCAGCGCTATGGCGGGGCCCGCGCCGAGGTCTACGATATTCGCGATGTCGATCGCGAACGTCGCGGTTACGAGGTCAAGGGCCGGATCGCCGTGCGCGAGGGCTATGGCAGCCGCTATAACGACCGCTGGGGTTATGGCCGGAACAGCCGCAACTATCGCAATGGCGACGGTTGGGACGAGGGCCGCTTCACCTGCGACGTCCGCCGTGGCCGGGTGGTCGATATTGATTTCAGCGGCATTCGTGGCCTCTAAGTCCGCTTCAGTGTGACTGTAACAGGCGCGGCTCCGGCCCATTCCCCCTCCCAGCCTCCCGACAGGGTATGTTCTGGGAGGTCGGGATGGGCGCCGCGTCCACGTGACTGGAGCAAAGATGCGCGGTTCAGGCTTTCGCAAGCCTGGGCCGCCTAGCCTGTTGAAATCCGGGCGAAACGACTCGCCTGTTGGCCAAATCGATCTGTGAAACGGATCTCGGGGACAATCGCCATGGCACTGAATCTGCGCAAGTTTTCCATCGCTGCGAGCCTGCTGGCGGCGTCCTCCATGGCCGCGACTCCGGCCGGAGCTGTCGCGCTTCCGCAGACTGAGCTCCAGCATACTGCCGCGCCTGAACTGGGCGGCGGCGCGCTTGAATATGACCGGCGCTGGCGCGGCTATCGCGACTATCACCGTCATCGCGGGCCAGATGCGGGTGACGTGATCGCGGGCGTGCTGGTCCTCGGGGCCGTGGCTGCCATTGCGTCCTCCGCTTCGAAGAACCGGCGCGATCGCGACTATCGCGACGATTATCCGGACCGCCGCAACTATGACCGCCGGTATGACGAACGGCGCGGGATCGAGGGGGCAGTGGATATGTGCGTCGATGCCATCGAGCAGGGCCGCGACCGCGTCGAGACGGTCGATGATGCAACGCGTGACGGCAGTGGCTGGACAGTGCGCGGCGAGCTCGGTTCGGGCGAGGGCTATTCTTGCCGCATCGACAATGACGGACGCCTGCGTAACCTCTCGATCCGCGAGGATTTCTTCGCCCGTTATGACGAGCGCAACGAAAACGAGGATGACGGACGCTATGTTGCATCACGCGATCCCTATGCCGTCGGCGAACGCGGGCGCCAGTGGAGCGATGATGATTATTCCCGCGCCCGCGCGCAGCAGGGCGGTTCTGACGAGGACGTTCGTTACCAATATCGCGAAGCCGCGCCGACGGCCGGGGATGCACCGCAACCCGCCTATCCGGGTGGCCCGCTGCCAGGTGAGGAGCAGCAGGAGGCATCGCCGAGCGATACCGGCGACGATGGCCGCTATTCGATGGCGATCTAACCGCTCACTCTGGCTTTACGCCGCCGGAACATCAGCACGCAGCCGAGCAGCGAGCCGATGGCACCCAGAGCGGCGAAACCGATCAGGATCGGGTGGTTGAAATCCTGGCGGGTCTGCAGGTCCATGATGTGCAGGCCCCACATGAAATCGTAAATCCGCCACCAGCGTGTGCGCAGCGCGAGCACTTCGCCGGTGTGGCGATGAATGTAGACATTCGTGCCATCGGCGAAATGCGCCTGCCAAGCGGGGACCGGCGCGCGGAAGTCGGTCGGCGGGTCCTGCGGATCGATCAGGGCGACTTTTTCGAGCGCGGCATTGCCACGATAGGCTGCCTCGGCAAAAGCGCGGACCGCGTCTTCGTCGGGCGGGGCGACCATCTCGCCGTCTTCGGGCGAATAGCGCGCGCGCTGGCCATCCTCGTGCACGACGACCCAGCCGGGCCCGTCGGGGAAAGTGAGCAGTGTGACGCTGCGCGCGGCACCTTCCAGATGCAGGGTCGCCGTCTCGCCTGCAGGGATGAGCGCGGCCTCGGTGCGCAGGTGTTCGCCGCGTACGGTCTCGATCGGGCGCACGACCATGATGAAACCGCTGACGGTCCACATCAGGATCGGGACGCCGACCAGCCAGCCCAGCCAGATATGCCATTTGGCAAAGCGGCGCATGATTGATCCGCGCGCCATCACCCTAGTCCTTCGCAAACAGCCTGGAGCGGTCGGCGAAGGCCTTCATCTCGATGGCGTTGCCGCTCGGGTCGTAGAAGAACATCGTCGCCTGTTCGCCCGGCTGCCCCTCGAAGCGGATATAAGGCTCGATCACGAAGTCGGTGCCTGCAGCCGTCAGCCGTTCGGCGAGCGCCTGCCACTCCTCCATCGACAGCACCACGCCGAAATGCGGGACGGGCACATCATGGCCGTCGACCGGGTTGGTGCCCACGCGGCCTGCCGCGACAATATCCGGCGCAAGGTGGGCGACGATCTGGTGGCCCATGAAGTCAAAATCGACCCAGTCCTGGCTGCTGCGCCCTTCGGGACAGCCCATCACGCCGCCCCAGAATGCCCGCGCCGCTTCCAGCGAATGAACCGGAAAGGCAAGGTGGAAGGGACTGAGTTCGGGCATTTCACTCCCTCACGTGGATTGGCGCTGGCCTTAAGGGGGCGTCTTAAGTGTGAATCGCCTTGCCCCGAACCGCCATCGCCGCCTCCTTGATCGCCTCCGAGTGCGTCGGATGCGCGTGGCAGGTATAGGCGATATCCTCGCTGGTGGCGCCGAATTCCATCGCCAGCGCTGCCTCGGCAATCATCGTGCCCGCCACGCTGGCGATGCACCATACGCCCAGCACGCGGTCGGTCTCGGCATCGGCGATGATCTTCACCGAACCGTCAGGCTCGTGATTGGTCTTGGCGCGGCTGTTGGCGAGCATCGGAAACTTGCCGACCTTGACCTCGTGACCTGCTTCCTTCGCGGCGGCCTCGGTCATGCCGACCCCGGCAATCTCGGGCCAGGTGTAGACGACCGAGGGAATGACGTCGTGATTGACGATGCCCACCTGTCCGGCGATCCATTCGGCCACGGCAATGCCTTCGTCCTCAGCCTTGTGCGCGAGCATCGGGCCCGGAATGCAGTCACCGATGGCGCGCACGCCATCGACCTTGGTGCGGAATTCGTGATCGACCTCGATCTGGCCGCGCTGATTGGTTTCCAGCCCGATGGCGTCGAGTCCCAGACCATCGGTGTTGGGCCGCCGCCCGATTGAGACGAGCACGCAATCGGCCTCCAGCGTCTCGGTCTCGCCACCCTTGGCGGGTTCGAGCGTCAGGGTCGCCTTCTTGCCCTTCACGGTGCAGCCGGTGACCTTGGTGCCGAGCTTGAACTTGATCCCCTGCTTCTTGAAGACGCGGTTCGCTTCCTTACGGATATCCTCGTCCATGCCGGGGAGGATCTGGTCGAGGAATTCGACGCAGGTGACCTCGGCGCCGAGACGGCGCCATACGCTGCCTAGCTCCAGCCCGATCACGCCGCCGCCGATAACGACCATTGTCTTGGGGACCGCGGCGAGTTCGAGCGCGCCGGTCGAATCGACCACGACGCCCTTGGCATTGTCGACCTCGACGCCGGGCAGGGGGGTGACCGAAGAGCCGGTGGCAATTACCACGTCCTTCGCGGTCACGGTTTCTTCGCCCACCTTCACGGTATGCGCGTCGACGAACGTGGCGTGGCCTTTCTTCCAGTCGACCTTGTTCTTCTTGAACAGGAATTCGATGCCACCGGTCAGCTGCTTGACCGCGTCGAGACGCTGGCCGTGCATCGCACCCAGGTTCAGCTTCGGCGTCACTTCCACGCCCATCTTGGCCATCGAACCATTGGCGGCAGCGTCGAAATACTCGCTTGCATGCAGCATCGCCTTGGACGGGATACAGCCGACATTGAGGCAGGTGCCGCCCAGTGTCTCGCGACTTTCGGCGCAGGCGACCTTCAGACCCAGCTGCGCAGCGCGGATGGCGGCAACATAGCCACCCGGGCCGGCACCGATGATGAGGACGTCGTAGTCGTATTCAGCCATATGGCCTCCATAGGGCGGGCTCGCCCTTCGACAAGCTCAGGACGAACGGGCAGAGTTCACAATCGCACTCTGTTCGCGGTGAGCCTGTCGAACCACGAACGCGGCAAATCATTATCAAAGGTCGATCAGCATCCGCATCGGATCTTCAATCGCTTCCTTCATGATCTTGAGCGCGGTCACCGCCTCGCGCCCGTCGATGATCCGGTGATCGTAAGAGAGCGCGATATACATCATCGGCCGGATCACGACCTCGCCATTGATCGCGACCGGGCGGTCCTCGATCCGGTGCAGGCCGAGTACGGCGGACTGCGGCGGGTTGATGATCGGCGTCGACATCAGCGAACCGAACACGCCGCCGTTGGAGATGGTGAAGGTACCGCCCTTCATGTCGTCCATGGTCAGCGTGCCGTCCTTCGCCTTCTTGCCGAAATCGGCGATGGCGAGTTCGACCTCGGCAAAGCTCATGCTTTCCACATTGCGGACCACCGGCACGACGAGGCCATTGGGCGCACTGACCGCGACCGAGAGATCGACGAAATCGTGGTAGAGGATCTCGTCGCCTTCGACCTGCGCATTGACCGAGGGGACGTCCTTCAGCGCCAGGCATGCGGCCTTGGCAAAGAACGACATGAAACCCAGCTTGATGCCGTGCTTCTTGGCGAACATGTCCTTGTAGGCTTCGCGCGCTTCGATCACGGCAGTCATGTCGACGTCGTTGAAGGTGGTGAGCAGTGCGGCCGTGTCCTGCGCGCTCTTCAGGCGCTTGGCGATGGTCTGGCGCAGGCGCGTCATCTTGACCCGCTCGACGCGGCGCTCGCCAGCGGCGGGGGCAGAGGCGGCAGGAGCAGCTGGGGCAGGCGCAGTTGCGGCGGGCGCAGGGCCACCGTCCTTCTTCGCCTTAGCCGCGGCCAGCACGTCTTCCTTGGTCAGGCGGCCGTCCTTGCCGGTGCCCTTGATCGCGGTCGGGTCGAGCCCGGCCTCAAGCACGGCGCGGCGCACGGCGGGTGACATCACGACCTCGCCGCTGTCACCGACGGGAGCCTCGGCAGCCGGGGCCGCAGCCGTATCGGCCTTTGCGGCGGCTGGCTTGGCGCCTGCGCCGTCGCCTTCCTCGACCAGCGCGATAACCGCGCCGACTTCGACCGTGTCACCGACGGCGGCTTTGTGCTCGCTCAGGATGCCGGCGACCGGCGAGGGCACTTCGATCGCGACCTTGTCGGTTTCCAGACTTGCAATCGGTTCGTCCGCAGCAACGGCCTCGCCCGGCTGCTTCAACCATTCGCCCACCGTTCCTTCGGTGACTGACTCGCCCAGTACGGGGACCTTGACTTCAATCGACATGGCTTTGATTCCTCAGGCCGTCAGTTCTATTTCTTGCGTTTCGCGGCAGTGCCGCGCGCCTTGGCACCGCCATCGGACAGGCCCAGCGCGATGGAGACGAGCGCCTCCTGCTGAACCTGGTGACGGCTGGCGAAGCCCGTGGCGGG
>DDNW01000091.1:8221-8745 GCA_002341345.1 Erythrobacter sp. UBA2510
GCGACCTCGCGCCCGGCATAGCTGGGGCGCATGCCGGCATGACCGGCGGCCGTTAGCGATTCCTCGATCCGGCTCTCGACGAAGAACCACGCACCGTTGTTCTGCGGCTCTTCCTGGCACCAGATAACCTCTTCCAGATTGGTCATGCGTTTCAGGCGCACGGCCAGCGGCTCTCCGGGGAAGGGATAAAGCTGCTCGATCCGGACGATCGAGACGTCTTCGAGCTTTTCCTCGTCGCGCCTGGCGATCAGGTCGTAGGCGACCTTGCCCGAACACAGGACCAGACGGCGGACCTTGTCGTCGGCAATCGTCCTGGTGTCGGAGAGGATGCGGCGGAAGTGCGAGTCGCCCATGAACTCCGCAGGCTCGCTGCGGGCCATCGGGTGGCGCAGCAGGCTCTTTGGGGTCATGATGACCATCGGCTTGCGGAAGGGCCGCAGCATCTGTCGACGCAACACATGAAAATAGTTGGCCGGGCTGGTGATGTTGAGGACCTGGATATTGTCGTTCGCGCACAGCTGCAG
>DDNW01000091.1:8779-8944 GCA_002341345.1 Erythrobacter sp. UBA2510
CTGCAGGAAGCGTTCGAGACGGGCGGAGGAGTGCTCCGGTCCCTGACCCTCGAAACCGTGGGGCAGCAGCATGACCAGACCATTGGCGCGCAGCCACTTGACCTCGCCCGCGGCGATGAACTGGTCGATGATGATCTGCGCCCCGTTGGCGAAGTCGCCGAACTG
>DDNW01000125.1:0-210 GCA_002341345.1 Erythrobacter sp. UBA2510
GGTCAAGAACGTGCTCGCCATCGGCTGCGGCGTGGTCGAGGGGCTGAAGCTGGGCCAGAATGCGCGCAATGCGCTGATCACGCGCGGCTTTGCCGAAATGCTGCGCTTCGGCGCGGCGCTGGGTGGCCGGCCCGAAACTCTGAACGGTCTGTGCGGTCTCGGCGATCTGGTGCTGACCTGCTCCTCCACCTCGAGCCGCAATTTCTCGCT
>DDNW01000125.1:320-905 GCA_002341345.1 Erythrobacter sp. UBA2510
ACCTCGAGCCGCAATTTCTCGCTTGGCAAGGCGCTGGGCGAAGGCGAGGATGCCGCAACGCTGATGTCCGACCGGCGCACGGTCGCCGAGGGCGCGCATACGGCGCCGGTGCTGCGTGAACTTGCGCTCAGGCACGGGGTCGACATGCCGATCACGATGGCTGTCAATCACCTGCTCGAAGGCGCTTCGGCGCAGGACGTCGCCCGCGAATTACTCGAACGCCCGCTGACGAGCGAGGACGAGAATCTTTGACCACGCCGCCGCCCGAACCTTCGGCAAGTACGCCCGAAGCTGACAAGCCGGGCGCGGACCTTGCCGCGCTGGCCAAGGGCGGGCGCACCAATTTCATGGGCTTCCTGCTGCGACTGGCGGCGCGCCTGCCCTTCATCTTCATCGGCGGACGACTTTACGGGGCCGAGGCGCTGGGACGCTTCGCCTCAGCGCTGGTCGTCGTGGAGCTCGTCGCGCTAGTCTGCTCGATTGGCGAGAAACGCGGCCTTGCGCAGCGACTGTCCGAGAGCGAGGAGAGCCACACCAATCTCGTGGTCGATTCGATGGTCGTCGCGCTGCTGCTGGCGCTGGCCG
>DDNW01000125.1:1028-1548 GCA_002341345.1 Erythrobacter sp. UBA2510
CGCTGCTGCTGGCGCTGGCCGCCGCCGCGTTTTTCTATGCTGTTCCGGCCCCGCTTTTCCCGAGTGGGCAATATACCGACCTCGATCGATTAATCGTGCTTGCCATTCCGGCTTTCGCGCTGACCGAGATAGTCCTGGCGGCGCAGGCCTATCGCTACGACATCGCTACGAGTGTACGCGCCCGCGCTATCGTTGAGCCGTGGACGCTCTCCATTCTCGCGGGCGTTTTCTTCCTGGTTGAGCCGGTTTCGGGCCTGTCGCTCGCCTATCTGGCTTCGATCTATGCCGGATTGCTGACTGCGCTCGTCCCATTCTGGCGAGCCCATGGCCGCCCGAATGGCTGGCGTTTCCAGCCGCTACGCCTGTGGCGCATGACCCGCCGCGCCTTTCCGCTGGCGGTGGCCGATACGGTGGAGTGGGGGACGCGCCGTCTCGATATCCTGATCCTCGGCCTGTTCGCGGCCAGCCCCGCCGCGGTCGGGGTCTACTATGCCGCCCAGCAGGTCGCGAGCCTGCCGCA
>DDNW01000125.1:1679-3501 GCA_002341345.1 Erythrobacter sp. UBA2510
TTCTGGATCACCGCGGCGCAGGCCGGGGTGGCGCTGGCGCTGGGTATTCCGGGCGAGGCGATCATGGGGCTTTTCGGCCCCGATTTCGTCGGCGGCACCGGGGCGCTGGCCCTGTTGCTGGCCGCCGAAGTGGTGGCGGCCACCGCCGTCGTGTCGGAAGCCGCGCTGATCTATGTTGCCCGGGTCAGGAATTTGTGGGTCTCGCTGGCCACCATCGCCTTGCAAGGCGCGCTTACCGTCGCGGCGCTGATCATCGCCACCCGGATGGGCCTGCCCGACTATTACCGTGCCGCCATGGCTGCGGGCGCGTTGATGATCTCGCTGGGGATCGCTTCGCTGGTCAAGGCATGGATGCTTTCACGTATTCTGGGCGAGCGGGTGAACAACTGGCGCTGGGCACTGCTCTGGGCGACGGGTGCCGCAGTGCTGGTCGGACAGGTCATCATCCTGCTGCCCGAATGGCTTGAGCTGGTTCTCGCCATCCCGCTGATCCTGGGCGTCTATGGCTGGGTGATCTGGACGCGCGGCTTCGGACCGGAGGATCGCGTGCTGTTCACCCGCAAGCTGACCGTTGAGCCGGAGGCTGAGGACGCCCCATCCCCGCCCCTTGGAGACAAGTCGTCATGATCGCCCGTTTCTCAACCCCGCGTATTGTCATCACGGCTGGCGGAATGGTCGTGACGACGCTCGCCCTCTTGACCGCGCAGGCCAACGACAATCCGCTGGCTGACCGGCTCGCCATGCGCGCCGAGAAGGTGATCGCAGCGACGGATGGTGCCACCGGTGTCGTCGCAACTTTCCGCACGCAGCAGGGCTGGCCCACGCGGCACCCAACCTTGTCCGGCGGCGAAGACCTGAACGAAAAAACCCGCGACCGGCTGGCCAAGGCTGTCGCCGCCATTCCCGGCGTGGGCGGCATCCGCTGGGCGGACGGCAATGCACTGGCTGCCAGCAGTGCCTACATCCAGAACCCGCTCCATTGTCAGGAAGATGTCGAGAACCTGCTCCAGGCTCGCACGATCCTGTTCGAGGAAAGCTCCAGCCGCATCGACGCCCCCAGTCAGACGCTGATCGACGAAGTGGCGGAGGCGCTGCGCCCGTGCCTTGGCAGCATAATCGCGATCACCGGGCATACCGACAATTCAGGCAACAAGGCAGGCAATCTTAAACTGTCGCGCGAACGGGCAGAGGCGGTGCGCGACGCGTTGGTGGAGCGCGGCATCCCGGCCGATGGTCTGCGGGTCCGCGGCCTGGGGTCTAAGCAGCCCGCCGAAGGGCTCGATCCGGCTGACCCGGCCAACCGCCGGATCGAGTTCGCAGTCGTCTCGACCGAACAGCTGGTGCCGACGCCGGTCGATACGCCGGGGCCTTATTGATGGCTCTTGCGATTGCAACGCGGTTGCCCTTGCAGGCCGCCGGGCGCTAGGAGGCCGCACATGCCCATCTGGCTCGAACTGCTGGTGCTCATGCTGCTCGCCTACGGGATCGGGCTGGTGATCGGCTGGGCGATCTGGGGCCGCGAATAAAGGGGAATTGAGAGATGGCTGAATTGCTGCAAGCCAACTGGGTCCTGCTGCTGGTGGCGCTGGCGATCGGCGTGCTGGTCGCCTGGTGGATCTTCTCGATGCAGCGTCGCACAACCATCACCCGCGACGATGCGGCTGAGGATGGCGGCACTGCCCGGCGCAATCAGGCGCTGATGGATGCCGCACCCATCGTCGCGCGCGACCCGGTCACACCAACACCCGCCGCTGAAATGCTCGCCGGGGCCGGCATTGCCGCTGCCGCCGGGGCCGAACTGGAAGTCGAGGAGGCGGAGCAG
>DDNW01000125.1:3701-4244 GCA_002341345.1 Erythrobacter sp. UBA2510
CCGCCGCCGCCGCCGCCGCCGCAACTGACGCCGACGACCTCACCCGGATCAAGGGTGTCGGGCCCAAGCTCGCCGCCTTGCTGCAATCGCTCGGTGTCACCAGCTTCGCTCAGGTCGCCGCTTGGGACGATGCCGAAATCGACCGGATCGACGCCCAGCTTGGCCGGTTCGAGGGCCGTATCCGCCGCGATGACTGGACCACGCAGGCCAGGTTATTGGCGGCGGGCGATATGGCAGCATACGAGGCGCGCTTCGGAAAGCTTTGAAAACTCTTGGGGTCAGGGCTCATATAGCACAGGATCGTGGCCATAATGCCGCACCTGCAAACAAACTGGTTTCAGATGTAAAGACGGGGATAAAACCCCTCCCAATCTGCTCTTCGCAATAATATTGCGTCATTGAGGCAGCGACGATCAGGTTCGAGGATTATCTTGCAGCAAACCTATCATCGCCGAAAGACTACAGGAGATCGTGCGTCAATGCTGCGCGGCGTACGCGTCTATACGCGTCGTATCTTGCCGCTGATGGCGGCGCTGACCCTGC
>DDNW01000125.1:4422-4696 GCA_002341345.1 Erythrobacter sp. UBA2510
CTGATGGCGGCGCTGACCCTGCCCGGCTGCGCGTTGACCGGGCTGCTGGGTGCAACAGAACCAGAAGCCGATGTTGCCATTCCCGCCGACTGGGCCGAGAGCGAGGTCGCGCCGGTCGAACTCGACATCGCGCAATACTGGCAGCGTCTCGACGATCCGCTGATTACCGAACTCGTTGAACAGGCCATCGCCGAAAACCGCGAAATCGAACAGGCCGCAGCCCGGGTGGATCAGGCGCGCGCGCAGCTCAGGGCCTCGCGCGCGGGCTGGTTCC
>DDNW01000125.1:4874-21552 GCA_002341345.1 Erythrobacter sp. UBA2510
ATCTGCAGGCGGCAGCGCGGGACGCAATTTCGGCGACGGCGCAAGCAGCGATATTCTCACCTCGGTCGGGGCCGATGCAACGTGGGAGCTCGACCTGTTCGGCCAGATATCCTCCGACGTCATCGCCTCGCGCGCCGATCTTGCCGCGGCAGGCTATTCACTCGCCGATCTGCAACGCCTGATCGCAGGTCAGGTGGCGCTCGCCGTGATCACGGCCCGCGCTACCAGCGAGCAACTCGCTATCGCCAGCGACACGGTGGGCTATCAGGACGAGAACCTCCAGATCGCTGACTGGCGTAATCAGGCAGGGCTCGTCTCCAGCCTCGATGTCGAACAGGCGCGCACCCAACGCGCGCAGACAGCTGCGACCATTCCCGCGCTCGAAAGCAGCCTTGCCGCGACCGCCAATGCGATCTCTACCTTGATCGGCGAACCGCCGGGACGGGTGCTGGCAGCGCTGCTCGATCCCGCAGGCGTGCCGGTGCCTGAGCAACTGGCAGGATACGAGGCCCCGCCCGCCGTCCTGACCCGCCGCCCCGATGTGCGCGCGGCCGAGGCCTCGCTCGTCTCCGCAGCCGCGCAGGTCGGTGTGGCGCGCGCGCAATTGCTGCCGCTCGTGCGCCTGACCGGCGCAGTCGACACCAGTTCGGTCGGGCTCGAGAATCTGTTCGACGTCATTACCGGCAATATCTTCGCCAGCGTCAGCCAGCTGATCTTCGACGGCGGACGTACGCAGGCCCAGCTCGATATTGCCAAGGCCAGCGCCCGCAGCGCGCAGGCCGCGTGGGAGCAGGCGATCCTGACCGCGCTGGAAGAGGTGGAAAGTGCCGCTATCGATCAACGCGCCGCAAACGAGCGCGTGGCGCTGAACGAGGCGGCGGTCGAGGCGGCAAATAACTCGGCCCTCCTCGCACGCAGCCAGTATCAGGCGGGCCTGACCGACTTTCAGACGCTGCTCAATATCGAAAGCCAGCTGCTCTCGGCGCGCAATGCGCTAGTTGCCGCACAGGCCGACCGGGCGAGCGCCTTCGTCCAGCTGACGCAGGCGCTTGGCGGCGGCTGGATCGCGCCCGATACACAATCAACCCGCACCGATGGACCCGAACCATGAGCCAGGACGCGACCAGCGACAGCGATCTCCAAGCTTACCTCGACAGCGAGGCGGGCAAATCCTTCTGGAAACAGCGCAGGGTGCTGATCGGTATTGCGATTGCCACGCTGGCGTTGCTCGCCTTTCTCCTGTGGGGACGCGGCGATGACGGCCCGCAATATATCACGCAGAAGGTCGAGCAAGGCTCGCTCGACATCACCGTCACCGCGACCGGCAATCTCAGGCCCACCAACCAGGTCGAGGTCGGCTCCGAAGTGTCGGGCCGGATCGACGAGGTGTTGGTCGACGTCAACGACGTCGTCACGCGCGGACAGGTGCTTGCGCGAATCAATACCGACACGATCGAGGACCAGATCACGCAGGGCGAGGCCAGCCTGAATGCCGCTCGCGCAGCCGTGGTACAGGCCGAGGCGACGCTCGACGTCGACAAGGCCCAGCTGGCGCGCCTGCGCGAAGTGCACGAATTGTCAGGCGGCAAGGTCCCCTCCAAGGTTGAGATGGAGCAGGCCGAGGGCGCCGTGCGCAAGAGCGCGGCGGCGCTGGCATCGGCGCGCGCCAATGTCACCTCGGCGCAGGCGGCGCTCGACAGCTCGGTCACCAATCGCGAACGGGCGGTGATCCGCTCGCCCGTCTCCGGCGTGGTACTGGTGCGCCAGGTCGAGCCGGGGCAGACCGTCGCGGCCAGCTTCACCACCCCGACCCTGTTCGTGCTCGCCGAAAATCTCGCGGTGATGCAGCTGCGCGTCGACTTGGACGAGGCCGATGTCGGACAGGTCGAAAGCGGGCAGAACGCGACCTTTACCGTTGACGCTTATCCGGGCGAACGTTTCCCGGCCAGCGTCGAGCGGGTCGATCTGGCCGCCAGCAATATTGCCGAGACCGGCGATACTACGACGCCGAGCCAAGTGGTGAGTTACGAGGCGCGGCTGACGGTCGATAATGCCGACGGGCGACTGCGTCCGGGCATGACCGGCACCGCCACCATCGCGACGCAGAGCACCGGCACTACCCTGCTCGTGCCCAATTCGGCGCTGCGCTACTCGCCTGAGAAGAAAGAGGAAGAGGGCGGCATCTTCGGGCCCGGTCCCGATTTCGGCCCCGAACAGGCCGAGGCAACGATCGGCGTCGGCAGCCGCCAAAGCGTCTATGTGGTTGGCGCGGATGGCCAATTGCGCGCGATCACAGTGACTACCGGCCGCAGCAACGGCCTGCGCACCGCCGTCACCTCCGACGAATTGAAGGCGGGCATGACCGTGGTCACCGGCGAGCGGGCGGAAGCCGAGTGAGTGAAGCGCCGCTCATCGAACTGAAGGGTATTACCAAGACCTTTGGCGAGGGCGAGGCTGCCTTCCAGGCGCTGAAGGGTGTCGACCTGACCATCGAGCGTGGCGACTTCGTCGCGATCATGGGCCCCTCGGGCTCGGGCAAGTCGACGACGATGAACATCCTCGGTTGCCTCGACATTCCGACCTCGGGCGTGTTCTGCTTTCGCGGGGTCGAGGTGCAGGCGCTGAGCCGCGACCAGCGATCCTTGCTGCGGCGGCGCTATCTCGGATTCGTCTTTCAGGGATTCAACCTGCTTGCCCGCACCAGCGCACTCGAGAATGTCGAGCTGCCGCTGCTCTATCGGGGCGAGAGCAAGCCCGCGCGCAAGGCGGCGGCGGAAAAGGCGCTCGACCTCGTGGGGCTGCTGCCATGGGCCGATCACACGCCCGCCGAACTTTCGGGCGGCCAACAGCAGCGTGTCGCCATCGCCCGCGCGCTGGTTTCCGAACCCGATGTGCTGCTTGCGGACGAGCCGACCGGCAATCTGGATACCGAGCGCTCGACCGAGATCATGAAATTGCTGCAAGAGCTCAACCGCAGCGGCATCACGATCCTGATGGTCACGCATGAGGAGGAAATGGCCGCCTTCGCGCGCACTATCGTGCATTTCCGCGACGGCCTGGTGGAAAGCCTCGTGCACAATGGCTCGGCTGCGGCAGAAGGTCAGAACACGGGAGCGCCCGCCTGATGTTTCGCATGTTCGGCGCCACCCTGCTGCTCTCGCTGCGCGAGATCCGCCGTCACATCATGCGCAGCTTCCTGACGACGCTGGGCATCATCATTGGCGTTGCGGCGGTCATCACCATGGTGACACTGGGCAACGGACTGACCGCCAGCGTTCAGGAGGACATCTCCGACCTCGGCTCCGACGTGCTGATCGTATTTCCGGTTCGTGACGATCAGGGCATCCAGCACCCGTTCCGGCAGGAGGATGTCGATGTCATCACCCGCCAGCTGGCCGGTGTGGTGGGCGCTGCCGGCTCGGTCAGTGCGACCGCCATCGCCTTCTTCAACGGGCAGGACTGGTCGACCTCCGTGCAGGGCGCGAACATGGCGTTCTTCGATGCGCAGGCGATCGACATCGCCGAAGGTCGTGGCTTTTCCGACCAGGAAGAAGAGGCCGGCAAGGCCGTCTGCGTAGTGGGGCCGACCATCGTCGAGGAAATCTTCATCGACGGCGAAAGCCCGCTCGGACAGAACATGCGGATCGGCAATGTCGCCTGCACCGTGGTCGGCGTGACCGGCGAGCGCAGCAATTCGGTCGGCGGCGGCGGCGGCAATAACGACGCCAACGACGTCGTGCTGATGCCGCTCAAGGCTGTCCAGCGGCGCTTCACCGGCAGCACCGATCTGCAATATGTCGTGATCAAGTATGATCCGGCCTATTCCTCGGAATGGATTCAGGACCAGCTGCGCGCGCTGCTGCGCGAACGCCGCGTGTTGCAGGACGGCGAGAGCGACGATTTCAACATCATCGACACGGCCGAGATCAACGAGACGATCTCCACCGTTACCGGCACGATGACCGCCGTGGTCGGCGCGATCGCCGCGATCAGCCTGCTGGTGGGCGGGATCGGAATCATGAACATCATGCTCGTTTCGGTGACCGAGCGCACCCGCGAAATCGGCATCCGCCTCGCCATCGGGGCGCTGGGCCGCGAGGTGCGGATGCAATTCCTGACCGAGGCTGTGGTGCTGTGCTGTCTTGGCGGGATGGCCGGAATATTGCTGGCTCTGGGTCTGTCGATCTGGTTGTCGAACATGCTAGACATGCCGTTCATCTTCGATCCCGTGGTCAACGTGATCAGCTTCGTGTTCAGCGCGATGATGGGGATCGCCTTCGGCTATTACCCGGCCCACCGCGCGAGCCAGCTCGACCCGATCGAGGCGCTGCGGCACGAATAGTGGAAGTGGAGCACACCCGGTGCCCCACCCCCACTGCTCATCAAACAGTATCGACGAGCACCAGTTCGCTGTCCTCCAGCGCCTTGATAGTCACCGTCTCGACTTCGGCGATAGCAAGGCCGTCGCGCGCATTGGCAACCTGCCCGTCGATCTCGACCCTGCCGGTTGCCGGTACGAGATAGCCGCTCCGCCCGCCGAGCGGATAATCGAGGCTCTCGCCCGCTTTCACTGTCGCACCCAGCACACGCGCATTGGCATTGATCGGCAGCGCCTCGGCGTCGTCACTCTCCTCACGACCGCTCGCCAGCACGACCCAGCGTCCGGCACGCTCACCCCTGGGAAAGGGCTTGGCTCCCCAGCTTGGCGCATGGCCAGTGCGGTCGGGCAGGATCCACAGCTGGAACAGCCGCGTCTCCTCCTCTTCCATGTTGTACTCGGCATGGGTGATCCCGGTGCCCGCGCTCATCACCTGCACGTCGCCTGCCTCGGTCCGCCCGACATTGCCGAGGCTGTCCTTGTGGGTAATCGCCCCGGCAGTGACATACGTGATAATTTCCATGTCGCGATGCGGGTGTGGCGGAAAGCCGGTCTGCGGCGCGATCACGTCGTCGTTCCAGACGCGCAGCGCGCCCCAGTGCATCCGCTCAGGGTCGTGATACCCGGCGAAGGAGAAATGGTGTTTCGTAGTCAGCCAGCCGTGATTGGCGCCGCCCAGATCGGCGAACTTGCGCAGCTCGATCATCGTCGTGTCCTTTCGACCTTATGCGCCAGCAAGACAGAAGCACTGGCGCGCTTGGCCGCAATATCGGACCGCGATGACCTGACTTAAAGAGGGTAGACGCGTGTACCCAGGTCCTACAAATTAGACCTAGTGCAGCTTGGCAATCATGGCGAAGACCTCGCCATCCTCGGTCACGCGCACACCCAGCAGATTGTCGCCCTTGCGACGGCATTCATCGACCAGCGCGCGGTAGACGCCTGCCAGCATATCGTAATCGGGCTGCACGCCGAGCGAGACCTGATGCACCAGCGCCTCGTCCATCGGGTTGGCGGGCGTAACCGGGGCCGACAGCAGAATGCGGACCATCTGCTCCTGCCCGAGCGGTTCGACAAATTCGCAGCCGAGCATGCTCTGGTCTTTCCAGCGGACCAGCGCGGCGCGTTCGGGATCTTCGGGAAGCTCGACCAGGATCGTGTCGCCTACCTCAAGACTGGCATCGGTTTCGATGCGGCAGCCGGTGACGGAGAGATCGTGCACGAGCGCTCTGACGCCGTTCATGTCCATGCCGTCAGCCCTCGCGCTCGTCGCGAAGCTCAGGCGGAAACGCAGGCGCGCGCGCTCGTCGCTGTTTTCGTGCAGGGAAACGAGCTGCGCGCTCAATGCCATGTACGCCGTCCTTCAACCTTTGCGACCGCCAGTCAGCCGACATGATCTCGTCCGCGACCGCCGGGCACGCACTGCCCACGATCGGCACGCCGATCACCTTATTTGCCGCCAACCGGGCGTTACTCGCCGCGACCCGCACCGAAACTCGCATCTGTTCTCTTCTTTTTAGTTAACGACCGCTCCACATCGGCCCGGAGAACTCCTGAGCCGGCACGCGTCTCCCGGCGGATTTCACGCAGGTTTGCCGGAAAGCGGGAGGAAAAAATTTTCCCGTCATTCGATCCAGCATGCCCCGGGTTCGAAACGCAGGCAGACGAGAACTGGCCGTCTCGCCGGGCATAAGACTCACCGAAATCGGCGAAGTCCATGTTGCGCCCCGTGGTCTTCAACAGTCTTGAAGGATATCCACAGGCTGCGATGGCCTCACGCCGCCCGCAACCGGCACGGCCATGCGCACCGACGCCCGAATGTGCGGGAGCGATGCGCAGATGTACGATTTGCGTTTGTGCGACCTGAGCCATCTTCACTCTTCATCATGGGGGGAATTTGAGCTTGTCCCTGCTCTATAGCGAGAGGCGACGCAGCGCTTCTGCTATCGTGGGGAGATCGCGATACCATCAGGGGTAGAGCTAAAGTCTAGCTTGCATTCCGTGGCCGTCAGCTTCACCCTTCGGGCGTTAAGTTCGGCGTATGCTGCGCATTATCGATCGATACCGGCAGGGATGGGCGCCGGCAGACTGTGGGGGCAGTCCAATGGACAATCAGGCCAATGGATAATCACGAGCGCGAAGAACATACGGGCGCCGATACCCTGGACCTTGGCGATCTTTATCCCCCCGAACCGAAATTCGGCGCCAGTTTTGCCGATTTGCGCAGCGAACTCCTCGAACGCTGGAGCAGGCTTTCGCGCGGTGGGGCGATCCCGACCGAGGGGCTGTTGCAACCGGTCGGCATCGATCTGCGCAACCCCCATGCCGCGCTGTTGGCGCGGATGGGCGAGGATCAGCTGAATATCATCCACATGGGCGAGGCGATGCGTCACCTCGACGATCCGCGCCGCAACGAAAAGGGCGCTTTTCTGCGCTTCCTCGATTGCCTTGGCGAGCAGGCGATCGAGAGCGGCCTGCCGCTCGACTTCGAACATTGGGACAATTTTCGCCCTGGACTGGAAGAATCGGTACGCGGCATCGCCCTGCCCCTGTCGGAGGACGGCAGGCGCTGCAATTCGGTCATCGCGATCTTCGATAGCGAGGCAATGGCCGCCAGCGTTCTCTCGCTCGAGGAATTTCCGGTCGACGAGGAATTGCTGCTCGAACAGGAAATCGACAGCGAGGCGGAACCCGAACCGATCCCGCCCAAACGCAGCGCCCCGTTTTTCATGGTCGCGACGAGCAACCGCCCACCCGCCGCGCTAAGATTCCGGCATAGTCCCGCGCCCAAGATCCGCCTGACCGCAGGCCCGGCCAAGTCCAAACCTGCCCCCGCTCCCACTGTCAGTATCGCGCCGGAACCGGTCGAGACGCCTGCGCCAGCGCCGGGACTGCCCTCCGAAGCGACTGCGCAGCCAGAGCCGGAGAGTGTGTCCGTGGCCGACACCAACGCATCCGCGCAGGAGGACGCATCGAGTCCGGAGAACATGGCCGACGGCAAACTGGCCAAGGCGCGCGAACTCGCACAGGTGGCCGCCTTCCAGGAAACGCGGTCGCATCATGCGCTGTATGACGCACTGGGGGCGGCCTACGAACTCATGCATCGTCTGTTCGACGTGCCCGAGCATTTCGCCGAGATCCTCTCCGATGCCGGCCTGACCATGCAGGAACGCGCACCTATGACACCGGTGGTCAAGCTGGTCTTCGGGGTCAATTACGACCGCACCCGGTTGAGCGAATACGCCGCCGTGCTCAGCCATGCGCACCGCATCCAGCTGCCCGACTACGCGCTTGGCGAATATCTGAAGGGCCTCGAAGGCGGCATTCGCACGCTCGTGCAGAAAGAGCGCGAAGCTCGCCAGGGGGTTGCGGAAGACGAAACCGAGGCCCAACTGCTCGCGCCGCAGATCGTCAAGCGCCTGCGCCGCATGCCCGCCCGCAATTTCGCAAGCATCGCACAGGACGGCGAGGAATTCGCGCTCGTCCTCGTTCGGCGTGCGGGTGACGGCGCACCGCAGATGATCGGTGAGGTGCCGACCGACAAGGCACTGCTCAACCGCGCCACGCGCCGGGTGATCAAGGCCGCCGCCGAGGCCAGGAAGGGCTGAACCGGGCGCGCAGCACGGCGGCAGTAAATCTTTCCCTCGCTGTCTCGATTGTGGGCAAGTCGCCGCAAGCGCTGCCGCTAACCCCAATGCATAATAGCACTTTGGGGCAATAGGGCCCATCTACCGCCCTATGGATTCTGCCGTCATCCCTGCCTCGACCAACCAGGACATTCTCTCCGGAGATGACTGGTATGACGACGATGCCAGTCGCTTAGCGGACGACTGGGACGCGAAACCCAGTTGGAAAGAGGCGCTGAATTCGGAGCGGGCGCGCCTGCTGCAAAGGCAATTGCGCCCGGTTGCGATTGGTGGCCTTGGCCTCGTGGCAACGGCGGCCATCGGCGGCTTTCTGGCGGGCAATGTCGACCCTTCCGCCCTGCCCGACCCGGTCCCGGCCACGGCCCGACTGGAGGCATTCTGGTCCGATAGGCTCGGCCCGAGCGACATCTCGATGCAATATATGGCGCTTGCCGATGAAATGGGCAGCGGCGCCATGCCCGCAGCGGCTGGCGATGACGCCAGCGCCGCACCCTTCGTCTTTGCTGGCGACGGCTTGCAAAAGCTGACCGCTGCCCAGTGCCTTGCGACCGCCGCATGGTACGAAGCCGGCGACGATCCGACCGGCCAGCGCTCGGTCATGCAGGTGGTGCTCAACCGCGTGCGGCATCCGGCCTTTCCCAATTCGATCTGCGGGGTGGTGTTTCAGGGCTCGGAGCGTGCCACCGGCTGCCAGTTCACTTTCACCTGCGACGGTTCGATGACCCGACGCAAGCCCTCCGCCGCCGCATGGTCGCGGGCACAGGCGCTTGGCCAGCGTGCGCTCAGCGGAGATGTCGATCCCTCGGTGCGCGAGGCGACGCATTATCACGCCGACTACGTGACCCCGTGGTGGAGCCCGCATTTGCGGCAGGTGGCCAAGGTCGGGTCACACATCTTCTACCGCTGGGACGGGCAAAAGGGGATTCGCCTGAGCACGTCGTCGCGCAGCGGCGTGGAAGTGCTGCCCTCGGCGCTCTATGCAGGTTCCGAGGCCGGGGTGCCCGCTTCGGCGGTCGCCGGCTCGCGCGACGCAGCATCGGCGGACCTTGCCGCCAGTGCCGTCGCTGCCAGAAGTCAGCCTGCCCCGGCCGCCGATATTCCGGGCCGCCAGGTGGTGCAATTGTCGTCGGCCAAGGCCTCCGGTCGCTGGGCAGTGGAGGCGCTCGGGCGTTGCTCGAACCGCGCTTCGTGCCAGGTCGTCGGCTATCAGGGTTTCGACAAGGCCGCGCGCAATCGTGGCAAGGTCGAAGTCGAACGTCCCGATTTCCTGTTCGTGCGTGACGCCGCCTCTGGCCGCGAGGTAGCGCTGTGGAACTGTGCGCAAATCGCTCGTCCCAATGCCAGCCAGTGCCTGCCCGCCGATCAGGGCGAGCTCAAGGTCCTGATGCGGGCTGGCCTCGGCAACTGACACACCTGCCATCGGGCAAATTGCTACAGGCAAAGAAAAACCGGGCGGAACGACATTGTTCCGGCCCGGCCTTCATGATTCAGGAGGTAAAATCGCGCGCAATCAGGCCATGTGAGAGCCCGGCCCGTAATTCTGGCCGATACCGCGAGAATTGGCCCAGATGGCGGCCTGCGTGCGGTTCTTGACGTTGAGCTTGCGCAGGATGGCCTTCACGTGGACTTTCACCGTCGCTTCGCAAACATCGAGTTCGCGCGCGATCACCTTGTTGGGATAGCCTTCGATCAGGCAGGCGAGCACGTCGACTTCGCGAGGCGAGAGGTTGGCAGCCTTGAGACCGGCGACCGAGTCCGAGGTCGGCAGCTTCGGCGCCATCCGCTGGTCGAGCACATCGACCAGATCGGGCGGGAGCACACGCTCGCCAATCGCGGCAAGTTTGAGCGCGGCCATCAGCGGCTGCACCCGGTGGGCCTTGATGATATATCCGCGTGCACCACTGCGGAAGCAGTCGATCATCGCGGTCAAATCAAAACTGGATGCAAGGACAACGACCGAGGCATTATCCATAAGCTGAGTGATGTGAGAAACCGCTTCGACCTGTGCCTCAACCGGAGGGCTGTCCAGGAGGAAGAGCGTCTCGACATCGAAATCGCGCGGATTGATCTGCGACACGTCCTCGAGTGATCCGCAGACCTGGAAACCTTCACTACGAAGCAGATTCCCAAGTCCCTCACGCGAGATGTCGTTGCTACTAATCAAGCAGACTGGCGGCAACATAATCCAAATACCCCCTAAAGCACATAACTCAAAAGCGGTGGCCTCTCTTTCTTTTTAGTTTTGGCGACTCGTTTTGTGATCCCTATGTGCTGCACCTGCGAAGGGGAATCAATGGCGGGGGCAACAACTGTCTCGTTTTTGCACATTCTTCTGTGAAGGGCCAGAAATACCCGCTCAGAAAAAGGCTTCGCGCACCGTGATCGTATCACCGGGGGCAATTTCGAGGGGGGTATTGTCGAGCTGGACGCGGCGCGCCGTGCCCCAGTCCTGCCGCAAAAGGATAACCGATCCGCGATCGGCCCGCGCGGTAAACCCGCCCGCCTTGGCCACGGCCTGCTCCAGCGTCAGCCGGTCGCCATATTCATATTCGCCCGGCTGGTTGACTTCGCCCAGGATGTAGAACGGGCGATATTCAAGCACTTCGACCGATACGCGCGGGCTCAGCACATAGCCGCCCGCGAGATAGCTTTGGGCGATCGCGTCGCCCAGCTGCGCCGGGCTCAAGCCCGAGGCATCGATCGATTCGATCAGCGGCAGAGCTAGGTGTCCCTCCTCGCCAACGGTGAATTCGCCCGTCAGTTCGGGTTCGTCGAATATCGTCACGCGCAGCCGGTCGCCCGCCCCGATCTGGTATCCCTGCGCCAGCTGTCCGTTGGCCGCCGAGACGCTCATCACTTCCATGCCGGAACCGGTGCATGAGGCCAGTGCGAGGCTGCAGATGAGCAGTCCGTGACGCATCGCCCGTTTGGGCAGTTTACCTACAAGACCGCTACGAACCATACTTCCCTCCTGCTGCGCCTGATGTTCGGCGTAGTGTTCATCGTGTGCTGATGGAATAGCAAGACTTTCCGATGGTTAATACCCGAACTTAGTGCCCTTAGGCCCATCACCTTTCGGGATGAGAGATACGGTTAACGGCCAGATAACCCTAATCAATTCGGATAGGTGCCGCCTAACCCGATGCCCGATTGTGCCAGAGCCCGAAAAGGGAAAATGTGGCTCTCGTCAACGGCTTGGACACGGGCCGACCACGTAATCGCCATGGGCTGAACGATATCAGGCACTTGGCGCGTCGAAGATAGCGAGTTGAACGGGTAATGGACCGCACAGATTACCAATTGGTTGATGGCTCCGGGGATTATGGCGCCGAAGCGTCGAGCCTCGACGGGTTTGCCATCGCCCGCGCAGCAACCAGCGAAGCGGATGCGCTGCTGATCCTGCCGACGATCGCGTCCTTCGCACCCCAGCGCAAGCCCGCCTTGCCCAAGGTGCAGCTCGATGCCGGACGCATCATCGACATCGTGCTGGCGGCAACGCTCCTGGTGCTGCTGTCGCCCGTACTGGCGCTGATCGCTTTGGCGATTCGGATGACAAGCAAGGGCAAGGCGATGTTTGTTCATCAGCGCGTGGGCGCCGGCGGTCGGCCGTTCGGCTGCCTCAAGTTCCGCTCCATGCGGCACAATGCCGACCAGCTACTGACCGAAATCCTGCGCGATCGCCCCGATCTGCGCCGCGAATGGCTGGAAACGCGCAAGCTGCCGGTCGATCCGCGCATCACGCCGCTGGGTCGCATCCTGCGCAAGACCAGCCTCGATGAACTGCCGCAGCTGATCAACGTGCTGCGCGGCGACATGGCACTGGTGGGCCCACGCCCGATCGTCTCGGAAGAATTGAGCCATTATGGCCGCTATGCCGCCAGCTATTTCGGTGCCCGTCCGGGCCTGACCGGCCTGTGGCAGGTGACGGGCCGGAGCGGCACTTCCTACCGCCGCCGCGTGGCGACCGATCACTTCTATTATCGCCACCGCAACCTGATGATGGACATGAAGATCCTGTTCGCCACCGTGCCGGCCGTTCTGCTGCAGCGAGGCGCCTGTTGATCAGAATAGCGAGGGTTTGCGGTAACCGATTTTAAGCGATAGCCACCACATAAAGAGGAATGCGCCTTCAGAATGCCGAGAAAATGACCGCCCACACAATCAATGACATGGGGACGGCAACGATCAAGCCACGCGCAAAGCTCTTCGGGTTCGCAACCACGGCATCCTGGCGCAACAATGCAGGCAGGTCTGTTTCAGGTCTCATCGCGGCTCGAGCTCAGTACCAAGATATAAAAAAACCTGTCATAAAGATTTTTGGATCAACGATCCAGTAATAAGGCAGTACGCGACTGCACTGATCTATTGGGGATTTCCCGAAATGTACCATCCGATGCGCAAAGCCGCTTCTACACTGCATCCTTCAATGGCTGCGACCGTCACCAATCCTCGCCACCGACTCGCTTTCACGGCAGGGCTCGGCGCGATCATGGCTGCCGCTATTCTGGCGCCGCAGTCTGCACAGGCACAGACACTGGGCGACGAGGTCATGCTGCCGACCGACATCTTCGATGCGCCCGGCGGCGAAGGCCTGCGCGTTTCGCCAGTCCTGATCCTGCGCCCGCAAATCGACATCACCGGCCAGTATGACAGCAATGTCTACAACCAGCCGACGGGCGAAATCGACGATTTCCTCGCGATCATCCGTCCGGCGATGACGCTGGTCACCGACCTGCCGCGCCATGAGCTGGAATTCTATGCCGATGCGCAGGTCCGGCGCTATGCCGATGTCAGCGATGAGAACAGCGAACAGTACCAGATCCGCGGTTCGACCCGTTACGATCTGGGCTCGCGAACGACGCTGGCGACAAATGTCGGCGTGGCGCGACGGATCGAACAGCGCGGCACCACCGGCGACACGTTCAACACCGATTCGCCGATCGAGTTCACCGAAGTGTTCGCCGGTTTCCAGGCCGCGCGCACGGGCGGTCAGCTCGAACTGCTGGCCGATGCCAATTTCCGGCGCACCGATTATTCCGATGCCGAGGTCGGCGGCCTGCCGGTGCTGCTCGATTTCCGCAATGCGCGGCAGATGAACGGCGCGATGACCGCGCGCTATGGTATCGGAGCGAACACGCGCGCGACGGTTCGGGTCGGGCTTAACGACGTCAAATATCTCGTCGATACCGGCGTGCCGCGCGACTCCTGGGGCTATAACGCACTTGCCGGCATCCAGTACGAGGTCAGCTCGCTGATCGATGTCGAGGTCGCTGCGGGCTATGTGCATCAGGAATTTGACGACCCGACGGTCGATTCGGTCAGCGGGGTCGACTATCTGGTGTCGGTCGACTGGACGCCCAAGCCGCAATATCTGGTCACGGTCGAAGGGCGGCGTAATGTCATCGCCAGCCCGCTCAACAATGCTCCGGTGATCATCCGCAGCACTTTCGCATTGACTGGTCAGGCAGCCGCGACCGATCGGGTGCTGCTCGATGCGGCGGTCACCTTCACCCACGAGGATTACAGCGGGGTCGACCGCGCCGACAAGTTCCTGTTCGTCGGCGGCGGCGTCAGCTATCGTCTGACCGAAAATGTGATGGCGCGCACGATGATCGGGTGGCGCAAACGCGACAGTGACACGGTTGCCGCCGAATACGATGGAATCGCAGTTGGTGCAGGCCTCAGCCTCGTAATATAACGCTCGGGCACGCCCCGAAGGGAGTCGAACGCAAGTTCGAGAAATGACACGATGAACGACGCGCGATCCATAGTCCCCGCCAACCCGCGTTCTGGTGAGCTGGCGCATCGTGACAATCGCCCGCCGGCCTTGCCCGATCGGCTTGATTTGTCGGAAAGCCTCGGTTTTTTCCGGCGCCGGCTGATCTGGATCGTCGGCGGCATCGTCTTTGCGGTCGTGGCGGCGCTGGCAATCTCTTTGCTGATGCCCAAAACCTATCGGGCGCAGGCCTCGGTCATGCTGACCCAGCCGACCGAAACGCTCGACAACATGATCAATCCCGTAGCGAACCAGCCGGGCATGACGGGCGAGTTCGTCGACACCCAGGTAGAGGTGATCCGTTCGCGCGAAATGGCGATCCGCGTCGCCGATGCGCTTGGCTGGACTGACGATCTGGCCGGTGACGAGCGCCGTGATGTGCTCGACTACGTGCAGGACAATGTCGAGGTCGAACGCAGTGGCGCCAGCTATGCTCTGGCGATCCAGTTCTACGCCGGATCACCCGAAGCCGCGGCCGCCGGGGCCAACGAATTTGCCGAGCAGTTCGCCAACTGGGAAGTCTCCGCCCATCGCGAACAGAACCGCGAAAGCCGGCGCCTGGTGGAAGAACGGCTGACGCAGCTGCGCGATCAGGCGCAGGAAGACACGCGCGCGTTGCAGCAATATCGCATCAACAACAACCTGCTCAGCACCACCGGTGCGACCATGACCGAGCAGGAAATTTCCAATTATAACCAGCAGGTCGTAGTTGCCCGCGCCGAAGCTGCCGAGGCCGAGGCGCGGCTGCGCACGGCGCAGGCACAGCTGCGCTCTGGCTCGAGCGGGGACGATACCGGCGAAGCTCTTGGCTCTGGGGTCGTCTCCAATTTGCGCGCGCAGGAAGCGACGCTGGCCGGGCAGGTCGCGAACCTCTCGTCCCGCTATGGCGATAATCACCCGCAATTGATCCGGGCGCGGGGCGAGCTGCAGGAAGTTCGTAGCCAGATCCAGTCCGAAATCGGGCGCGTCATTTCCAACCTGCGCGCCGAGCGGGACGTCGCCAATCAGCGGCTAGCCTCGCTCAACGACAGCCTTTCGGGCGCAAATTCGAAACTTTCCGACAATAATGCATCGATGGTTGGCCTGATCGGACTCGAGCGTTCGGCAGAAGCCTCGCAGACGATCTATGAGAATTATCTCAACCGCTACAACGAACTGCTCGCGGCGGAAGGCAGCGAACAGCCCAATGCGCGAATCCTGACCTCGGCGGAAATCCCTAGCAATCCCAGCTCGCCGAACCTGCTGCTGAACCTGATCCTGTCGATCGTGATCGGCCTGGGTCTGGGCATCGTGATGGCCTATATCGCAGAGGCGCTTTTCCAGGGCATCACCACCGGCGAACAGGTGCGCCGCGAACTCGGGCAGAACTTCCTTGCCTCGATTCCGCTGCTCAAGTCCATCGACAGCGACCAGACACAGGCGGTTACCGCGATCCGCGAGGATCCGATGTCGCTATTCACCGAAAGCTTCCGCGCGCTGGCCGCATCGATCGACCAGAGTTCGCAGTCCAACGCGCAGGTCATTGCCATCACCTCTGCCATGCCCGGCGAAGGAAAGACGGTGATGAGCTGCTGCCTGTCGCACGTCTTCGCGCATGAGGGTGAGCGCACGGTGCTGATCGATTGCGATATCCGCCGTCGCGGCATCACCCGGCTGCTCAATTGCGGCGAGGACCAGACGGGCCTGCTAGAAATCCTGCGCGGCGAAGTGCCGTTCGACCCGAGCGACCAGCTGGGCAGCGAGTCCTTCTGCGTGGTGCCCATCCCCGGTAATGATTCGAGCGAGGAAAGCCTGCTCACCGGTCCGGCTTTCGCCGACTTCCTCAACGATTTACGCGGTCGTTTTGACCGCATCGTGCTCGATCTGCCGCCAATCCTGCCAGTCGCATCGGCGCGGCGCGTCTGCGCGCAGGCCGATGCGGTGGTGCTGGCCGCCCGCTGGCGCAAGACATCGACCTATGCGGTCAAGGCCGCGATTTCGCGCCTGCCGTCCGAGCATTGCAACCTGGTCGGCGTCGCGCTCAACCAGGTCGACATGCGCAAGCGCGCCTTCCTCGACCGCTCGGATGCGATGTTCTACTACAATCGCTACAGCGAGTATTTCGATTGACCGTCACCCGCCCGCTGGAAGCGCCGGCGGTCATCACCCGCCTGACGCCGTTCTCCAAACCGCGCACAGCCCTGGTCCATTACTGGCTGGTGTCGATGCGCGGCGGAGAGCGCGTGCTTGAACGCATGCTCGGCCTCTATCCGGGTGCCGATATCTTCACCCACGTCTATCAGCCTGAGAAGATGTCGCGGACCATCAACGCCGCGAAGGTCGAAACCAGCTTCATCGACCGGCTGCCCTTTTCGAAAAAGCTCTATCAATATTACCTGCCGCTAATGCCCTCTGCACTGGAAGAGCTGGACCTGACGCCCTACGACCTCGTCATCAGCAGCGAGGCGGGGCCAGCCAAGGGCGTGATCACCCGGCCCGATAGCCTGCACGTCTGTTACTGCCACTCGCCGATGCGCTATCTGTGGGACCAGTATCACCAATATCGCGCGGCGGCAGGCCTGCTGCCCCGGATGGCAATGCCTTTCATGTATCACCGACTGCGCCAGTGGGACGTTAATTCCTCGGCGAGGGTCGATAAGTTTGCGGCCAATTCGCACTATATCGGTCAGCGCATCCGCAAGGTATGGCGGCGCGAGGCGGAGGTTATCCACCCCCCGGTCGAGACCGATCTTTACGCACCTGTAGATACGCCCGGCGATAGCTATCTGTGGGTCGGCCAGTTCGTGCCATACAAGCGCCCCGATCTCGCGGTCGATGCGTTCAACGCCAGCGGGCGCAAGCTGGTGATGGTCGGTACCGGGGGCATGGCCAAGGAAT
>DDNW01000125.1:21629-31016 GCA_002341345.1 Erythrobacter sp. UBA2510
GGCATGGCCAAGGAATTGCGCGCCCGCGCCAAGGACAACATCACGATCATCGACCGGCTCGATTTCACCGCGCTGCGCCGCGCCTTTGCCGAGGCCCGCGCACTACTGATGACGGCTGAGGAAGATTTCGGCATCACGCCGGTAGAATCCATGGCCTCTGGCCGTCCGGTTGTCGCCTTTGGCCGTGGCGGTGCGCTCGATACCGTCCTGCCGCAAGAGACGGGCATGTTCTTTACCGAGCAGACGCCGGAATCGCTGAACGAGACTCTGGACGAGTTTGAAAGATTCCTGCCCGACTTCAATCCCGCCGATGCGGTTGCGCAGGCGCAGAATTTCGCGCCGGAAATCTTCGACCGCAAGCTCCGTGCGCTGACCAGCCTCTAGGAACGCCAACGGTGACGCTAACCTTCATCGGTCTGATCCAGCTGATCCTCGGTCTCGCGATCGTGTTGTGGGGTCGACTGCGCACGGCCTTCATCTTCCTGATCGTCTCTGGCCTGTTCAGCGGCTCGGCTGCCGTCGCCCTGCCCGCGCTTGGCGGATCGACCATTCCGCCGGTCTATTTTGCGCTCGGCTTCGTGATCCTGCGTATCGTCGTGCCGCGCGGTGGCTATCTGGGGCTGGTCCCGGAGGCAATTTCGGCGAACAAGTGGTTCCTGCTGTTCACCTTCTATGGCGTTGCCGCCGCCTATGTCGGCCCACGCCTGTTTGCCGAGGTAACCCAGGTCGCCCCGATGAACGCGCTGAACGCGCGGGGCGCCTTCGATATGGTGCCGCTGCTGCCAACCTCGCAGAACATCACCGCGCAGGTCTATATGATCGGCTCATTCATGATGGCGCTGTGCGGTTTCATTCTGTGCCGCCGCGAAGGGGGCAAGGACACGCTGATCTCGTCCGCGATCTTCGTCAGCTGGGCCCATATCGTGCTGGGTCTGGTGGCGATCGCGGTGCGCGGTACGCCGCTCGACGCGTTCCTCGAGCTGTTCCGCAATGGCAATTACGTCTACATGGATTCGGTCGCCGGCGGCTTCGTCCGGATCGCGGGTATCTTCCCCGAGACGTCCCTCTATTCGGCCTTCGCCTTCTCCTTCTTCGTGCTGCATGCGGAGTTGTGGTACCGGTCGATCAGGCCCAATGCGAACGGCTGGCTGGCCTTCGTTCTGGCGCTGATCCTGTTCTTCAGCACCTCCTCGACCGCCTATATGGGTCTGTTGTCCTATCTCTTGTTCTTCATGCTGCGCACGGTGATGCTGCCGCATGTCGCCGACCAGATGAAGATGGTCCGCGTCATCATGGCGATGGGCGCAATGGTCATTGGTACGGCGATCGTGCTGGCGGTCAATCCGGGCCTGCCCGAAATGGTGTGGGACATGATTCTGGTCATGACAGTCGACAAGAGCAGCAGCGAATCTGCCGAAGTGCGCCTGATCTGGGCGATGCAGGGCGTCAGGCTATTGTTCGAGACCTGGGGCATCGGTGCCGGGCCGGGTAGCTTCCGTTCGTCGAGCATGATCACCGCCATGATGGGTTCGGTCGGCGTGATCGGGACGATCGCCTTCTTCGTCTACCTCATGCAGGTGCTCAAGCCGATGCGTCGTTCGACCTGGGGTCCGTGGAGCGACGATGCGATTTCGGTCGGTGGCGCCTTCGCCTCGGCTGCATTCCTCGGACTGGTACCGATGGTCATCTCCGCGCCGCAGGCCTATCCCGACTGGATTTTCAGCCTGCTGGCGGGCGGGGCAATCGCGCTGCGCATGTCGCCGCGTTGGGAAGATGGCGCGCAATCGGCTTATGCTATTGAGGAACCACCGGAATACGCCATGCTCGGCGATAATTCCGGACGCTCCACCGCCTGAAGATCAGGGCTGAAGGGTCTGCGGTGGCAGGCCCATGCGCCGCGTCTTGCGCGCGCCAAGCGGCGGAAACTTGGCATCGTAGGTATCAACACCAAGCACCTTGAGCAGGTTTTCCGCCCCGACATTCCAGGGCAGCGTAGTGGCTCGTTCACGCGCCTTGTTCACCCATGTTGCGCGCGTCAGGTCGTCGCCTTCCATCTCGTCCATTGCCGCAGCCCAGCCACCCATGTCGAGCGGATCGATGAACATCGCGGAACCGGCATAGATTTCGGGGAGGGCTCCGCTCGCAGCGGCAATGACCGGGCAGGAATGCGCCATCGCCTCGCCCGCTGTCAGCCCGAAGCCCTCGTTGCGCGCAGGCAGGAGGAAAGCCCGCGCATTCCGATAGAGCGCCACCAGTTCCTCGTCGGAAACGCGGCCAAGCCGCACCACCCCGCCCATGGCCGGGCGAACTGCCCTGCTTCCTTGCCGCCCACTCGCTGCCCCGGCGAGAACCAGCGGCATGCGGCCCGAACGGCGCAGGCCATTGGCCTGCATCAGCATGCCGATGTTCTTGTGCTCCTCGCGTGCATCGAAGGCGAAGAAATACTCACCCGGCACCAGCCGGTTGGCTTCGAGGACATCGGCATCGGGTGACAGCCCGCGCAAATGGTCCACCCCGCAATGTACGATTTCGACCGGACGACCGGCCCCGACACCATTCGCCAGCAGGCGCGCGCGCGAATATTTGGAGACTGTCACCAGATGACGCGAGTGCTGGGCAAGATGAGGCAGCATGGCGTGATAGGTCTTGCGAAACGCCAGCGGGTAGCTTTCCGGCTCGTCATAGACCTGTGCATCGTGGATCAGCACGAGCTGGTTCTCGCGTGTCACGGGGCCCGAATTGCACAGGCTGAGCAAGGTCATCTCGGGCCGGGTCGCCGCCAGTTCGGTCTGCTCCCAGACATAGCCCGAATGGCGCGAATGATGGATGCTGCTGTCGTCCGGCAGGTTTAGCCGACGGCGGATGTCCTCATCCGATGGTGCGCCTGCAGGCACCGCAACGTCGAGTGTAAAGGGCTCGCACATGCCTTCCGCGCGAACCTTCAACGCTCCACGCACCAGATGCAGTGCAGCGCGATCGACACCGGTCATGGGACGCGTCAAAAAGCGCCCGTTGAGCAAAAATGCCGGACGGCTCATCCAGCCATCGCTTCGGGCAGCACCAAGGGCGCACGTGTCTTTACCGCACGATTTTCCCCGCAATGGAAGCGCAAGCCCATCAGCATCACCCGGATATGTCCACGAATTGCCCTTGGGTTCAGACCATTAACCTGCCCTGCCCGACATAAACAGGGTTAATGCGCCCCTTCCCCAAAAGAGTTAACGCGGCCGCTTTGCAATTGCATGACGCTTTCAAGAGCGGAATTTGGCATCCGTCACCGACTTCGGACAGCGCAATATTGTTACAGCAAGCCTACTGAAAGCGAACAGATGCACCGCCACTGATCCGACTGAAGCGCCCTTCGGTCAGGTGGTACAAAATGCTCCCACGGGCCTGGAATGACTGCCCGCGCCGCAACGACTGGCCAAAGGGGCCACCAAGCACGGTGACCGGCATATCGCGGTGACACAGGTAACCGGCTCGCGCCTGCACAATTATGATGCCCGCTTGTGCCGCAAATCTTTCGATCGTGATGGATTCCGCCACATATTCGCGCAGCGCGGCAACATAATCGACGATCTCCTGCCTGCCGACCAGCGAAGCGCCCTGGACTGCTGCGGATTCCATCGCCACATCTTCCGTAAAATAGTCGGCGAAGGCCGCATCGCCTGCATTGTAGAGCGCCACGTAATTATCGAAAATTGTGCGGGAAAATATGTCCTGCCCGGCAGATGACGCCACTTCGTTGGCAAATGCTGCGTCCAGCCAGCCGGTCACGCCGGCCAAAACCGGCACCGAGATCTTCAGAGCTTGCCTTCTGGACGCCATGATGCCCACCCTTACATCATTTGCGCAGAATATCCGCAGAAAAGCCCCACAATGATTGCTTCTCGCGCAAAATCTGCAATATCACGCGGAGTTTCCATCCACCTACCCGCCATTAGTGAGGCATTCGCGTTGAAAAACGAACTTGAGAATATTGACCGGACCGACCTGCGTATCCTGCGCGCTCTGGTAGAGAATGGTCGCAGTGCTGACGTCACCCTGGGCGAGAAGGTCAACCTGTCCAGCACCGCCGTAGCCCGACGTCGCAAGATCCTCGAGGATGACGGTATCATTGCCGGTTATGGCGCGATCCTGAACCACAAGAAGCTCGGCTATTCGATCCAGGCATTGGTCCTTATCGAATTGAGCTCTCAGGAAGAAAGTAAACTGGTGGAGTTCGAGGAGGCGGTCCTTGCCTGTCCGTCCATGTCGTTCTGCAGCTTCATTTCGGGCGAGAACGATTTCATGATGCTGGTCACCGTCCGGTCGTTCGAACATTTCGACAGCGTGTACCGTTCGGAACTGTCAAAACTGCCCTATGTGGCCAAGATTCGTAGTTCATTTTTGCTTCATGAAGTGGCGAGTCGTCGAATCGCTCCGGCAATTCTCGATTCCAGTCGGGTGCGTTAGATAATTACAAACGCAACCGGATCGCCCGCTTGAAGATTCACCGCCAAAGGTGACTTGGGCAATAGAATCCATGAAGCGAACCCCATAATCGTTGCATCTTTTTTGCATCTGGTCGCCGCGTTTGCCCTATAAATCTCCGCAGGGCCCGGACCGG
The DNA here is from genome assembly GCA_002341345.1 of Erythrobacter sp. UBA2510. Classification (GTDB taxonomy): domain Bacteria; phylum Pseudomonadota; class Alphaproteobacteria; order Sphingomonadales; family Sphingomonadaceae; genus Alteraurantiacibacter. The sequence goes on from DDNW01000125.1 coordinate 26,239, forward strand.
GGAACCAAAAAATATATCCCGGCCAATCAGGGAACGCCCAGTTTTAGAGTGGGGGAGGATCGACACACCTTGCACATGGGGGGTTGATCCATGCAGATTGACAATATTGATAACGGTCGCAGCCAACAGAATTCCAGCATGCTGCGCCGGGGCCTTCTCGCCGGCTCGGCAATCGCTGTCGCGCTCACCGCAATGCCGCAGATTGCAGTCGCGCAGGAAGCCGATGAACGCATCGTCGTCACCGGCTCACGCATCGTTCGCGACGGTAACGATGCGCCGACGCCCGTTAGCGTCATCACCAAGGCGGAAATCGAGGCCGAGGCCCCGGCCAGCATTACCGACTTCGTCAACACCCTGCCCGCCGTCGCGGGCAGTCAGACCGCCCAGACCAACTCGGGTTCACTGTCCAGCTCCAACTCGGGCATCTCTGCGCTGAACCTGCGCCAGATGGGTTCCAACCGTACGCTGGTGCTGCTTGACGGCCGCCGCTCGGTTCCCTCCTCCACGGCCGGCCTGGTCGATATCAACACCTTCCCGCAGTCGCTGATCGAACGCGTTGACGTGGTGACCGGCGGTGCATCGGCCGCCTACGGTTCGGACGCCGTCTCGGGCGTGGTGAACTTCATCCTCGACCGCGATTATGAAGGTGTGAAGGGCAGCTACCAGTACGGTATCACCACCTATGGTGACACGCCCAACCACAAGATCGAACTCGCCGCGGGCACCAGCCTGCTCGACGATCGCCTGCATATCATCGGGGCCTTCGAGTGGTTCAAGCAGACCGGTGTCGACACGCTGAATCGCGACTGGAACGACAGCCACACCTTTCTCGTCAACAACCCCTTTTATGCAGATGGAAATGGAGAACCCCAGCTTTACTGGGGTAGCGGCATCGGCGAGAGCATCCTTGCTCCCGGCGGCCTGATCACCAGCGGACCGTTCAAGGGTACCTATTTCGGCAATCAGGACACCTTCGGCCAGGCCAGCGTCAACCAGTTTGCCTACGGAGCGACGACCGGTCGTTATATGATCGGCGGCGATTACGATCTCGATACCTATCACTACGGCTCGAACTCGCTGTCACCGGATGAAGAGCGTATCGGTGTTTTCGGCCGGATCGGTTTCGAGGTCACGCCGAATATCGAACTGTTCGCGCAGGTCTCGTGGAACCGCTACGAGAACGAGAGCTTTTACCAGCAGACCCCGGCATCGTTCACGGCCCAGCTGGACAATCCGTTCCTGCCGACCGAATTCGTCGACATGGTCAACGCCTATAACGCGACTGCCGCGACGCCGGTCACTTCCTTCGCGATTGGTACATCGACGGCAGGAATTCCGTCCGCCGGTGCCAACAACAAGCGTACCGTTGAACGGTATCTGGTCGGGGCAGAGGGCGATGCCGGTATCCTTGGCGGCATCACCTGGGACGTGTCCTATCAGTATGGCCGGGCCGACCTCGACCAGTACCTGACCAACACCTTCAACTGGAACCGCTTCTATTCGGCGCTTGATGTGGTCGATAACGGCTCAGGCCCCGTATGCCGCGACCTGACCCTCTTCTCCGACTGCGTTCCGCTCAACCTGATCGGCATAGGCGGGGTCACGCCTGAAGCCCTGGAATTCCTCTTCGCGGAAGCTCCCGAGCGTAACCAGATCATCACGCAGGAAGTGGCAGCGTTCAACATTATCGCCGACAACATAATCGATCTGTGGGCCGGTCCGATTGCGATCGGTATCGGCGGCGAATGGCGCCGTGAGGAAGTGGAGAGCATCCTCGATCCAGGCCAGTATGACCGTGACCTGCCGCAATATAGCGGTGGCTGGCTCTACGGTAACTACAAGAACGATAACGGCGACTACAATGTGAAGGAAGCCTATATCGAAACGCTGGTTCCGCTCTTCGATGGTGCTGACTTCAACGGTGCCGTCCGCTGGACTGACTATTCCTCTTCGGGAACGGTCTATACATGGAAAGCGGGCCTGACCTGGCAGGTTAACCCCAGCATCAAGCTGCGCGGTACGGTCTCGCGGGACATCCGCGCGGGCAACCTGGATGACCAGTTCTCCTCCGGCACGGCACGTACCAACGCGATCACAGTCCCTGGCCTCGATGCCAGCGGTTTCTATGATCCGGCGCTACCTACCACATCGGACCAGTTCGTGCAGGCCCAGACCGGCAACCCGGCCATCGCCCCGGAAAAGGCGCTGACCTACGGTTTCGGTGCGATCTTCACGCCTGAGTTCCTGCCCGGCTTCTCCTTCGCAGCCGACTACTGGAACATCGATCTGACCGACGCGATTGATGCGCTCAGTGCCGAAAACACGGTCCTGTTTTGCTTCGAACAGAGGTCAGCCGAACAGTGCCGCAATATCGTCTATGCAGACACACCGACGGTGCGCTACGACACTCCGCGCGCCGCCGACATCGAGACGATCTTCCTGCCCAAGTTCAATTTCTCGAGCCAGCAGGCGAGCGGCATTGACTTTGAGGCTAGTTACCGGACCCCGGCCGGACCGGGTGACCTCTCGCTACGGGCGGTGGCCACCTATTACATCGAGAACGTGACCGACACGGGCGTCAGCTTCCCCACAGACGACGCTGGTTCGCGAGACCTTCCCGAATTGCAGTATCGCTTTTCGGCGGGTTATGCGCTCGATGCCTTTAATGCGGTGCTCGTTGCCCGTGGTTTCAGCGCCGGTGTGATCGACAACAACTACGTAGAATGCGAATCAGGAAACTGCCCGGCATCAACTCCTGAAGCGCGGACGATCAACAACAACAAGCTGGAAGGCGCGATCTACTTCGACACGAACTTCTCCTACTCGTTCGAAGTCGGTAGCGTTTCGGCCAAGGCGATCTTCGCGATCAAGAACCTGCTTGACCGCGATCCGTACATCTTCGGCGCCAGCAGCACAGGTTCGAACAACGGCGCGGCCTATCCCCAGACCGCTCGTGAACTGTACGATACGCTGGGCCGGACCTTCCGCCTCGGTCTCAGCTTCGAATACTAAATGATTGAACTGGCAGGGGCATTGCCGTGAGCGCGCCCCTGCCAGACCTTTCCTGATTGCTCACGACAACAGATTTCAATTTGCCACGCTGCACCCCCCAATATTCAGCGTCAAAGGCGATGTGGACGAGGACCCTCATGATCAAATTTCGACAAGTCACCCTTGCATCTGCGGTGGCACTAGCCGCTTTCGCGGCTTCGCCTGTTGCTGCGGAGGCTCCCGAGGAGCTGAAGATAGAGGCCATTGCAGGCGTCGACGCCCGCGCCAAGCTGGTGCAGGAGATGGTCGATTCCATCTTCAGCTTCGCCGAACCGGGCTTTCAGGAATTCAAGACGCAGGAATACGTCACCGGCATTCTCGAAGAAAACGGCTTCACCATTGAGCTCGGCTCCGCTGGCGTCGACAGCGCCTTTACCGCCACCTGGACGCATGGAACGGGCGGCCCGAAGATTGCCCTGGGCAGCGACGTCGATGGCCTGCTCGGCCTGTCGCAGAAGCCCGGCGTCGGCGAACTCGTGCCGCTGGTCGAGGCCGCTCCCGGCCACGGCGAAGGACACAATTCGGGCATGGCCGTGATGGTCGCCGCCGCGCTGGCGGTGAAGGACATCATGGAAAAGGAAGACATTCCCGGTACGCTGATGATCTGGCCCGGCATCGCCGAGGAACTGCTCGCAACGAAAGCCTACTTCGTGCGTGAAGGCATGTTCGAAGGGTTCGACGCCACCATCTTCACCCATGTCGGCAACGGCTTCGGCACCAGCTACGGCAAGGGTGGCGGCAACGGCATGGTGTCGGTGGAATACACTTTCCGCGGCAGCTCCTCGCATGGCGCCGGTGCGCCCTGGGCCGGCAAGAGTGCGCTCGACGGCGTCGAATTGATGAACGTCGCGTGGAACATGAAGCGCGAACACCTCTACCCCACCCAGCGTTCGCACTATGTCATCACCAATGGCGGCGGCCAGCCCAACATCGTCCCCGACGTAGCCTCGGTCTGGTACTATTTCCGCGAGCGTGAGTTCGATTCCATCCGCAACCTTTACGAAACGGGCAACCGGATCGCCGAGGCGGCCGCGATGGCGACCGAGACCACCGTGTCGCGCCGGGTGCTGGGCTATGCGGCTCCGCAATGGGGCAACAAGCCGCTGGCCGAAGCCGCGCAAAAGAACATCGAATATGTCGGCATGCCCGACTGGTCCGAAGACGATCAGGCCTTCGTCAAGGCGGTGCAGACCTCGCTCGGCCGCGAGATCCAGCCGCTCGCGACCGAGGTCGGCGAACTGCGTGAACCGAGCGAGTTCTCGATCGGTGGCGGTTCGGACGACATCGGCGATATCATGTGGGCGCTGCCCACGATCACCATTCGCTTCCCCTCGAACATCCCCAGCATGACCGGTCACCACCAGACAGCGGCGATCGCGATGGCTACCCCGATCGCGCACAAGGGTGCGGTTGCCGGTGCCAAGGCGGTGGCGCTGACCACGCTCGACATCCTGATGGATCCCGAGCTGCTGGCCGAAGCGAAGAAATATCGGGAGGAAGTGCAGTTCGCCGACGGACGCTTCTACGACCCCGTCCTGACTGATGAGGATATGCCGGCCAACGATCTCAATACCGAAATTATGGCTCAACTGCGTCCGACTCTCGAGCAGTATTATTACGATCCCTCGAAGTACGATTCCTATCTCGAGCAGCTTGGTGTGTCCTACCCGCCTGCCGGCGAATAAGGCTCAAACTGTTCCTATGGCGGGCGTCTTTCGGTTCAGGGC
>DDNW01000125.1:31098-31956 GCA_002341345.1 Erythrobacter sp. UBA2510
TGCCACCAAAGGTCGCATTTCATTGCTCTTGCATTTCGAATTCTTCGATTGCGCGCGGCACTCAGGTGCGGCGCGCCTTGGCTGTTACGACAAGGTCCGGACCATAAATTCAAGCGGCTGGCAGGAGTGAAGACAATGCGGCGAGGAATGGCAACGGACAGACGGAAAGAAAAACCGTTATCCGCTTCAGATACCCGACGCATCTTGCGGCAACTGCACGCATCGATTGCACCGGCGGCGCTGGTTTCCGCGCTTATTGCCACGCCTGCTTATGCATCCGATAGCATCGATGAGAGCGCGGGCATCACGGCGGCCCACGATGCGGCAGCGGTCGATGCCAGCGGCATGGCCGCGACGGCAGAAGGGGACCAGCAGTCGCTGATCGCGCCGGAAGAGGCGCCAACCGATCACGAAGAAAACGAGGTCGCCCAGAATGCGGTTGCCGAAAGCTCCGATGCGTTCGGCAAGCAGGTGGGTTCAGAATCTACCGGCCTGTACAATTCCCGCTCTGTCCGGGGTTTCAATCCGGTCGATGCGGGCAACGTCCGCCTGGATTCGCTCTATTTCGACCAGATCCATCGCCTGTCGCCCCGACTCAACGCCAGCAGCACAATTCGGGTCGGGCTCAGCACAATGGGATTTTCCTTCCCCGCCCCCACTGGTCTGGTCGACTATGCGGTGCGCAGGGTCGGCGACGATACCTCGCTCAGAATTGACGGCGATTTCAGGCCAGACGGTCACGAGAGCATCAATTTCGAACTGCGTATGCCCGATGTGCAGCCGGGCGTCGGCCTGTTTGCCGGATGGGGCTATCGTCACCGCAAACGCCCTGATGGGGGCACCGACAAGCAGGCCAGC
>DDNW01000125.1:32068-36478 GCA_002341345.1 Erythrobacter sp. UBA2510
AGCAGGCCAGCTGGGTCACACTGGCCGAACTGGAATCGCCCGGAGGCGTAACCTTCAGCGGTTTCTACATGCGCGGCTACACGCGCGATGACGAGGCGGGTCCGAATTATTTCCTGGCCGGCGAAGTCCTTCCGCCCAAGCTCAAGCGCCAAGTCGATCTGAGCCAGGAATGGGCCGACAACGAAGACGATATCACCCTCGTTGGCGGCATCCTGCGCGCACCGCTGGGCGACTTCCGGCTCGAGAGCGGTCTGTTTTACCAATACAAGACCGAGTCGACAAAATATGCCGACCTGATGAGCGGCGTGGCCGCTGACGGCTCCGTCGCCGAGCGTACGATCATCGCCTATGCCGATCTCAGCGACACCTCGTGGTCGGGCGAATTGCGGGTGGTGCGCGCGTTCGACATCGGCAGCACCCAGCACCAGCTCTCTGCCAGCCTGCGCGGACGCGACCGCTCGCGCCTGTTTGGCGGCGCGACGCGAATTTCGCTGGGGCCCAGCACCATTCTCACAGCTGATCCGCGCGCGAAGCCGGATTTCGTCGTGGGTGAAAAGGATACCGACAAGGTACGGCAGATTTTTGCCGGTCTGGCCTATTCGGGCATTCTTACCAACTGGCTGCGGGTCGATGCCGGTGCGTCGAAGATCGATTATACGAAAGACGTCGATTACGCGAACCCGGCAAGGATCGATATCTCGACCGCCTCATCGCCCATTGCGTGGAATGCGGCGCTTTCGATCGACCTGACCAGTGAGTTGACGCTGTACGGTTCGCTGACGCGCGGCATGGAAGAGGCTGACGTTGCGCCCGACCGGGCGATCAACCGTTCCGAAGCGCCCGCTGCAATCAACACCAAGCAGGAAGAGGTCGTGCTGCGCTATGCGCCGAGCGAAACGATAACTCTGCTGGCTGGCCTGTTCCGGATTTCGAAACCCTATTACAATCTCGATCCGGACCTGCGCTATCGCCTGCTCGGCGAAGTGGTTAATCAGGGTGTGGAATTGTCCGCCGTCGCACGCCCGATTGCCGGGATGACGCTGCTGGGCGGCGCCTTGATCAGCGATCCGACCATCAATGGCGAGATCGTCGACAGCGGCGAGCTTGGTCCGCGCCCGGTCGGGCAAAACGGGGTGAACGCCATCGCCAATCTGGACTGGCGGTTCGACGAAGGGGAACCCCCGCTCTCGGTCGATGTGGCGTTCGAATACAAGGGCTCGCGCCCGGTCAATGCGACGAACACCTTCTATGTCGATGCCGAGTACTCGGTCGACCTCGGCATGCGCTATCGCTTCGGTTTCAAGGGTGCGGACATGATCTTCCGCAGCAAGATCGAGAACCTGACCAACACCTATGGCTGGACCGTCTCGCCAAGCGGTGCGGTGGGCTATACCCGACCGCGCGTGATTACCTTCCAGCTGATTGCGGTTATCTAGCCGCAAGCGGTGCCGGTGCACCGCTCCAACCCAGCCCGAGCGCATCCTCGACCGCGATGAAATCGAGGGTCAGCCCCGCCCTGCCCTGTGCCAGTGCCTGGCGCGCCTGCGCATGGGCTATCGCTGCCTCGAGGAGTTCGAGCCGCGAAGCGGCGCCCTCCTCGAAGCGTTGCCGGGCCAGTTCAACCTCGCGCGCGGTGCTGCTCTCGATCCGGGCAAGCGCAGCCACGTCCTCGCGCCGGTAACGGAACCGGGTGAGCGCATCCTCGACCTCTTGCAACGCGGTCAGCACCGTCTTGCGATAGGTCGCCTCCGCGCCATCGCTACGCGCTTCGGCCTGCGCGACCTGCGCGCGATTGCGTCCGAAATCGAACATGCTCCACTGGAGGCGCGGTGCGCCAATCGCAAGGAAATCGTCAAGCGCTGTAAGGTCCGAGAACTTCGTGCCGCCAATGCCCAGAATGCCGAGGAAGCTCAGCCGTGGCAGCCCGGCCGCCCGGGCCACACCGATCTGAGCGGTCGCTGCGGCATATTGCCGCTCGGCTGCGCGAATGTCGGGGCGTCTCAGCAGCAGGTCGGCCGGATCGCCTATCGCCACCTCTGCAGGCGGCAGCGGCGGCGGAGCATTGCCAATGGCTATATCGTCTACAGCGCCGGGCGCAACGCCCGTCAGCACGGCCAGAGCATTGAGGAGAACTTCGGCATCACCGCGCAATTGCCGCGTATCACGGCCGGCCTGTTCGAACGCCCGCTCGGCCTTCTCCACCTCGCCCTGCGGAGCCGCGCCTTCATCATAGAGCTGGCGCGCAAGGGTCAGCATCGCCGCGCGATCGGCCTCCACCTGCTCGGCCATACCCAGCGTCTCGCGCAGGGCGCGCAAGTTGATATAGGTTTGCGCGACGGCCGAGGTCAGACCGACCTGCGCATCGGCGAGGCTGGCTGTGGCTGCCGCCCGGTTGGCGCGTGCCGCCTCGACCTGTCGCTGGTGACCGCCGAACAGGTCGATCTCCCAACTGGCATTGAGGCCAAGGTTGTAGATCGTCTGTGACGTAGTGTCGCCCGAACTGCTGCTGCCCGTATCCGCGCTGTTGCCAAGGTCGATACCTGGCACGCGAACATGCGCGGCCATGGTATTACCGCTAATCACTGGGTAGCTTCCCGCCTTGCTTTCGCCCAGCGCCGCTGCCGCCTCGTCAAGGCGGGCCTGCGCGATGGCGAGGTCAGGGTTCTGGGCGAGCGCCTGCTCCTCGAGCCGGTTGAGCACAGGATCGCCCAGCACTTCCCACCATTTCGCCAGCCGCGGCTCGCCCGCCGCAAACCCATCCGCGGCGCGCACGAATTCGCCCTCATCGCTCGCCGAGGCAAGGTTCGGTGGCCCCGCATAGTCCGGCCCGACCGTGCAAGCCGCCACGGCAAGGAGCGCCGGAACTGTGGCGAGGAGTCGAAAAATTCTGGTCAATGCATCGGTCCCGAAGAAATCTCGCTGGGAAGGGGGCGGAGCACCAGAACCAGCGGGGCCACGACGATGGCCACAATAGAAAGCAGGAAAAACATGTCATTGTAGGTCATAACGAGCGCCTCACGGGCAATCGTTCCGGAAAGGACGCGCAAGGCGGCATCGCTGCTGCCATAGGTTGCGGCCATTTCCGTTATCCGGTCCTGTACGGCAACTGCGTTCGCCGACAGTGTCTCTTCGATCCGGCGCGTATGAAACCAGACACGCTGTTCCTGCACCGTGGCAATGGCAGCCAAGGCCAGCGAACCGCCGAGATTTCGAGCGGTGTTGAACAGGCCCGCAGCATCACCGGCATATTTTACCGGAACTGCCGAGATTGCCGCCTGATTGAGAAACACCAGCGACATGACCATGCCCAGACCTCGCAGCAATTGCGATTCGATGAAATCGCCGCCGACGGATTGGGTTGTCATTGTGGTATCGAGCCAGGCGCTCAGGATAAGAAAGACCATTCCTAACCCGACTGCGACCCTGATATCGAAGATGCGCATCAGGATTGGCGTCAGGCCAATTATGGCAAGTGGCGGCAAACCGGAAAGCGAGACGATCAGGCCGGCCTGTAACGCGTCGTAGCCGGCGATCGCGGACAGGAATTGAGGGATCACGAACGATGTCCCGTAGATGACCATTCCGATCACGATGCCCATCAGGATAACCCCTGAAAATTGCCGGTCGTAAAGCAGCCTGAGGCGTATGACCGGGTCTTTCGAGGTGATCTGTCCGGCAATCAGCATGGCCAGACCGGCTACAGAAGCAATTGTCAGCCAGACGATCTCGGCAGACTGGAACCATTGCTCGCGGTTGCCCTCTTCCAGCACTATGGTCATGCCGGCGAGAAACATCGTCATGCCGACGATTCCGAGCCAGTCGGCGTCGGCGATGAGTTCGATCCGCGCCCGACTTTTCGGAAGACCCATGATCAGGAGCGCGATCAGCACGCCGCAAACCGGCACGTTGATCAAGAAGGCATAGTGCCAGCTATAGGCCTCCGTCAGCCAGCCGCCCAGGACCGGCCCGGCAATCGGCCCCATGATGGCCGTGACACCAAAGGCCGCGGTGCCAATGGGCTGCTGATGGCTCGGCAGGCGGCTGGCAATGATCGCCATGGTGGTGGGAATCATCGCGCCGCCCGCAGCACCCTGACCTGCGCGACCGATGATCATCATCGTCAGGTTCGTTGCAATCCCGCACAGCACCGAAAAACCGATGAACAACGTCGCCGCAATGAGCAGAAATCGGCGCAGTCCAAGCAATTTCGTCAGCCATCCACTCAACGGCATGACGACGATCTCCGCAACGAGGAAGGAAGTTGCCACCCAGGTCGCTTCGGTGCCGGTCGCGCCGATGCTACCCTGGATAATCGGCAGTGCTGCGTTGACGATGGAAATGTCCAGCGTTGCCATCAAGGCGCCAATCGTGCCCGCGGCAACCGCCAGCCAGTCGCTCATATCGGCATTA
>DDNW01000125.1:36647-36864 GCA_002341345.1 Erythrobacter sp. UBA2510
TCGCTCATATCGGCATTACGTCGGACCGGCGGAGATTCCCCTGCCCCCCCTGCCGACGCTGCGCTGGCCAAACCTCCGGGCAGAGCAGAAGCCATCAGCCGGCTTCCCTGGAACCCCGGCTACGCGTATCGACCTTGACGACGACGGAGAGGCCCGGAACCAGAATGCCGCGCAGTTCTTCCGGGACGTCGAACTCTATGCGGACCGGAACACGCTG
>DDNW01000125.1:37044-38021 GCA_002341345.1 Erythrobacter sp. UBA2510
ACAATCTTGGTGAAGTTGCCGGTCGCATTATCGGGCGGGATCAGGGAGAATTCCGCCCCGGTACCGGGCGAAAAACTCTCGACACGCCCCTCGAGCTCGCGTCCGCCCAGTGCATCGACCTCAATCGTAACACGCTGTCCGGGTCGCAGATCGGCAAGCTGCGTTTCCTTGAAATTGGCGGTGACGTAGATGTTGTCGACCGGCACGATAGTCATCACGCGCGTCCCTGGCTGAACCAGCTGGCCGAGCTGCAGCGTCCGGTTGCCGACACGCCCGTCGATCGAGGCGCGAACCATGGTATCGTTCAGATCCTTGCTGGCGGAAATACGCTGCGCTTCGCCGCCCTCTGCCTGCGCATCGGCTTCACCGATCTGAGCCCTCAGCGTGGCGACACGGTGACGCGCGCTGGCCAGCTGCGCCTGCGCAGCAGCCTGTGCAGCCTGGGCCTGCTGGCGGGCATTGCGCTTCTGATCGAGCAGCTGACGGGATACCGCCCCGGTCTCGGCCAGCGGCGTGAAGCGGGTTTCTTCCTGCCTGGCAAAGCGCAGGTCATCATTCGCCGCTGCGAGATTGGCATTGGCTTGGGCGATCGCCGCCTCTTGCTCGGCAATCTGCGCGCGCAAGGTGGCAGCCCCGGCACGCGCAACATCGATCTGCGCTTGCGAATTGGCAAGGCGCGCCGCGTAATCGGCCTGATCGATGCGAAACAGCGGGTCGCCGGCAGCTACTACCTGATTATTTTCGACAAAGATTTCCTCGACGTAACCTCCGACCCGCGGTGAAACGACGACCGAATCCGCCTGGATATAGGCATCGTCGGTGCTTTCGAGGAAACGGCCCACGGTCCAGTACTGAATTGCGAAGATCGCCAGTGCCACCAACACGATAAGTGCGAGGACAGCCAAGAGCCTGCGCACCATTGAGTTCTTGCGTGGCGCGCTGGCTGCATCCGGTTCGGCGTCGATGGCGTCGTCGAT
>DDNW01000125.1:38162-40402 GCA_002341345.1 Erythrobacter sp. UBA2510
TCGGCGTCGATGGCGTCGTCGATCTCAGCCGTTTCAGGGGCCAGCTCGGAAGGGGCGATGTCGGTCAATTGAACGGGTCTTTACTGGCTATCACGTGAGTCGTCACAGGCCGGTGATGCTCGCACTTGCGGAATATTGCAAGACCATATATTGAGGTACCTCACTATTATGACCCAGCTCGAACCCCTCTTCGCTGAATTCGTGATGCTTTATCTGCGCGTCACGCGGCTGTTCAACCGTCGCATGGCTGAGCAAGGCGCTTCGCTGGCCCGCACTCGGCTGTTGTTGGCGCTGCAAAGGACGAAGCTCAAGCGCAGTACCGAGCTGGCCGAATTCTACGCGTTGGCGCCGCGCACGATCACCGAGGCTATCGATGGACTCGAGCGCGAGGGATTGGTCGAACGGAAGCCCGATCCGAATGATCGCCGTGCCAAGCTGATCACCGTCACGCCCGAGGGCGAATGTGCGGCCAAGCGAACAGAGCCGCTACGCTTAGCGATGATCGAGCAATATTTCGGCGTGCTTGAGCCTGAGGAGTGCGAGCAGCTGCTCTATCTGCTCAAGAAGATCGGCGACAATCTGGAGGATTGCGACCCGATCAAGGAGCGGTGAATTCCGTCAAGGTTCCAGAATATCTGATTGATTTACGACTTGACGAACCACAAACCTTCTATAGTTTCGCGGCGAATATGACCGAGTATTGTTGATATGGGAGAGTATCGACAGTCCTCTCACCCCAGGAGGGTGCGAAGCAAGGAGTCTCTCCCGTGCATAAAGTGCTGTTTGATCTTTCGAATATTTTCAAATCTGCAATCCGCACGACCCTGGCCCCGGCACTGGCTGCCATGGCACTGGCCGGCACAGCTTCCCCTGCCCTTGCCGAAACCACCGCAAGCACCAAACTCGTTCGCTGCGGTGCGCAGGATTGCCTGCAAGTCAGCGGCTATCGCACCAATCCCGGCCTTATCGTGCGACTCAACGGCAATGACGTTGAAGTCGAAGGTAAGCACGGGTGGCGCGTGGAACTGCCCGTGGAAACGATCCGCCAGTGGTCCGCACCCAATGCACGCGCAATCGTGGTCGCGCTGCGCGATCCGTTGTCCGAGCAACAGGATATCGTCGTGGCCGACCTGCCGATCGGGCTGCTGGGCGATGTAACGGCGCTCGCTTCGCTCGAAGTCCGGGCGCCCTAACCTCCCCTAAATCATCCACCTTTCCTGCTTACTCTCCTTGCAAGGCGCAGGGGGCAGGCATATGTATGAATCTGCCGCCGCAGAGTGGCCTTGATAATACGCAGGAGAAGATGTGATGTTGAAAACAGGCCTTTTGGCCCTGTCCGTGTGTGCTCTGGCGACGCCTGCCCTGGCAAATTCAGACAATGTGGCGGCCGCCGATCCCTTTGTTCAGCAGGGCGCGACCCTGCGTCTTGACGGGCTCGACCTCGCTACCGTGGACGGCCAGCAGCGTCTTGCAATCAGGATGGATGCCGCCGCCCGCGCCGTATGCGGTGAGGGGCTGGAGACGATCCACCTCAATGCCGCGAACAAGGCTCGCGAATGCCGCACACAGGTGCTGGCGAATATTCGCGACGAGATCGAAACCCGCATGGCGGCAAAGGGTACGCCGGTAACGCTCGCTTTCGCAGACTAACACCACCTGACCACACCGGAGCGTGCACTGGCGCGCTCCGGATCGGTACACTGATATCGGGGCAGAGCGTGGGCAGATATTGATTTGCCTGCATCTGACCCGCGCCATATGGTCGCCCGAATGCACGGCGACGCAACCTCTGACATCGTAACACTCGAACAGCAGGCCAGATCGGCACTGACGCGCGGCGATCTGGGCAGGGCCTCGGCTGCTGCCAAGGCGCTGGTGATGGCGGACAAGTCCCGGCCCGAAGGCTTTTTCCTGATGGGGCTGGTCGCGGCCGAGGCGGGCCAGTTCGCCAATGCCGTGCCACTGATGCAGGCGGCTGTGGAGCGCGGTCCGGTGGCCGAACATCTTGCCCAATTCGCCCGTATTCTGAGCCTGCTCCATCGCGAGGGCGAGGCCGCCGATGTCGCGCGCAAGGCGCTGGCGCTGGCGCCGGACGATGCGCTCACGCTCGATACGATCGGTTGCGTCCTGACGCGCGTCGGTGACCATGAGGGGGCCTTGGGTCCCTTTCAGTCCGCCGTCGCGGCCGAGCCCGACAACCTCGAATTCCGCTACAATCTGGGCGCGGCAAGTGGCTTCAC
>DDNW01000125.1:40560-42042 GCA_002341345.1 Erythrobacter sp. UBA2510
TCACCGGCCGCCTCGAACAGGCGCAGGCGCAATATGAGGCGATCCTCGCCGCCGATCCCGGTAATGCCCGCGCGCATTACGCCCTCGCCATCCTCTCTCGCCAGACTGCTGACGAGAACCACGTCCCACGACTGAAGAGTGCCCTCGCCTCCGCCAGCGCACCCGACGATGCGCTGCGGATCCGCTATGCGCTGGCCAAGGAGATGGAGGATATCGGAAAGGCCGAGGCCTTTACCCACCTTGCCGCCGCCAATGCCGAGCACAAGCGCACGCTGGGCTACACCTTCGCGCAGGACGCAGCGATCTTCGATGCGATCGAGACGCTGTTTACCGATCGCGCCGATACGCTGGCTGCTGGCCTGGGCCAGGCGGACAAGGCCCCTATCTTCGTCGTCGGTATGCCGCGCACCGGCACCACTCTGGTCGACCGGATCATCTCCTCGCACCGCGAGGTCGGCTCTGCCGGGGAACTGCAATGCATGCCGTTGGCGGCAAAGCGCCTGTCGGGCACCCGCTCGCGCACGGTAATCGACCCGGAGACGGTCATGGCCAGCGCCGCGATCGACCCGGCGCAGCTGGGCGCGGCCTACCTCGAGCTGGCAAGCCACCACCGGCCACAGGAAACGCCTCGCTTCACCGACAAGCTGCCCGCCAATTTCCTCTATGTCGGGCATATCGCCCGCGCATTGCCCAATGCGCGGATCGTGTGCCTGCGCCGCAATCCGCTCGATACCTTGTGGAGCAATTACAAGAACCTGTTTGCCAGCCAGTCGGCTTTCTATGCCTATTCCTACGACTTGATGGACACGGCCCGCTATTACGCGCGCTTCGACCGGCTCATGGCGCTGTGGGAGAGGCTGTTTCCGGGGCGGATACTGCAATTGTCATATGAAGGGCTGGTCGCCGATCAGGAGGGCGAGACGCGGAGGCTGATCGCGCATTGCGGACTCGACTGGGACGAGGCGTGCCTGAATTTCCACCAGAACACAGCCGCCGTCGCCACACCCAGCGCGGCGCAGGTGCGCAGGCCGATCAACGCCGAGGGGATCGGCAAATGGCGCAATCATGCCGCGGCGATGGAGCCGGTGCGCAAATGGTTTGCCGCGCAGGGCATCGCCACAGAGTAAATCCCTCAATCCAAACAAAACGGGGCGCCTGCCATTCCGGCAAGCGCCCCGCTTGATTTGTTCTGTAGGTTCAGCTTACCAGAACTTGATGCTGCCCTCGATCCCGATGGTGCGCGGATTGAGCACCGCCTGACGGTAGTAGCGCAGCAACACGCCGTTGTTCAGGCCGGTCTGCGACAGATCGTTGGCGGTCGAGACCACAGCATATTTGTCGAAGATGTTGTTGGCGAACAGCGACACCTTGTAGTCGTCGGTCTCGTAGCCGATCGAGGCGCGGTGGACCGTGTAGCTCGGGATAAGCGTGCCATAGGCGCGGTCATAACCGAGACGCGAGGCAACGTTGCCACGATAGGTT
>DDNW01000125.1:42102-47000 GCA_002341345.1 Erythrobacter sp. UBA2510
ATAGGTTGCAGTCCAGTTCGCCACCAGGTCACCGTCGAAGATCGGGGTGACATAGGTCGCACCCAGCGAACCGGAATGCTTGGCCGAACCCGGCAGGCGGTCACCCGACAGCGCGAGCAGCTTGACCGGGGCGCTGGGATAGGTGCCCGGAGGATCGTTGACCGTGATGATCCCGGCAACGTCCTCGGTCAGATGCGCATCGACATAGGAGTAGCTGCCCTGAATCGTCAGCTCGGGGATCGGCTTGGCCGTGAACGAAGCCGCGAAGCCGCGTGACCGCGCCTTACCCGCATTCACGGTGATACCCGTCACACCATAGGTCGTGGCCGAGGCCACCTGCAGGCCGCTCCACTCGATGTTGTAGATGTTGAAGTTCATCATCAGACGACGGTCGAACATCTGGATACGCGTGCCCAGTTCGAGGTTCAGGATTTCGTCCGGCCCGTACTGTATTTCGCTAGGCAGCGCGCAGATCAGCTGCGGGCCGGTGTACAGGCTGGCATCCTCCGGCGTACCTGCCGGACACGGCGCGACACGGTTCGGGCCGCCAATGCGGTAACCCTTCGAATAGGTCAGATAGACCATGACATCGGGCGAATATTCGTAAGAGGTGTTCAGCTTCCAGACCACGCCGTCCTGACCGCCTGAGCCACCAGCAGCGTCAAGATCATACGGACTCTGCGGATCGCCAAGCAACGGCAACGAGGCAGCGCCTGCAATCTCGGACGTGTAGTCGAAATAACGCGCACCGCCGGTGATCTGCCACTCGTCTGTCAGTTGCAGCGTCGTTTCGCCGAAGATGGCCTTCTCGGTCACCTTGGAAGTGATGTAACTCACATATTCCAGACATTCCGGGTTGCTGCCGGTGTCGCACCAGGGATGGTTCGGCGTCCGTTCGGCATAGTCGCTCTGGTACTTGTTCTCGTGCCAGAAACCGCCGAGCACCCAGCTGACCGGTCCGCCATGCGCCGAAACGAAGCGCAGTTCGAGGTTCTTTTCCTTGCGCAACCTTTCAGAGGCAAAATTGGCCGCGAAAGCCGGATACAGTTCGTAGCCATAATCGAGATCGAGCAGCAGGTCGGTGACGTCGCCGCCGTCGCTGAAATAGCTCTCGGTATAGGCACCGGTCGCGACGAGATCGACGACATCGGCGATGTTCGCATTGACTTCGGCGCTCAGCAGGTGGGCATGACGATCGACCGGCTCGACGAAGCGGCTGGCGTTCTCGTACTTGCCGGTGCCGAATACGCCAAAGCTGTTCGAGCTGGCGCCGTCGGTCTTGGTCTGCTGGTAGGCATAGGTGAGGATCAGCTTCAGATCTTCGCTCGTCTGCAGCAGCAGCTGGTTGCGGCTGGTGAAGGTCCGCTCGAAGTTGAGATCTTCTTCCTTGTACAGATTGGCGTCATAGCCGGCCTGCGAGATTCCTGTCGGCAGCGGATCGCCGACGGTCAGGAAACCATCGGGCTGCGGGTTGGAGATACCGGGCTCCTGCACCAGCAGGGGATAATCGATAAAGCCCGGATCGAAATAATATCCGGTCGCGGTGCGAAAGGCGATGTGGTCGCGCACCAGCGGGATGTTGAGGACGACGTCGCCCTGGTAACCGATGTCGTCGCTATGCGCCTTGATCGACGAGCTGCCATGCACTTCGAGCTCGATAGTATCGGTATTCGGGCGCTTCGGGATGTAGCGGATCGCGCCCGCCAGCGTGCCGAGACCGTAGAGCGTGCCTTGCGGGCCCAGCAGCGTTTCGACGCGGTCGACGTCGAGGAACTTGAAGTCGTAATAGATCGGTACTTCGCCCAGATAGATACCCAGGGAATCGTCATAGATTGCGCCGCCATCACCGGCATCGTCCGCACTGAGGCCGCGCAGCACGATCGTGCCGGTCGAACCCGGTCCGGTGTCCGAAATGGTCATGCCGGGGGTAAAATCGGCAATGTCGCGAATGTCGGTGATGCGCTGGCGCTCCAGCTCTTCCGCCCCGACGGCCGCGATATTGATCGGCGTGTCGAAGATCGTGGTCGAACGACGGGTCGCCGTGACCATGATCGCATCGCCTGCGGGCGCGTCTTCGACCACCGCGTCCTGTGCAGCGGCAGGCGTAGCGATAATGACGCTGGTAAAAGCGGTCGCCGAAAGCAGTCCCAGCTTTAATTTTACGCTGTTTTTCATTCTGTTACGTCCCTCATGTGTATTCTTGTTGACCCCTGAACCCCGGCGCACCGGTTACTCAAAAAACTTTCTGTCCTCGCTCCTGCCGCTGCCCGCCTCAACCGTTTGCCGAGGCCGAATTCTTGCGCGCAGACCTGAACCGGTCGATCAGCGGCTGGAACGGGAACATCCACTGCTCGTAGATCGACAGCCGTCGGCGGTCGTCCTGCCCGACGACCCTGGACTCGCCCTCGCGATAGGTGCCGAAAATGCGGTCGAAGAGGATGACCGAATTGCCGTAATTGCAGCGCGTATCCTCATAGCTCAGCGCCGTGTGGTGCAGGCTGTGATGGCGGATCGTGGTGAAGACGTAAGAGTAGATCAGCGGCGGATCGGAGCGGACATTGGCGTGCGCAAAGCTGGAAATTACCGTCAGCATGGTGAGCCCGCAGAAGATCGCGACCACGTCGAAATCGAACAAGGCGACGACGCTCAGCGAGATCAGGAACAGCTCGATCGGATTGCCGACCGCGCCCTTCATCGCGTTGAGCTGGGTAATGTGATGGTGCGGTGCATGGGTGAGCCAGAACGGCAGCCAGTTGTGCATCAGGCGATGCATCCAGTATTGGCCGAACTCGATCAGGACGAGGACCATGAAGGCCTGCACGACCAGCGGCAGCTCCGTCAGCCACAGCGTCGTGATGCCCAGCTTTTCCTTGATGGCCATTAGCGGCTCGTCGGCTAAGGCGAGCACGGCCCAGGCGATGACGGTGGAATAGAGGATCTGGTAAAACAAATCGGTGCTGAACTCGGTCCAGTTCAGTCGCCAGCCCTCGTGCCGTTCGAGCACGAATTCGAGCCCCAGCACGAAGAAGCTGATCGATGCCGTGACAACGACCAGCGTCCATGAGTTCTCGGTCAGGGATCGCGGCGCAAGCATCCAGAACAGGACGACCGCGATCAGCGTGGCGAGTGGAACGAGGTTGACGAGTGCGCGCTTGACGGGGCCTTCATCCGCATAGCGCGAGGAAATTCCGGCAGCGTCGAGATCGGAGGAGGACCGGGCATCGGCAACGGCCTGCGCATCCGCCTTGGGCGCGTGGCTGTCTTGATAAGGGTCCATAGACAATCTCCAAAATCAAACCGGTTTTCCGGTTCAATGCTGCAGATCCTCTACCCAATCATCGTTTTCTTCGCCGTTCTGAGCAGCGATAGAGGTACACGGTATAGATATTACGGAACCCGTCAAGAGTATTATCGGACCATGTGAAACCAAATTAAATTCACCTTCGCAGCTGCGGAATTCTGCGTTTTTTGGTCTGTTTTCCGCAGGTCGGTACCGGTGCCCGGAAGCCCTTTTCGGGCCGGGAGTCACCAAAGCGCAACAGCTGCCAAGAGCGCCCGCGAATCAAGCGCGAGCCGCGCCCGGAATCCGGGCTCTGCGCCCTATTCGTCGGCCGGCTCTTCCTGCGGCGTCCAGAAGGTCAGCGAGTGGACATCGTGCGCGCTTGTCCAGATGCCCTCGGGCGTGTAGCGCAGCGCGCCGCTGCCCTCGGCCCTGCCCACACGGCTGACGATTTCGGAGGTCGCCGCATCGATCACGACGAAGGTCTGGTCGTCGGTCGTGCGCAGCCATACCTTGCCGTCGCCGGTATCGATATCACCCCATTTGAGGTTGTCGCCGACCTTGATCCGGTTGGTCACCTCGACGCTTGCCGGGTCAATCCGCGCCAGCGTGCCGTCGCCCTGTTCCTGCACCCAGACCGCGCCCTCGCCCGCAGCGAGGAAGCCGGGCGTATCGCCCAGTTCGATCGTGTGGGTAACCTCGGCGGTTTCGGGATCGATCCGCTGGAGCGTGCCGCCCTCGCCGCTCGAGGCCCACAGCGCGCCCTCGCCGAATGCGAGATAGGAGGTCTTGTCGGTCACCGCGACGGTCGCGACGACTTCGTTGGTTGCCGGATCGATCCGCGAGATGATGCCCTTCGTCTGGTCCGGCGCCCAGATCGAGCCTGCACCCGCAACCACGTTCAGCTCCCCGCTCGGGCCCATGCCCGCCGGGATCTTGGCCAGCACCTCGGCGCTCTTCGGGTCGATCCGCCAGACCTCCCCGCCCTCGCAATTGGCGACCCACAGCGAACCCTCGGCCATGGCCATGGTGCCGCACGGGCGCGGCATTTCGACTGCTGCGACCTTGCCCTCGCGCGACCATTGTTCGACCCGCCCGTCATTGGTGGTCCAGACCGTCGCGCCATCGACCTGCAGGAAGTCGGCAAAGCCGGGCACGTCCAGCACGTTTTCAACGTAGGTCACGGCCATCGGCGTCTCCTCGGCAGCGGTCTCGCCCGTCCCGGCATCGCTACAGCCAGCGACGGAACACATCAGGGCGGCACAAAGGGTCAGGGCGACGGTCTTGGTCATGCGAAGACTCCTGTTCAGGAATAGCGGTAAGGGTTCACGTCGATGGTCGTGGTCCCGCGTGTCTGGTTGCACAGGAACACGGTACCGGTGAAATAGATGCCCGGTTCGGTGATCGTCTTGGCCATCTCGTAGGCCTCGCGCAGCTGGGCGACGGTCATCTGTACTGGCGCCTCGTCGGGCTGCCAGGTCACGCCATAGGGATAGTCCTGGCCGTCCTTGCTGATCTCGACATGGCAACCCATCACATGCGTGACCGGATGGGTGTCCACGAATTCGATCAGCCGCGTCATGCTGTCGAACCACGGCTGCCAGAAACTGATGTAACT
>DDNW01000125.1:47077-49191 GCA_002341345.1 Erythrobacter sp. UBA2510
TAACAGCGCCCGCGATAGAACATATCGCCGGTGTAGAGGATCTGGCTGTAAGTATCGTAATAGGCGAATTCGGAGACGACGTGGCCGGGCGAGCCCCAGATCAGGATTTCGCGACCGCCAAGATCGAGCGTCACGCGCTCCTCGGGGAAATTGGTCATCCCCCAGAAACCGACCATCTCCTCATGGGTCTGGCCCATGTACCGGGTATTTGGCCGCTGGGCGAACTGGTTGACCGCCATGTAGTGGTCGCCATGCAGATGGCTGAAGGCGACCAGCAGCTCCATGCTCGCCGGGTCACGACCGTTGCGCGCGCACCATTCTTCGATGCACTGGTCGACTACACCGCGCAGGTCCCAGTCATTGCGATGCTGGGTAAAGCCCTCGTCGAGCAACAGCACGCGGTCATTGCCGAAATAGAGCGGCGCGAAAGGCGCTTCGTAGCTATAGGCCTTGTTCTGTCGCAGGATCGCGGTGTGAGCATTGTACCAGTGGACGTGAACCGGCGGATCGGTGTTGTCCATCGCGGATTCGCTGCCACAGATCCACCGGTCGGGGAAGTCGCCCGGCGCAGGCAGGTTGCTCTTGAAGTCGATCGGGTCGGGCGTCGCCGCCGCCATGGCCGTCTGGCTGAACGTGGTCAGTGCGGCGGGCACGGCGACGACGGCGGCGTTGTAGCCAAGGAAGGTGCGGCGATCCATGTTTCGTCCTTGTTGATTTTCAGAAGTGGAACGGAACGCTGATGTTCGGCACGTCCTCGGGCCAGTCGCGCGTTCTTGCATCGGGGCTGACGCCGTTGAGCAGCGAGAAATCGGCGCGGATCAGCATCTTGTCCTGCCCCCTGATCTCGCGCGCGGCGGACAGGGCGTCATCGATCACTTCGGGGCCCATTTCGAGCACCCGCTCGTAAGGTTTGAAGGTCATGAAACGGCGATGCGTCTTGCCGGGCACGAACATCGAATCGATATGCCCGCCAAGGATCCACCGGACCGGCTTTTCGGCGACAAAGCGCCTGAGCTTTTCGAGCGAGGCCACGAAATCGCCATCGTTGCTGATATTGATCCGTCCGGGAAACAGCAGGTCGCCGGTGAACAATATATCGCAATAGGGGTCGTAAAAGCTGACCCCGTCCTTGTGCGTACCGGGTGTGGGAATAACCTCGATCACCCGGTCGCCCAGGTCGATCGAACCGGTCCCCCCAGGCCAGCTTTGTGCAAGGCCGTAATGGGCCTTCATCGCGCCAGGCGGCTTGGGCACGATGGTCGTATCGGAACGCCCGGCAAATTGCACCAGCCCCGCATTCTGGGACAAATCCTCGCCAGAGGTGAGCGCGATGGTCAGCGGCACGGTGTCACGCCCGCGCGCCTGAGCCCAGCGCGCGATCAGCGCATCGACAGTAGCGCGCAAGGGATAGAACTGGGCATTGGCCGTCGCGCCGCAATCGATCAGCAGCGCGCCCGCATTTCCGAACAGCAGATAGGTAAACGGCGCTTCCCAATGGACGCAGACATTCTGCCGCATGATATGCGTGTCTTCATTGTACTGCACCACCTGTACGCGCGGATCGCGATTATGCGCCGCCACTTCGGACCCATGGATCCAGCGAAAGGCGATATTGCCAGGTGCGGCATCCTCGGCAGTGTAATTGTGCGTAACCGGATCGACCGGATGCAGCGGAAGGGCGCTGTCGGTGTTCGCCACTCCCGGCGGGTTGTAACCCATATCGACATTGCCGTTGGGATAAGGGCGTGCGGCGGCAGACTGTGAGGCACCGGACGGGGCAGCGGTCTGCGATGTCGTCTGCGGCATCGAATACTCCAGGCAAGGCCGCTGGCGCGGCGATGATTGACTGCCTTGATGCAGGCCCCTCCAGACGTATTTTCGCAACGGCCCCGGACGTTGTACTCGCCCATCGACGCAGGCATCATATGGATATTACCAATAATGGCAACGGTAATAACTTGGCGATGGACAAGCTGCGTTTTTGCGGCAATGCTGCATTTGCGAAAGGGGACGAATCATGTTCAATGGGATCCGTCGCGCAGGGACGGCAGCATTGCTGGCATGCGCTTTCATCGTAGCATCTTGCTCACCATCGGCGGATGAACCGGTCGAGC
>DDNW01000125.1:49341-52625 GCA_002341345.1 Erythrobacter sp. UBA2510
TGAACCGGTCGAGCCCCGAACGGACTTCAGCATCGGCTGGTCGATTTATGCCGGATGGATGCCCTGGCCCTATGCCGATCAGGCCGGGATCGTCGACAAATGGGCCGAGAAATACGGCATCACCATCGATATCGTTCAGGTCAATGACTACGTCGAATCGGTCAACCAGTACACGGCCGGCCAGCTAGACGGCGTGACCGTCGCCAATATGGACGCGCTGACCATCCCCGCTGCCGGAGGCAAGGATACGAGCGCGATCATCGTCGGCGACTATTCCAACGGCAATGACGGCGTGTTGCTCAAAGGTACGAGCGACCTTGCCGCGATCAAGGGCCGTCAGGTTTATCTGGTCGAGCTCTCGGTGTCGCATTACCTGCTCGCCCGTGCGCTGGAATCGGTCGGTCTGAAGATGACCGACGTGCAGACCGTCAACACTTCCGACGCGGACATCGCCGGGGCCTTTACTGCCGACGACATTACCGCTGCCGTGGCGTGGAACCCGCAACTGACCGCGATGAAAGAGGTCCCCGGCGCCAGTCTCGTGTTCTCCTCGGCCGACATTCCGGGCGAAATCCTCGACCTGCTGGTCGTCGATACCAAGACGCTGGAAGCCAACCCCAATCTCGGGAAGGCGCTGGCAGGCATCTGGTACGAAACCATGGCAATCATGGTTCGCGACGACGAAGAGGGCGCAGCCGCACGTGCGGCCATGGCGCAGCTTGCCGGGACGACGCCCGAGGTTTTCGAAGGCCAGCTGGCGACCACCTTCCTCTATTCCGATCCGGCAGCGGCGGTCGCCGCGACCTCCGACCCGGCGCTGATCGAAACGATGACGAAGGTCCGCGACTTCAGCTTCGCCCAGGGTCTGTTCGGTCAAGGTGCGGGCACGGCGGACGTGATCGGGATGTCCTTTCCCGGCGGCAAGACGCTGGGCGACGTGGATAACATCACGCTACGCTTCGACCCGACCTTTATGCAGATGGCGGTCGATGGCGAATTGTGAGGTCCCGAGCGGACCTTGCAGGTAGATGAGTAGCTGGATCGGGATCTGGGCCGCATGCGCTGGGTAAATCGTCGCATCTCGCGCACCAACAGCCTCCTTATGGGACTGATCCCGATAGTGCTGCTGACCGTGCTCTATCTGGTGCTCGCATCCGAGCGCCACGCGCTCAATCCGGCGGACAAGATCCTGCCGTTGCCGGGCGCCATGGCCGATGCGATGAAGGGCCTGATCTTCGAGCGGGACCGGCTCTCGGGCCGCTACCTGTTCTGGTCGGATACGCTGGCAAGCCTCCAGCGGCTCGGCCTTGGGCTCGGCATTTCGACGCTGTCGGCGCTGCTGGTTGGCCTGCTGCTCGGCATCCTGCCGCCGGTGCGCGCGACCTTCGGCATGCTGGTGACGGGCATTGCGGTGATCCCGCCGATCGCGCTGCTACCGATCCTGTTCATCGCCTTCGGGCTTGGCGAGACGGCCAAGGTGGCGCTGATCGTCATCGGCATCGCCCCGGTCATGATCCGCGACGTCGCCGCGCATATCGGCGCTTTGCCGCGAGAAACGATCATCAAGGCACAGACCTTGGGCGCGAGCACATGGCAGTTGATCCTGCGCGTCGCCCTGCCCCAGGCCATGCCGCGCCTGATCCATGCGATGCGCCTTGCGCTTGGCCCGGCATGGGTGTTCCTGATCTCGGCCGAGGCGATCGCGTCCGATATCGGCCTTGGCTACCGTATCTTCCTCGTCCGCCGCTATCTCGCGATGGATGTGATCCTGCCCTATGTCGCGTGGATCGCAATCCTCGCCGCGACGATCGATTTCCTGCTCGTCTATCTCAGCCGCCGCATGTTCGCCTGGGCGCATGGAGCCGACCGGTGAGCGCCCTCCTCTCCTTGCGCGACATCTGGGTCGAATATGGTGAGAAAGTCGTGCTCGAGCGCATCAATCTCGACATACCCGAAGGTGCCTTCGTGTCCGTGGTCGGCCCATCGGGTGCGGGCAAAAGCAGCCTGCTGCGCGTGGTGCTGGGGCAAGAGGCGCCGACCCGTGGTGTCATCTCGCTCGACGGAGAAGCGCTCAAGCCCGAATGCGGCCCCGATCGCGGCGTCGTGTTCCAGCGCTATTCGGTATTCTCGCACCTTACCGTGCTCGGCAACACCGTGTTCGGGCTTGAATGCGCTCAGGCCCCTTTCAGTGCCCGTCTGTTCGGTGCAAAAAAGCGCGCCGCCATGGCCGAGGCAGAGGAGATGCTCGCCGCCGTCGGCCTCGGCGATGCGCTGAACCTCTACCCCGCGCAGATGTCAGGCGGGATGCAGCAACGCCTCGCCATCGCACAGGCGCTGATCAAGCGGCCGCGCATCCTCTTGCTTGATGAGCCCTTCGGTGCGCTCGACCCCGGCATCCGGGCCGACATGCACAAGTTGATCACGCGGCTGTGGCAGGACTATTCGCTGACCGTGATCATGGTGACGCACGACATCAACGAGGCTTTCTCGCTGGGTACCCGCGTGCTGACGCTCGACAAGTGGCGGCACGATCCGCACGCCCCGCACCGCTATGGCGCTCGCGTCGTCTACGACCTGCCGCTCGACCGGAAGACGCAATCCTCTGCCGAACAACCGGAAGAACCTTCCGCTCCCGCCGCTGCCGATTCCATGGACAAATCTGGTAGTGTTACGATTGACGAAACTAATAATAATTGAGAGTTACGGAGACTATGGCCACCGAACCCACCAGCCTAGCCCGGCTTTCCATGAGCCTCCCTGCAGAACTGTTCCGCCAGCTCGACGTGATGGTCGAGGAACGCGGCCTGCCCTCGCGCTCGCAGCTGATCGCGGAACTGATCCGCCATGCGCTGGCCGAGCACGGCGCGCTGACCCGCCCGGAGGAGCTGCTCGCGGGCACGATCACGCTCGTCTATCGCGGCGATCGCGGCAGCATCCGCCAGCAGCTGGCGACCACGCAGCAGGACTATCTGAAGGAAGTGATCTCCTCGCAGCACGTCTTCCTGGAAGACGACCAGTCGATGGAGGTCCTGCTGGTACAGGGTCCCGCCGTCCGCCTGGAGGGGCTGTGCGACGCATTGCGTGGCATTCGCGGCGTGCACCAGCTGCAACTGGTCACGACCACCGCTCTCTTGCCCCAGCTTCACGAGCAGGGCGATGCCGAGGCGAAGGATAGCGTGGCCCCGGCCAAGAACCGCTCCTCCGGCAAGGGCGTTGCCGCATGACCGGGACGCTGGCCGATCCGAAGGCCGCGCGCGACCATGCCCGCGCCATGGCGGGCACCC
>DDNW01000125.1:52722-54492 GCA_002341345.1 Erythrobacter sp. UBA2510
CGGACGACCTGCTGTGGGAGCAGACCATCGCGCCCGGCGGCTATGCCACGCGGATGATCAAGCGCGGCACGCGCCTGCGGCTGATCGACCTCGCGGGAGACGCCTGCGCCTCACTGCTGGTCTATAATGCCGAAATGCCGACCGAGCGGCTCAACGTGGCCGATACGGTCAAGGTCCAGTGGAACGGCTATCTGGGCGCCGGCAAACTGCTGCTCTCGGACATGGGCCGCGTGCTGATGAGCATCATGGAGGACGAGGCGCAGACGCATGACGCCTTCTGCGGCACCTCCAACGCGGCCACGAACGAGGCCAAGTATGGCGAGGGACGCAACAGCGGCGAATATCCCAACGGCCGCGACCGGCTGATCCTGGGCTCAGCCAAGCATGGACTGCAAAAACGCGACGTCCACCCCTGCATCAACTTCTTCAAGGGCACGCGGATCGAGGAAGATGGCACGATCACCCCGCTGGTCGGCCCCTACGATCCTGGCCGCAAGCTGGTGCTGCGCGCCGAGATGGACCTGATCGTCGTGATCGCCAACTGCCCCCACGTGCTCGACCCGCGCCAAAGCTACAACGTCACGCCGCTGCGCGCGACTGCATGGCGCGGAGACGTCACGCCGGAAAGCGACCCTATCCGCAATGCCACGCCCGAAGGCCTGCGCGCCTTCGAGAACGTCGAAGATTATTTCCGCCGCTAGACCAGCCGCAACCAAGGACTCCTGCGAGAATGACCTCCACGATCGGAACGGCCAAAATTGGAACGGAAGGCCTGACTGGCACCATCGTCCATGACGAGGTGGTGCCTGCCCGCGCGCCGTGGCTCTACCACATCGCCAAGGGGCAGACGCTGCGCATTGTCGATCTGGAGGGCAACCAGGCGGTCGATTTCCTGCTTTATTCCGACGCCGACGATGCCGAGCGCTACAGCGCGCAGGATACCGTCTCGGCTCAGGGCAATCTGTTTCTGCGCGAAGGCACGATCCTGCGCTCGAACGAGGGCAATCCGATGATGACGATCACCGGCACCTCGGTCGATTATCACGACACGATTGGCGGTGCATGTTCGTGTGAATCCAATACCTTGCGTTATGGTCATCACACAAAATCGCAGCATGCCTGCGTCGAGAACTTCCTCGAGGCGAACCTGACCGAGGGGCGCGGCAAGCGCGATATCGTCTCCAATATCAATTTCTTCATGAACGTACCGGTCGAGGCTGACGGCTCGCTCGGCATCGTCGACGGAATTTCGGCCCCCGGCCTGACCGTGGACCTGCGCGCCGAAATGGATGTCATCGTGGTCGTTTCCAACTGCCCGCAGATCAACAATCCGTGCAACGCCTTCAACCCCACCCCGGTGCGGATGATCGTCACGGCATGAGCACGGGCACGGTTCTGGTCGCGAACCGGGGGGCGATCGCCACCCGGATCATCCGCACTTTGCGCGCGATGGGCTGGCGCTCGGTCGCCGTCTATTCGGAGGCCGATGCGGGATCACTCCATGTCAGTCAGGCGGACGAGGCCGTGTGCATCGGCCCGGCGCCTGCGACGGAGAGCTATCTCAACGTCCCTGCAATCATTGCGGCGGCCAGGCAAACGGGCGCGACCTTCATCCACCCCGGCTACGGTTTCCTCGCCGAGAATGCCGACTTTTCGGAGGCTTGCGCCGCCGAGGGTATCACCTTCATCGGACCGACGCCGGAGAACATCCGCACTTTCGGCCTGAAGCACTCCGCTCGCGCGCTTGCCGCCGAGCATGGCGTGCCGCTG
>DDNW01000038.1:0-4810 GCA_002341345.1 Erythrobacter sp. UBA2510
AGCTTGGCATAGACCGACGGATGGCGCGGCATGAACGGCGCACCGAAGCAGGTCGAGAAGGTCGCCTCGGGCTCCGTCACGCCGATCTCGGTGCCCGCCACCTTGGCGGTGTAGCCCGAGAGGAAGTGATACATCGCCTGCTCGGGCGTCAGCCGCGAGATCGGCGGCAGCACGCCAAAGGCGTCGGCGGTCAGCATGATCACGTTGGCGGGCACAGGGCCGAGATTCTCTTCCGAACAATTGGGAATGAATTCGATCGGATAGGCGCCGCGCGTATTCTCCGTCTTGCTGGTGTCGGTAAAATCGATCTCGCGCGTGTGTTCGTCCATGGCGACGTTTTCGAGAATCGTGCCGAACATCTTCGTGGTCGCGTAGATTTCCGGTTCGGCCTCTTCCGAGAGGTCGATCATCTTGGCGTAGCAGCCGCCTTCGAAGTTGAAGACCGCGCTGTCCGACCAGCCGTGCTCGTCATCGCCGATCAGCGTACGGCTGGCATCGGCCGAAAGTGTGGTCTTGCCGGTACCCGAAAGGCCGAAGAAGATCGCCGTCTTGCCATCGGCGCCGACATTGGCCGAGCAATGCATCGGCATAACGCCCTGTTCGGGCAGCAGGTAGTTGAGCAGGCCGAACACGCCCTTCTTCATCTCGCCCGAATATTCGGTATTGCCGATCAGGATCAGCTTCTCGGTCAGGTTGACCGCGATCACCGTGTCGCTACGGCAGCCGTGGCGCTCCGGATCGGCCTTGAAGCTGGGCAGGTTGATGATCGTATATTCGGGGACGAAGCTGGCAACCTCGTCCGCAGACGGGCGCACGAGCATCGTGTGGACGAACAGCGAATGCCAGGCCATCTGGGTGATGACGCGGACATTGACGCGATATTCGGGCTGCGAACCACCGAACAGATCAGCGACGTACAGCTCCTCCTGTCCTTCCAGCGCAGCCATGAAGTCCGCTTTGAGATTGGCGAAATGTTCCGGGTCCATCGGCTGGTTGACCTTGCCCCAGTCGATCGTGCTTTCGGTCGTTTCGTCGCGCACGACGAACTTGTCCTTCACGCTGCGCCCGGTGAACCGCCCGGTTTCCACCACCAGCGGGCCATGTGCCGCCAGCTTGCCTTCGCCACGGGCGAGCGCGTGTTCGACGAGCGCCGCAGTACCAAGGTTTGCATGAAGCACGGCATCGGTCTTGAGGCCCTGAGCGGCAAGAGAATGGAAAAGTTCAGTGGACACTAAAGTCTCTCCTGGAAAACTGGTTTGTGGCGCGACATGCCTGTCGCAACCATATCAGGCTGACTCGGCGCATAATCAGGACTCTCCGAAGCGTCAATTTTTCGCAGGACAATCTCGAAATTTTATTAGGACTGTCCCTTATCGAGGCGAATAATCATGTTGCAATGCAGCATTTTACCGCACCCCCCGAGCCAGTCGGTGAATCCTCGGGAACATCCATTGAACCTGTGGGTCGATAGCGATACTTGCCGATAGGCGGCGATGACAGGACAATACGCCCGAACGAGCGTAAGACAGGCCAGAAATGAACGACCAGGGCACAAGCGAGGCGGCAATGCACACGCAGGAGCGTGACGAGATGCAGCGTTCGATCGCACTGGTCGATGACGATCGCAACGTGCTGACCACGCTCTCTATCGCGCTGCAGGCCGAAGGCTATGGCGTGCGCGTCTATTCGGACGGTGAGACCGCCTTGTCTGCCCTTCTCGACAATCCGCCCGATCTTGCCGTGTTCGATATCAAGATGCCGCGCATGGACGGGATGGAGCTGCTAACCCGCTTGCGCCAGCATTCGGACCTGCCGGTGATCTTTCTGACCAGCAAGGACGAGGAAGCGGATGAAGAGGCGGGCCTCGCTCTCGGCGCGGACGACTATATCGCCAAGCCGTTCAGCCAGCGCCTGCTGCTGGCGCGAATTCGCGCAATCCTGCGCCGCGCCGGCCCGATCGAGACGGGTGGGGACAACAGCGCCGATGTGCCCCCTTCACCAGAGGCGTCAATGCTGCGCCGCGGCCGGCTGGAGATGGACCCGGCGCGCCACAAGGTCATGTGGGACGAAAAGCCCGTGTCGCTGACCGTCACCGAATTCCTGATCCTGGAGGCGCTGGCCACACGCCCCGGCGTCATCAAGAGCCGCAACCAGCTGATGGACGCGGCCTATCCCGACGACGTCTTCGTCGATGACCGCACGGTCGATAGTCATATCAAGCGGCTGCGGCGCAAGTTCCGCGCGGTCGATCCGGAGTTTTCCGGGATCGAAACGCTCTACGGGGCGGGCTACAGCTTTACCGATGGCTGAGGGAGGCATGCAAGCGGGCCGTCTGGAGCGGCTCGCCTTTCCCATCGGCGCCTCGCTGACCGCGCGCATCCTCGCGGTCAATCTGATCCCGCTTCTGGTGCTGGCGGGCAGCCTGTTGTTCCTCGATTCCTATCGTCGCCAATTGCTTGACGAGCGCTTCAAGCTCGCCCGGATCGAGGCGCAGATAACCGCCGAGGCGCTGGCGGGCGCCAGCCGTGAACGGCAGGAAGCACTGATCATCCAGATCGGCAAGGAACAGCGCATGCGGCTGCGGCTGTACGATGCGCAGGGGACCATGTGGGCCGACAGTTTCGCACTCGACGGGCCCGCTTTCGCCTTCGACGATCCGGTTGCCGAGCCCTTTCTGGAGGACTTTGCCCGCTGGACCGACAGCGCGGTCAATTTCGCGGTCGGTGCCCCGACCGCCCCGCCCTATGTCGAGCCCGAGGATACCGATGCCGATTCCTGGCCCGAGCTCGCCCGCGCACGCCAGCAGGGCCTTTCGCAGATCGAGCTCAGGACTGCGCCCGACGGCACCCCGGTGATCAATGCCGCCGCTCCGGTCGGGGTCAACGGCGACAGCCTGATGACCACGCGCAATGCGACGGACATTATCCAGTCGGTCCGCGATGCCCGCTCGTTGCTGCTGTCGGTGATCGCGCTGGCGCTGGTCGTCTCGATCATCCTCTCGCTCTACCTCGCCTCGACCATCATCCAGCCGCTGCGCCGACTGGTGCGGGCGACGGTCCGGGTACGCGCCGGGCGCGAACGCGACGTCGAGGTGCCGCGCATGGATGAACGAGCGGACGAGATCGGCCTGCTCGCCCGCGCCGTCTCTGACATGACCGCCGCGCTGCGCCACCGGATCGACGCGGTCGAAAGCTTCGCCGCCGATGTCGCGCATGAGATCAAGAACCCGCTCGCCAGTTTGCGCAGCGCGACCGAGACCTTGCAGAAGGTCGAGGATATCGACCTGCGCCGCCAGCTGGTCGAAGTCGCCGCCCATGACGTGCGCCGGATCGATCGGCTGGTGACCGAGATTGCCGAAGCCAGCCGGATCGATGCCGAGATGAGTCGCGCAACCTTCGAGCGAATCGATCTGGGTTCGCTGGTCGCCAATCTCGCCGCTTCGCGCGAGGAGCGCGGCGAAAATGCCGGGCGTACGGTCGTTTACGAGGCACCGGACAGTCCGCTCATGATAATGGGTGTGCCGCTCAGGATCGAACGCGCGATCGGCAATCTGCTCGACAATGCGATATCCTTCTCGCCACCCGACGGGACCGTGACCATCGCGGTCGCCCTGCGCAGCGGGCGCGTGGTCACCAGTGTGTGCGACGAGGGCCCGGGCATCCCGCCTGAGGAGCGTGAGAAGATCTTCACCCGCTTCCACTCCGACCGCCCGGAGGGTGAAGGCTTTGGCAACCACTCCGGCCTTGGCCTCGCCATCGCGCGCACCATTGCCGAAGCGCATGACGGCACGCTGGTTGCCGCCGGACGGCGCGACGGGGCGAGCGGGGCCT
Organism: Erythrobacter sp. UBA2510; assembly: GCA_002341345.1. Lineage (GTDB taxonomy): Bacteria > Pseudomonadota > Alphaproteobacteria > Sphingomonadales > Sphingomonadaceae > Alteraurantiacibacter. The sequence goes on from DDNW01000038.1 coordinate 3,831, forward strand.
GCCTGATCCTCGAACTGCCCACCGCATGAGCGGCCTGCTGCGACAGGCGACCTGCGTCGCCATCCACGGGCGCGGCCTCCTGATCGAGGGCAGGCCGGACAGCGGCAAGTCGAGCCTCGCGCTCGCCCTGATCGACCGGGGAGCGGTGCTGGTTGGCGACGATGGCGTGGCGCTGGAGGTGCGCGGCGGGAGAATCTGGGCACTACCCGCGCCCGCGACGAGAGGCCTCATCGAAATCCGCAATGTCGGGATCGTCGAGATGCCCTCAACCGAGGCGCCGGTATGCCTGCTGGTAACACTGGACGAGGCGGCACCGCGATTCGTCGAGGCGGCCGGCAAGACGGCGATCGCCGGATGCGCCGTGCCGTCGCTGGCACTTTGGCCTGATTCTCCGGTGCTGGCGCTCAGGGCCGAGGCGGCCCTCGCCCGTTACGGCCTGCCACCTGCCTGACATACCTCTACCAAAGCGCCCTTTCTTTTTCCCGGCGACTGGCGCAAACGCGCGTCCATGGCCTCTGCCGAGATTCCGCCGCGCCAACGCCTGCTGTTCGTCACCGGCATGCTGGGTGCGGGCAAGACCACGGCCTTGCGCGAGCTGGAGGATCTTGGCTGGGAATCGATCGACAATTTCCCGATCCGCCTGCTTGAGCGGCTGCTTGGCGGCGATACCAGCGGACACCCGCTGGCGATCGGCTTCGACTGCCGGACGCGCGGCTTCGTTCCTGCCGAGGTGATCGAGCAACTGGAAGAGCTGGCCACCGACCCGACCAAGGATATCACAACCCTGTTCCTCGACTGCGCGGGGCATGAGCTGGAGCGCCGCTTCAACGAAACGCGCCGCCGGCACCATCTCGCACGCGACATGGCAGTACCTGCCGGGATCGCGGCCGAGCGCGAATTGCTTTCGCCGCTACGCCGCTGGGCCGAGACGCTGATCGACACCACCGACTATTCGACCAACGATCTCAAGCAGGTGATCT
>DDNW01000038.1:4937-13175 GCA_002341345.1 Erythrobacter sp. UBA2510
ATCTCAAGCAGGTGATCCGCGACCGTTTTGCCCGGAACGCGCCGCAGGAAATGACCGTCACCGTCTCCAGCTTTGGCTTTGCACGCGGCATGCCGCCCGCCACCGATCTGGTGTTCGACATGCGTTTTCTCGACAATCCGCACTGGCGCGAGGACCTGCGGCCGCAGACCGGACTGGACCCGGCGGTCGGCGAATATATCAGCGCCGACCCCGCATTCCTGTCCGCTTTCGCGCGGATTCGCGACCTGCTGCTCGACCTGCTTCCGCGCTATGCGGCGCAGGGCAAGAGCTATGTCAACATCGCCTTCGGTTGTACCGGAGGGAGACACCGCTCAGTCTACACCGCCCAGGCCATGGCCGAAGCCTTGCGCGAAGGCGGTTTTTCGCCCACTGTCGTGCATCGCAACCTGGGGTCACGGGCTGCTGAAATGGTAGAGGATGCGCATCAGGCGCAAGACCCAAAATCATAAACGCCATAACAAACATGACCTTCGCGAGTTGCACGCACAGATGATCGGACTGATCCTCGTTACCCATGGCCGGCTGGCCGATGAATTCGTCAACGCGATGGAACACGTCGTGGGCACGCAGGACGATATCGTCACAGTGTGCATCGGCCCGCATGACGACATGGAAGCCCGCCGCGCTGAAATCGCCGACGCGATCGAGCGCGTCGACAGCGGCAAGGGCGTGATCTTGCTCACCGATCTGTTCGGCGGCACGCCTTCCAATCTGGCCATCTCGCTGTTAGAAAAAGGCCGGACCGAGGTCATCGCCGGGATCAACCTGCCGATGCTCATTCGTCTGGCCGGTGCGCGCAAGGAACTGGACCTCTCCGGAGCGGCCAGTGCTGCACGCGATGCGGGGCGGACCTACATAACGATGGCGTCCGAATTCCTCGGCCAGGACGCATGAGGATGGGGGACGTGGTTGGTGGAAGCACGCCAGCGGGTGACAATCGTCAACAAACGGGGCCTGCATGCGCGGGCGAGCGCCAAGTTCGTGGCCGCTGCATCGGCGATGGACGGCACTGAGATCATCGTTTCCAAAGGTGGCAATTCGGCTCAGGGCAGCTCGATCCTCGGGCTGATGATGCTGGGTGCGGCGCGCGGCGACGAGGTCGAGATTGCCGCGACCGGTACCGATGCCGAAAACCGGCTTGGCGAGCTGGTGGCAATGGTCGAAAACGGCTTCGGCGAGGAATAGTCTTCATGCGCCGGACGATTACCGGCTTTTCCAACCCCACCGTCAAATACCTCCGCTCCCTGCGCGAGAAGAAGCATCGGCGGCGCGAGGGCAAGTTCCTCGCCGAGGGGCTGCGCCTGCTGACCGATGCACGCGAGAGCGGTCGCCTGCCGGAAATGCTGGTGATGGCGCAAGGGCGCGAGAGGCACGATCTGCTCGACGCACTGGTCGCGGCGGTCGATGCGGCGGGCGGCGAGGTGGTCGAGACCGACCCCGATATCCTCGGCAAGATCACCGGCAAGGACAATCCGCAAGCGGTGGCAGGCATGTTCGGTGAGTGGGATACGTCGCTTGGCGCGTTGCAGTGCGAGGGCGCGGATTTGTGGCTGGTGGCGCAGGCGCTGCGCGACCCCGGCAATCTCGGCACCATGTTGCGGACAGGCGATGCGGTGGGTGCCGCCGGTCTCATCCTGATCGACGATTGCGCCGACCCGTTCAGCGTCGAGGCCGTGCGCGCGAGCATGGGCGCGATCTTCACACAGCAGCTGGCACAGGCAGGGTGGGAGGAATTCCTGCCCTGGCTACGCGCCGGTGCGGGGCAATTGGTCGCAGCGTCCCTGCGCGATGCTGTGCCCTATCGTGGAGCGCCCTATGCTGCGCCGTGTTTTGTGCTGGTGGGCAATGAATCGCGCGGTCTGCCCGAGGAGTACGAGCTGGCCTGCGACCTGCGCGTCACGATCCCGATGCTGGGCCGCGCAGACAGCCTCAATGCGGCGGTGGCAGGGGCCGTGCTGGCCTATGAGGTGCGGGCGACGCTGGGGGGATGAATTCAGGCTCGCGAAAGTCTGCTGATAGAATCGTGACCCTAGTTATCCGGCGGCAACACCTTGGCGTTTCTCCTGCGAGCTCTCCGGCTGGCATCCTGCTGAACCGCGAAGCCCATCAGAGCCAGCAGAAGGCAAAGATAGGCGACCAGGGCGGCGTCGATCGCGGCTAAACTCATGCGCCTGAGCGCGGCCTCATCGACTGTTTCTCATATTCTCCAGCCCTTTGACGGAGCCGGGTTTTACCGAAGGTTGCGACGCATTGGTCTTAGCCTTCACCTTCTTCGGTTTGCGAATTTCCTTGTTCGATTTTCGTTGCCTGCTGGTCATCATCTCTTCCAATCTGATCCGAAAATTCCGCTTCGTCTTGCCTGATTGCAGAACTTAGCCGGTGCCGCGTCCGGGTACGCCGTTGAGGAGAGCCAGGACTTCGTCGAAACTCTGGCTGACATTGACCTGGGAATTGCCTCCGAAGTGGAGAATCGCTCCGTTCTCGCCCTCAGCCAGAAAGTGGATGTTCGCCAGCTGACAGGCTACTTTCGAACTGTTGCCGCGCTTGAACAGCGTGAACCTGTCTGGCTGGGATGACTTGTCCGGTGCGAACGCGCCAGCTTCGTCTTCCCGTTCCTCATCCCTGCGCCGCGTAGAGTCTGTAGCTTCGGATGGCATCACAGATTGATTCCTTCTGAAAGATTCTCCGCAGGCCAGCCTGCGACAGACAGGCCTGCAGCCAGACGCCAGTCCGCGATACGGCCGGCGTAATGGCCCACGAGGTCGAAACTGGAGCGACATACGGTTGCAGAACGCGGATGCTGGACATTCAGCATTGCAAGCTGATGATTGTAGAGCAGCTGGTTCATGTCCATGGCTGTGCTGTCTTCCTTCACGAGCGAACGGCCTGCCAGGGACGCTTACGCGCCCCTGACCTTCTTTGTCGGAATGGATGCTCAGCCCTGCTGGGCGCGTGCCTGCTCTTGCTTCACGTCGCTTTCGCCCTGCTGGGGCTGAAGATTGATCGCATAGCGCTTGCCGTTGTCGGCATTCTTCACATCGTAGCTGAACCGCTGATCGTGCTGCGGCTCCTGAGCCTGCTGTTGCAGGTCGGACCTACGAAAAGGCAGGGCATCACCGCCACTTTCCGGGATGATCGTGCCCACGCCCTTGTTACTATCGAAGCTCTTGATGTTGCCGAAATTGGTCATGTTATCTTCCTTCATAAGGCGGCAGCTGGCCGGGATTGGCCAGGGCTGCGACTAAGAGGCGAAACTGAAGGAATGAACTTCCAACTTTGGAAGCGATGACCGTCGATTGCGACTGGTAGCTGGATCTAAGATGGCCACGGCGGGCCAGGATTACAACAGCGCTATGGAGCTATGTTTACGAATAGCGCCAGCGTCCTCAATTTGGTCGTGAGCAGATGCTCACGCGAGCTCGATCAATCCCCCGCGAGCAGCGCGGTGATCCGCCACCGTCCGTTGCGGCTCGACGCCAGCAGGCGATAATCGATCATGGAGCGCAAGCTGCTCGTCCGGATGTAGCCGGTCATCTCCGCAGTCTCGCCGCGCGCCGGGACACGCACATGGACCCAGCCATTGTCGGGCGTGGTTCCGTCGGCCTCGGGAATGACGGCAACTTCGCGCCAGCTCAGATTGGCGATGTTCGGCGCGTCGCCCTCGGGCGCACTACGCAGCGGCACTTCGGTGCCGGTGACGATCATTGCCTCGAACGGGTCGAGATTGCTGGTCTGGGCAAAGTAATAGGGGATGGTCATCCCGCCCACATCGTTGGCCGCGCAGCCCATCGGCATCATTTCGGCCAGCTCGTCCCACAGCACCGAGCCTTCGGCATCGAGCGACGCGCGCAGATTGGCGGCACCGTCGACCCCGCCGAAGCCCAGCTTCACGTCATTGGCGGCGAGCGCAACCAGCACGTCGGTATCGCGCATCTCCACCGCCGCACCGAGCGCGGCCAGGAACGGCGCGCCGCCATCCAGCGTGCTGCAAGTGTCCTGCGGCGCGAAGGCGGTTTCCGGTTGCGCCATGGGCGAACCGGTTTCGACCGCGTCGACGAGTTCCTCCGCACCCTTCTTCAGCTCTTCGGAGGGCGGGTCCGAGCGGTTGCAGGCCGCCAGCGCGACCAGCACCAGGGCAGCGGCCGAGATTGTCTTGGCATGGGCAAGTTTCATTCGGCGGCGTTCCTCTCTGCGTGCGACCCTATCATGGGAATCCCAGCATCATCCGCAAGGTCCGATCCGGTATAACGCGGAGCATTTTCGACCAAAGGCACTTCGTCGATCTCGCGCTTGCCGATCTCGATACCCTTGTCCGCCAGCCGCCGCCCCGAGGAGAGCACGTTGCGTTCGAAGCTGCCGACGAACTTGTTGTAATTGCCGACCGCCGTCTCCAGCCCGCCACCGACGCGCTTGAGATGCTCGGACGCGACCCGCAGCCGATCATACAGTTCGGCACCCATCTTGCCGATTTCCTGCGCCTCCTTCGCCAGCGCGTCCTGCCGCCAGACCTGCGCTACGGTGCGGGCAATCGCGACGAGGTTGGTCGGCGTGGCCAGCAGCACGCGGCGCTCGAAGGCAAAATCCCACAGGGCCGGATCAGCCTCCAGCGCGGCGGCAACGAAATGTTCGCCCGGCACGAACATCACCACGTAATCGGGCGCTTCGTCGAACTGGCTCTGGTAGCTCTTGGCGCCGAGCTGCTGGATATGCGTCTTCATCGAGGCGACATGCGCGGCCATCGACACCGTCCGCGCCTGCTCGTCCTCGGCGTGAAAGGCCTCCTGATAGGCATTGAGCGAAACCTTGGCGTCGATCACCAGCACCTTGCCGCCCGGTATGCGGACGATGGCGTCGGGGCGCAGCCGTCCGTCTTCGGTCTCGATCGAATGTTCGAGGAAGAAGTCGGTATGTTCGGACAGGCCGCATTGTTCCAGCAGGTTCTGCAATTGGCGCTCGCCCCAGCGCCCGCGCGCCTTGGGCGCATTGGTGAGCGCGCTCGACAGCTTCATCGCCTCGGCGCGCACGGCCTGCTGGCCTTCCTGCATTGACTGGATCAGCCCGGTCAGCTGGCCGAAGGCATCGACACGCTTCGCCTCAAGATCGGAAACCTGCTTCTCGTAATTCTGCAACCGCTCGCTGACGGGTTTGAGCAGGCTGGCCACCGCCTCCTTGCTCGCCTGTTCGGAATGGCCAAAGCGCTCGGCGGCGGTCTTGAGGAATTCCTCCTGACCCTTCGACAGCACCTCGCCCCCGGCGACACGGAACTGGGCGAGCAATTCCTCGCGCGCTTCACGCATCAACACCATCTGCTTGTCGAAATTCGCGGCATTGGCTTTCAAAGTCGCGACCTCGATCCGCGATTCACCCAGTTCTTTGATCGCGGTCCGAAATTCTTCTTCCTTCTCATCTGCAAAGTCTTCGGCATCGTCGAGACGCCCCTCCAACTCAGCGATCCTACGGGAAGAAAAGAACCAGATGATCCCAGCGCCTAAAGCAATGCCGAGAACCAGAGCCATAAGAGGAAGCAACTGACTGTCCATAATTTCCTCTCTTTAGCGGCAGTTGGTAGCGGGTGCGCACCCGCTACCCTGCGACTGAAAGGTTAGGTGGAATACCACCACTTGAAGTTGGCCTCTGCCGCTTCCTCCGAAGTGAACCCTTCGGGCGACTGGTTTACGCACGACTTACCGTCACGTGACAGCAAGACCCAGTAGCAGTGGCCATCAATCCAGCGCAGCACATGGGGCGGACAGTACATGTCCGTTTCTCCTCGTGCATACGTGTGTGATTATCGAGTGGTGGACGTCAGGGAAGCTTCGGTCCGAAGATCTACGATTTCGGGCTCGCTATGCCTCTGCCTTCTTCCGGGCGTTCTAGCAGGCAAAGCCCTACTCTCGTCAGTTCGTCCTCGCGTATGAGCGGCGCACCACGATCAATTGGTTTAATCGCCCCTTGGGCGTCTCAGGCAATCGTAAGGCACCTCCATTCAAATTGGAACGAAGTATGAACATGCCATAGAGACCCGTGCTCACGCAAGGCCGACGATGCGCTAATCCCCAATTGAACTCGGCCTAGAATTGCGGCCCCTCGCAAGGCTTGCCCTCATACTGGAAGCGATCGACGTCGTATTCGGTCCCATTCCAGCGATGCACCGGGAAGCAGAATCCCGGCCCGCCGATCTCGAGATCGGGCCAGCCGTCGGTGCCCGTGGTCTCCAGAACGTTGACGATGCCAATGCCTCCGGTAATGAGCTTCCAGCTCCCGTCGCCCTGCTTGCTGACGATGCCATAGCTTTGGCCGGTCATGCCGAAACACATCGCGCTATATTCGACCACCAGCGCCTCGGGCAGGCCGTCACCGTTGAGATCGCGCGTCCACTCGATTGTGCCCGGGCCATAACTGGGTGAATCGGTGATGTCGCAGACCTGCCACTGCTCGCCCACGCGGGTGAAGCCGGCGGCGGTAAAGATCGCCGCCTCGTCATCGGGCGAGATGGCGTCTGGTTCAGACTGTTGCGCGGCGCCCGGTTCGGACGAGCAGGAGGCGGCGATAAGGGCGAAGATGGCAAGGCCACAGGATCGAATGGCGCGCATGAAGGCATGTCCCCATAAGGGCGCGACCCGCTACCTGTGATGAAACGAACTACCGGGAAGCGCAATGATTCTTATGGCTGCTTCGACACAACCGCACTCAGGCCGCCTTGCGCGCCTTCTCCAGCTTCTTGAGCGCCATGTTGCGCTTGAGACGGCTGAGGTGGTCGATGAACAGGATCCCCTCGAGATGGTCCATCTCGTGCTGGATGCAGACCGCCATCATGTCGGTCATATCTTCCTCGTGGGTGTTACCCTCAAGGTCCTGCCAGCGCACGCGGCAGGCCGAGGGACGCTCGACATCGGCATAGATGTCGGGGACCGACAGGCAGCCTTCCTGGAAGCTGTGCAGTTCCTCGGACGGATCGAGGATTTCAGGGTTCACGAAGACTCGCGGCTCCTTCTTCAGGGGCCGGTGGAAATGCTTGTGCCCGCCGTGCGAATGACATTCCTCGGGCTCGGCATCCATGTCCTCGGGCTGCAGGTCGATCACCAGCAGGCGCAGCGGCAGACCGATCTGGATCGCGGCAAGACCGATGCCGTTGGCGGCATACATGGTCTCGAACATGTCCTCGACCAGCGTCTTCAACGCGTCGTCGAAGGTCTCGACGGGTTTGGAAATGGTCTTGAGCCGGGGGTCCGGCGCCTCGATGATGTTGTGAATGGCCATGTCACAATTATAGGGGCGCCGGCTTTGCGCGGCAAGATGGTCAGCCCAAGTGCTAGCCCAGCGGTCTACGCGCCCTGAGCGCCTGCGCCAATGTGCCCTCGTCCAGATAGTCGAGTTCGCCGCCCACCGGCAGGCCATGGGCAAGCTGGGTCAGGCGCACCGGGTAAGCCTCCAGCCGTTCAGCGAGGTAATGCGCGGTCGTCTGCCCCTCCAGCGTGGCGTTCATGGCCAGCACCACCTCGTCCACCCCGCCTTCCGCGACACGCCCGACAAGACTGTCGATGGCGAGGTCTTCAGGCCGGACCCCGTCCAATGCCGAGAGCCTGCCGCCAAGTACGTGATACTTGCCGGTGAACAGCTTCGCGCGGTCGAGTGCCCACAGATCGGCGACATCCTCGACCACGCACAGGCTGCGCTGGTCACGGCGCGGATCGGCACAGATACCGCAAGGGTCGGTCGTATCGACATTGCCGCAGGTCTGACATTCGACAAGGCTCACCTCGACCGCTGCCAGCGCCTCGCGCAGCTGGACCAGCGCGGTCTCACGCCGCTTGACGAGGAACAGCACCACGCGCCGCGCCGAGCGTGGGCCCAGCCCCGGCAGGCGCGCCAGTGCGGAGGCCAGTGTCTCGATTTCTTGCGATGCCATCGCCTGCCAGATAGGGGCAGGCGCGAAGGATAGGAAGTCACTCCATGCGTATCATCTTCATGGGAACGCCCGATTTCGCCGTGCCGGTGCTGACCGCGCTGGTCGAGGCGGGACACGAGGTGCTGGCCGCCTATAGCCAGCCGCCGCGTCCGGCAGGCCGGGGCAAGCAATTGCGCCCCTCCCCCGTGCACAAGAAGGCGGAGGAGCTGGGGATCGAGGTGCGCCACCCGGCCACCTTGCGCGATCTGGAAGAGCAGGCGGCCTTTGCCGCGCTCGATGCCGACGTCGCGGTGGTCGCCGCCTATGGA
>DDNW01000002.1:0-228 GCA_002341345.1 Erythrobacter sp. UBA2510
CACCCTAAGACATCTTGTTACCGAACGTCTTGGCTGGAATGCGCGCGTCCCCGAGCACGCCGAAGAGGTCGTGCTTTCATGAGAGAGGGTGTCCTTACCCCCACCTCCTCCACGGATGCACTTGCTCATCCGTTGCGCGCGCGCGCCTTACCGATCGAAACCGCTGGCGAAGCGATGATCTTCATGCATGAGGATTGTCCGGTTGCGCGGTCCGAAGGGTTCCGCGCC
>DDNW01000002.1:403-2956 GCA_002341345.1 Erythrobacter sp. UBA2510
GTCCGAAGGGTTCCGCGCCCGCGCCCGGGTGGAACTTGTCGCGCGAGGAAGAACGGTGTTGGCGACGCTTTACCGGGCCACTGATAATCTCCTGGCCGATGATGAAGTGGGTCTGCCTCATCGGCTGATGGCACGGCTTTCGCTCGCCGAAGGCGAAGAGCTTCAGGTCAGGCATCCTCAGCCGTTGTCGTCGCTCAGCCACGTTAGAGCTAAACTCTATGGCCACCGGCTTGACGAGAACCGACTGGAACACATCATCGCCGATATCGCGGACGGTCGGTATTCGGATGTCGACATCGCCGCGTTCGTCTCCGCATTCGCTGCGCAACCGGCACAAGGTGAGGAAACCGCCGCCCTCACCCGAGCGATGCTCGCTGCAGGCGACCGGCTCGAATGGAATGCCGACCGCGTGATGGACAAACATTGCGTCGGCGGACTGCCGGGCAATCGGACAACACCAATCGTGGTCAGTATTGTAGCGGCAGCCGGTCTCACGATGCCAAAAACATCATCCAGGGCGATCACGTCACCGGCCGGCACTGCGGATGCGATGGAGACCATGGCGCCTGTAACGCTCGATGTGGCGGCCATGCAGAAAGTGGTCGAGCGAGAAAGCGGCTGCATCGTTTGGGGCGGCAGCGTCAATCTCAGTCCTGCAGATGACGTCCTCATTCGGATCGAGCGGGCTCTGGATGTTGATAGCGATGCGCAACTTGTCGCTTCGGTGCTCTCCAAGAAACTTGCTGCCGGATCGACGCACGTATTGCTTGACCTACCAGTAGGACCGACCGCGAAGATTCGGAGCACAGAAGACGCCGTTGCGCTTGCGGGGCTGCTCGAGGACGTGGCGCAGCAATGCGGACTGCACGTCGCGACAGTCCAGACCGACGGGACCCAGCCAGTTGGACGCGGGATTGGGCCGGCCCTGGAGGCACACGATGTCCTTGCGGTCCTCACCAACCGGGAAGATGCGCCGCAGGATCTCAAAACTCGCGCGCTGGCGCTGGCTGCCGGCATTCTCGAACTGAGCGGCGTAACACGCTCCGATGCCCTTCAGCAGGCGACGAAATTGCTGATCGAGGGCCGCGCAGAAAGCAAATTTCTTGCCATCTGCGAGGCGCAGGGCGGATTCAGAGAGCCCGGCCGAGCGCTCCAGACGCGCGAATTCCTCGCCGCGCGCGCAGGACGGGTAACCACCTTCGACAATCGCCTGCTTGCGCGCACTGCCAAACTCGCTGGCGCACCGCAGCGCGCGACGGCCGGTATCGCTCTGCATGTCCAGTCGGGCGATTTGGTTGAGCAAGGGCAGCCACTCTTCACCATTCACGGCGAAAGCATGGGCGAGCTTGATTATGCTTTCGCCTTTGCTTTGCGCAACAGCGATATGATCAGATTGGAGGCACAATGAGCAGGGTCGTCTTTTCCCTTAGCGCGGCACCGGGCATGGCCGAAGGACTTGCCCGATGTTTCGAGGCCGATCTCGGCGAACTCGAGACGCGCCAGTTCCCCGATGAAGAAACCTACTTGCGGATCGCCACGCCGGTAAGTGGCCGCGATGTCGTCCTGCTCTGCACCCTTGACCGGCCCGATGCGAAAATCGCGCCATTGCTCTTTGCGGCGGATGCGCTGCGCGATCAGGGCGCGCGAAGCATCGCGCTCGTCGCGCCTTATCTGGCCTATATGCGCCAGGACAAGGCGTTCAATCCAGGCGAGGCCGTCACGTCCATTTCGTTCTCGCGGCTGCTGTCGTTCTATTTCGATTTCCTCGTCACCGTCGATCCCCACCTGCACCGCATCGACAATCTCGATGAGATTTATTCGGTGCCGAGCAAGGTCGTGCCGGCAGCGCCGGCGATCGCGGATTGGCTCAAGGCCAACATCCCGGACGCTTTCGTCATCGGGCCCGACGAGGAGAGCGAACAATGGGTGCTCGATGTCGCAGAAAGGGCCGGCATACCTTCAGCCGTTCTGGAGAAGAAACGCTGGGGCGATTTCGATGTGGCGATCAGCGGCGGGAGCCTTCCCGATATGAACGACAAACAACCCGTCATTATCGACGATATTGCCTCTAGTGCGCGAACGCTCGTCGAAACAGTCAAGCTGCTCTCGAAGGCTGGGACACAGCCGCCGGTCTGCGTTGTGGTCCACCCCATCTTTGCCGGCGATGCATATGATGAGCTCATGCAGGCAGGTGCCAAGCGCGTGATCAGCGTCAATGCCATCGCACATCGAACCAACGCGGTCGATATTTCTCCGGCACTCGCCGAGGCTTTGTGCGCATGGAGCGTCCAGAACGATGAGCTGATCGGAGCGAGCCACTAATCCCATCCTTCCGGCGTCACGAGTGCGCCCGCAACCACCAACTGGAGTTCATATTCGATGACAAAGGAGCCAAACAAGATCACGGTAGGGGTCGTAGGAGCAGGGGTAATCGGTCGCCGCGTTGTCGGCGCCGTAAGGCTGCAACCCGATATGGCATTGGCCGGTGTCGCCGACGTCGCCGCCGACTGGCGGATCGCAATGCTCGCGAAGGACGGCGTTCGCCTGTTTGCG
>DDNW01000002.1:3094-3761 GCA_002341345.1 Erythrobacter sp. UBA2510
ACTCGCCTGTTTGCGGCCAGTTCGCAGGCCTCGCAATCCTTGCCGGAGTCGGGGCTCGACGTTGCTGGTTCGCTAGAGGATCTCATCGCGGCAAGCGACGTCATTGTCGACTGCACACCCAAGGGCATCGGTGCCCAAAACGCAGACATCTATCGCCGCGCCGGGAAGCCATTCATCGTGCAGGGAGGCGAGAAGCACGACTTGGCGGGGCACTCATTCGTCGCCGAAGCAACCTACGGGAGCGCATTCGGCCGCGATGCGACACGGGTCGTGTCATGCAACACCACGTCGATTGTCCGCACCCTAGGGGCGCTGAAGCGCGCAGGCCTGCTCAAAAAGGCGCGCGGCACGCTCATGCGCCGGGCCACCGACCCCTGGGAGAGCCATCTCGGGGGGATCATGAACACGCTCGTGCCCGAGCCGACAATCCCGAGCCATCAGGGGCCGGATGCCCGGCATGTGGATCCGGAACTCGATGTGGTGACGATCGCGATCAAGGTTCCTGAGACCCTGGCTCATCTGCACAGCTGGTATGTTGAGCTCACCCGGCCTGCGACAAAGGAAGAAGTCCTCGACGCATTTGCGGCCTCGCCAAGAATTCTGCTCATCGATGGAGACAGCGGACTGTCGGCACTCAACAGCGTCAAAGAGGCGATGGCGATGGAGG
>DDNW01000002.1:4011-4216 GCA_002341345.1 Erythrobacter sp. UBA2510
TGCTACAATTACATGGTCGACAACCAGGCCATCGTCATTCCTGAAACGATTGATGCGATCCGCGCCCTTGCGTCGAGCGAGGAGCAGCCCGAGGTCTCGATGAGGTTGACAAACAAGACGCTTGGTATCGGATCAGACGAGCTGAGATTGTAGCGATTGAAGGCAAGAGCCAAGCCAATGACGAACGCCCCCACGGACCGGCCAC
>DDNW01000155.1:0-11685 GCA_002341345.1 Erythrobacter sp. UBA2510
CCGTCGGCATAGCCCAGTTCCTCCAGCCGCAGTGCGAACAGGCCGGAAATGGCCACCAGCACGATGCCGCGCGGCGCAATCCACGCGAGGAACAGCCGCTCGCGCCAGGGCACCGAGCTGCCCAGCAGGCTGATCAGGATCGTCGCCGGTCGCACCACGAACAGCAGCGCGACGAGGAAGGCGGCAATGTACCAGTTGATCGGACGCAGCTCCTCATAGTCGAGCGAGGCCGACAGCAGGATGAAGATGCCCGAAACCAGCAGGATCGCGATATTCTGCTTGAAGGGGTGGATGCTGCGCAGCGAGGCGACATGCATGTTGGCGAGCGCGATACCCATCACCGTCACCGCAACCAGCCCCGCCTCATGCTCGATCGAGTTGCACAGCACGAAAACGCCGATCACGCCGACCAGCAGGACGGGCACTTTCAGGAACTCGGGGACATAGCCACGCGGGAAGGTAAAGGCGATGACCCACGCCGCAGCATAGCCGACCACGCCGGAGAACAGCGCGGCGATGATCATCGGCGGGACAACGTCGATCAGTGTCGAACCATCGGCTGACAGGCGGAAATACTCATAGGCGATAACCGCGCACATTGCGCCAAGCGGGTCATTGACGATCGCTTCCCACCTTAGCAGCGCCGCCGGCCGTTGTTGGACAGAGCTCTGGCGCAATAGCGGCAACACGACCGTAGGCCCGGTCACGACCAGAATCCCGCCAAACAGGATTGCGACCGGCCACACAAGCTGACCGATATCGTGCGCCGCCCAGGCACCCAGCGCCCAGCCAACCGGCACGCCGATAAACACGAGGCGCCAGACACCCTCGCCATATTTTCTCAACTCACGAAAATCGAGGCTGAGCCCGCCCTCGAACAGGATCAGCGCCACACCCACGGCGACCATCGGCTCAAGCAGGTCGCCAAAGGCCTCTTCGGGGTCGATCAGTCCGGTTACAGGCCCGGCGAGGAAGCCGGCCGCCAGCATCAGCACAATGGCGGGCCAGCCGGTGCGCCATGCGATCCATTGTGCGCCAATACCCAATACGCCGATGGCGGCGATGACGATTGCCTGATGATCCATATAAAGCTTCGCCGCGCATGGTGGCGCGCGACGCAAATTCCCCTTTCGCCGGGAGCCTACACGCTCCAGACCTGCCTAGCCAACGCGCAAAGTCCGCAACCTATCCCGGCGATGATATCGGCTAGAGAGCTAGTCGCCGTCAAAGGCGATCAGGCTATGTGCAGAAACGCCCGCTTCGCGCAGCCGGTCGGCACCACCAAGATCGGGCAGGTCGATCACGAAGGCGGCATGGTCGCACACTGCGCCTGCGCGGCGCAGGAGGGCAACCCCTGCCAGCGCAGTGCCGCCAGTCGCGATCAGGTCATCGACGAGCAGGACATGCTCGCCATCGTCGATCAATGTCGGGTCGAGTTCGATCCGTGCTTCGCCATATTCGAGCGCGTAATCCTCGGCGATGGTCGGGACGGGCAATTTGCCAGCTTTGCGCAGCGGGACGAAGCCGAGACCCAGCCGGGTTGCGAGCGCGGTGCCGAAGATAAAACCGCGAGCCTCGATCCCGGCAACGGCAGCAATGCCTGCGGGAACGGCCCCAGCCAAGGCCTCGATGGTCGCGGCAAGGCCCGGGCCGTGCGCGATCAGCGTCGTAATGTCGCGGAACTGGATGCCCGGCTTGGGGAAGTCCGGGACCGTGCGGATGAGGGCCCTAAGATCAGGATGGCGATCCTCAGGCGTCAAACCGGCACGGCCCGTTGAAATCAGTCTTCCTTGCGCTTCGGCTTGGCATCGGCCCACACGCTCTTCTTGGCGAACCAGGCGAGGATCGTCGCGAAGAACAGGAAGCCGAGTACCGGCCAGCCGGTCTGGCGACGCTTGATCAGCGTCGGCTCGGCCGTCCAGGTCAGGAAGGCGGCTACGTCCTCAGCCATCTGCGGAATGGTCGCCTCGGTGCCGTCGTCGAAAGTCACCTGACCGTCCATGGTCAGCGGCGGCGCCATCGCCAGGTTGAGGTTGGCGAAATACGGGTTGTGGTGCAGGCCCGGACCCGGTGCGGAGGCCGGGAACTTCTCGACCAGCTCTGCTGACGGTTCCTGATAGCCTGTCAGCAGCGAGTAGACGTAATGCGTGCCGTGGTGGCGCGCCTTGGTCATCAGCGACAGGTCGGGCGGAATGGCATTGCCGTTCGCCGCAGCCGCCGCAACCGCATTGGGATAGGGCGACGGGAAATAGTCGGTCGGCATGCCCGGACGGGTGCTCGCCTCGCCAGTGTTCGGATCGATGCCGGGGACGGTCCAGCTGGCCGCCTCGGCCTTTACCTGCGCCTCGGTATAGCCGATCTCGGCAAGATTGCGGAACGCGACCTGGTTCAGCGAGTGGCAGGCCGAGCAGACTTCCTTGTAGACCTTGTAGCCGCGCTGCAGCTGGGCGAGGTCCCAGTTGCCGAACACGCCTTCGAACGACCAGTGGACGTCCTCACGCGGTGTGAGATGGAATTCATGCTCTGCCGTAGGCTCTTTCAGATAGCCCTGCCCGACGACCGTCGCTGCGCCCGGGATAAAGGACCAGAGCAGGACGCAGCCAACAAAGAACAGGCCGATCAGGATGCCGAAGATGCGGATCATTGGATAATCTTTCCCCAGTAACCTGTTTTATGCCGCCGCCGTGGCGGGCTTGTCCGTTCCCAGCACCGCCTCGGTGATCGAGGAGGGCAGTCGCTCGGGCCGCTCGATCGAGGAGATGATCGGCAGGATGATCAGGAAGTGCGCGAAGTAATAGGCGGTAGCGAGCTGGCTGAGCATCACATAGGGCTCTTCAGCCGGGGCGCCGCCGCACCAGAACAGCACCAGCATGGTCGGGATCAGGCCAAACCAGAAGAACTTGCGGAACAGCGGGCGGTAATGGCCTGAGCGCACCGGGCTCTTGTCGAGCCAGGGCAGGAAGAACCACACCAGGATTGCGCTGAACATCGCCAGCACGCCAAGCAGCTTGGCCGGAATGATCTGGATGCCGAGCAGCGGGATCGTCAGGTCGCCGGTGAAGGCGCGCAAAATCGCGTAGAACGGCCAGAAATACCATTCGGGCACAATGTGCGCGGGCGTCGAAAGCGGGTTCGCCGGAATGTAGTTGTCCGGGTGGCCCAGATAGTTCGGCAGGAAGAACACAAACGCCATGTAGATAATCAGGAACACGCCGAGGCCGAAGCCGTCCTTCGCGGTGAAATAGGGGTGGAACGGGAGCGTATCGCTCTCGGTCTTCACCTCGACACCGGTCGGGTTGGAGCTGCCCGGAATGTGCAGCGCCCAGATGTGCAGGATCACCGCACCCGCGATCACGAAGGGCAGCAGGAAGTGCAGGCTGAAGAAGCGGTTCAGCGCGGCATTGTCGGGCGCGAAACCGCCCAGCAACCACACCTGCAGCGGCTCGCCCACGAAGGGGATCGCGCCGAACAGGCCGGTGATGACCTTGGCGCCCCAGAAGCTCATCTGGCCCCACGGCAGCACGTAGCCCATGAAGGCGGTCGCCATCATCAGCAGGAAGATAACGACGCCGATCAGCCAGATCATTTCGCGCGGCGCCTTGTACGAGGAGTAGAAGAAGCCGCGGAAGATATGGATGTAG
Source organism: Erythrobacter sp. UBA2510 (assembly GCA_002341345.1). GTDB lineage: Bacteria > Pseudomonadota > Alphaproteobacteria > Sphingomonadales > Sphingomonadaceae > Alteraurantiacibacter. The sequence continues at coordinate 3,642 of DDNW01000155.1, forward strand.
ATCACGACGAAGAAGAAGCTGGCGCCATTGGCGTGCGCATAGCGCATCAGCCAGCCCCAGTTGACGTCGCGCATGATGTGCTCGACCGAGTTGAACGCGACGCCTGCATTGGCGGCATAATGCATCGCCAGGATCACGCCGGTGACGATCTGCAGCACGAGGCAGAAGCCCGCCAGCACGCCGAAATTCCACAAATAGGAAAGGTTGCGCGGCACCGGATAGCCCGCGCCCACGGCGTTATAGACGAAACGGGGCAGCGGCAGCTTCTCGTCAAAGAAGCGCATCACCGGATTTACAGGTTCGTAGTTCTTGGCCCAGGGAAAGCTCATTATTGCGTCTCTCTCGCCTAGCCGATCACGACGGTCGTGTCGGTGGTGAAGGTGTATTCAGGCACTTCGAGATTGAGCGGTGCCGGACCTTTGCGGATACGTGCCGCAGTGTCGTAGTGCGAACCATGGCAGGGGCAGAAATAGCCGCCGAACTCGCCACGCGGCTCACCTTCGGCGGCGCCCAGCGGCACGCAGCCAAGGTGCGTGCACACGCCCATGGTAATCAGCCAGTTTTCATGGCCTTCCTTGGTCCGCTCGGCCAGCGTCTGCGGGTCGCGCAGCGAACCGACATCGACGGCATTGGCAGCCTCGATCTCTGCGGGCGTAAGGTTGCGCACGAAGACCGGCTGCTTACGGAACACCGCCTTGATCGCCTGACCGGTTTCGATCGCCGACACGTCGAGTTCGGTCGTGCTCTCGGCGAGCACGTCCTTCGACGGTGCCATCTGGCTGACCAGCGGCACGAGAGTCGCCAGAGCGCCCACCCCTGCGGCCGATACAGCTGCAATTTCGATGAAGTCGCGGCGACGAACCCCGTCTCCGCTGGCCCCTTCGTCGCTACCAATGCCGGAAAGTTCTTCGGTGCCAGTGGTTGCCATTACCCTGCCTTGCCTTCCGCCCGCTTGCGGCCCCCTGGCCGATCTACGAGCGGGTGAATGTTGACCCGCCGCGCCCCCTTGTTGCCCCTAAGGGGCGGCGGCTTGGCGGGCTGATAGACGGAAGATTCGCGCCTGCCAACCCGCCTTTTCGCGAGCGCGGCAACAGCTGTCTATTGCACGACGGGGTAAAGTTTAAAAAAATGGCCGTCGGCCCCTCGGCTTAGAGGGGGAGCGCCACGGCGGAAAACTGCCTGCCGCCGGTCGGCCCGCCGCGATGCGTGGCGCGGCGGTAGGAATAGAGCCGGTCCTCATTGGCATATGTGTCCAGCGCCAGATCCTCCACCTGGCCGACATGGGCCGATTCGAGGCGCCAGCGCACATAACCGGGCAGGTCGAACAGCCATTTGCCCGGGCGTTCGCCAAGGCGGAAGAAGGCGTCGTGCCGCGTCTCGAACTTCACGCGAAAATCGTAATCGACCTCGTAACTCGCCTGCGCGATGGTCGGACCGATGACGGCGGTGATGTTGGCCGGATTCGCTCCGAAAGCGACCATGTGCCGCACGGTCGCCTCCAGCACGCCAGAATGCGCGCCGCGCCAGCCCGCATGGGCAGCACCGATCACGCCCGCATGCGGGTCGGCAAAAAGAACCGGCGCGCAATCGGCGGTGACGATGGCGAGCATCGTTCCGGGCGTATTGCTGACCACTCCGTCCGCCTCGGGACGGGCGGTTTCGGGAAAGGGACCGGCGGCCTCGACCACGCGTGCAGAATGCACCTGCTTGAGCAAGACGGGCTCGATGCCGGGGGCGACCAGATCGAACGCCTGCGCATCGCTTTGCTGCGCCGTGAAGAAACCGTGCGGCAGGCGAATAGCAGGAGACCGGAGCAGCGTATCCTCAGCCAAGGCTGCGCGCCACCTGCTCGTAGGTATCGCGCGACAGATTGGTCGCCGCCGCGATCCGCTCCAGCTCGGAGCGCATCATTGCCGCCCGCCCCGGTTCGGTCCGCCGCCAGCGCCCGAGCGGCGGCACGAAACGCGCCGCAGTCTGCGGATTGATCGGGTCGAGCGCGAGGATCAGGTCGGCAATCATCCGGTAACCTTCGCCACTGGCATCGTGGAAGCCCGCCGGATTGACCGCGAAGGCCATGTAGAGCGAACGCACCCGGTTGGGGTTCTTCATGGTGAAGCGCGGATGTTCGGCCAGCGCCTTTACTTGCGCGATGACCGAAGGGTGGAGCGAGCCCGCCTGCAGTGCGAACCACTTGTCGAGGACAAGGTCGTTGTCCTTGAAGCGTTCGTAGAAGTCGAGCAGCTTATGCGTGCGCTGCGGCCCCTCGAGCCCCGCCAGCACCATCAACGCGCCTTGCCGATCGGTCATGTTGGTCGCGGAATCGTATTGCTCGGCGGCCAGCTTTTCAGCCTTTGCCGGATCGCTCGCAGCCAGGAAAACCAGCACCTGCGTCCGTAGCTTGCGGCCCCCGCGCGCGGCGGCATCCATCCCGGTGCCCGCCTCCCTGGTGCGTTCGTAAAGTGCCGCCAGATCGTCGGCCAGCAAAGCGCCCAGCGCCGCTTTCAGCCCTTCGCGCTCGCGGTGGATCGCGCCGGGATCGGCGACCTCGAGCTGCTCGGAGATATAGGCTTGTCCGGGAAGGATGAGCAGTTCGCCACGCATCAGATCGTCCAGCGCCGGATCGGCGATGATCGCAGACATGGCCCCGGCGATCGCCTGCCGTCCGGCAGCGCGTTCGTCATCGGACAGTCTGCCGCCGACACCTGCAAGCAGGTGGCCCAGCACCAGTTCCTGCATCGCCTCGTAACGGGCGAAGGGATCGTCGTCCTTGGCGGCGAGGAAGACGAGGTCCTCTTGCGGCACCGTGCGCTCGATCGTGACCGGCGCGGAAAAGCCGCGATTTATCGAGAGAATGGGCGGCTTGTCGAAGCCGGCGAAGCTCCAGCTCTTCTCGGCTTTATCGAGCATGAGCAATTCCTCACCGCGATGCGCGCCCGTCTCGCGGTCGAACAATGCGATCTTGAGCGGGATCGGCATCGGGCTCTTAACGGGCTGGCCGGGCGTTGCCGGGACGGTCTGCTTGAGCGACAGCCGCGCCGTGTCGCCGGAATGGGTCAGCGACACCTCGACCTTCGGCGTGCCGGCCTGAGAATACCACAGGCGAAACTGCTGGAGGTCGAGGTCAGCCCCGATCTCCATCGCGCGGACAAAATCCTCGCAGGTCGCCGCCTCGCCATCGTGGCGGTCGAAATAGAGGTCCGTGCCGGCGCGGAACCGTTCTTCGCCTGCCATGGTACGCATCATGCGGATGACCTCGGCGCCCTTGTTATAGACGGTAGCGGTGTAGAAATTGCTGATTTCGCGGTAGGAGTCGGGCCGGATCGGATGGGCGAGAGGGCCCGAATCCTCGGGGAACTGCGCGGCACGCAACACGCGCACATCCTCGATCCGCTTGACCGGGGCGCTGCCCATGTCGGCGCTGAACAGCTGGTCGCGCAGCACGGTGAAGCCCTCTTTCAGCGAGAGCTGGAACCAGTCACGACAAGTTACCCGATTGCCCGACCAGTTATGGAAATATTCGTGCGCGATCACGCCCTCGACCGCGTCGAAATCGCCATCGGTGGCGGTTTCCTCATCGGCAAGGACATATTTGGTGTTGAAGATGTTGAGACTCTTGTTCTCCATCGCGCCCATGTTGAAGTCGGAGACGGCAACGATGTTGAACACGTCGAGATCGTATTCGCGGCCGAACACTTCCTCGTCCCATTTCATCGAATGCTTGAGCGATTCCATCGCGTGCCCGGTGCGCGCCTCGTCGCCTTCCCGCACCCAGATATGGAGGGCGACTTCGCGCCCGGTCATCGTGATGAAGCTGTCCGAATTGGCGACCAGATCGCCCGCGACCAACGCGAATAGATAGGAAGGCTTGGGCCAGGGGTCGTGCCATTCGGCCCAATGCGTGCCGCCTTCGCCCTCGCCCCCGGCAACCATGTTGCCGTTACATAGCAGGACGGGGAATTCGGCCTTGGGGCCGCTCATGCGCACCGTGTAGGTCGACAGGACATCAGGCCGGTCGGGAAAGAAGGCGATTCGGCGGAAGCCTTCAGCCTCGCACTGGGTGCACAACATGCCGGAGGAAGCATAAAGCCCCATCAGCTTGGTATTGGCCTCGGGCCTGATCTCGCTCGTGACTTCGATCGTGTGCTTGCTGCCGGGCAAAGTAACAAGAAGGTCGGCATCCTCCATCACCCAGCTATTGACCGCCTCGCCATCGACCCTGACCTCGACCGGAGTGATCTCGTCGCCGTTGAGGCGGATCGTGGGCGTCGCCACAGCCGCCGGGTTGCGCTCGACCTGCAAGGTTGCGTGGACCACGGTCTTCTCGATGCCGAGTTCGAAGTCGAGCCGCACTTCGGGGACAAGCCAGCCGAAGGGCGTGTAATCCTCGCGGCGGATCGTCGGCGGATCCCTGGGTTCGATGGCGGCATCGGCCATTTCGGGGTTGCCATGAGGGTTCGAAGGGGTGCGGGCAATATCCATCCTCTGACTATGGTGACTATCTTCCCGGTGTCGAGGCGCTAAACGCATGCACATGCCGCATCTGTTGATTTTCGGGCTGGGTTATACCGCGAAACGGGTCAAGGCACTGGCTGAAGCACGCGGCTGGAGCGTCGCGGCAACGGGCAGCGCGGGCGATGTCGCGTTTGACGACAGGCCGACGGTGACCGGGCAAATCGCACGCGCCGACGCTATCCTGTCGAGCGTCCCCCCTGCCGAGGGCGCAGACCCGGTGCTTGAACGATACGGCGAGAGATTGCCCGGAAAGCGGCTGTTCTACCTGTCCTCAACCGGGGTCTACGGGGACACAAAGGGGGCCTGGGTCGACGAATGTGCGCCGACCGGCGGGGGAAGACGCACCGCGCGAGCAAAGGCCGACGCGGCGTGGCTGGTCCTTGGCGCATATGTCTTTCGCCTGCCCGGAATATACGGGCCGGGGCGCAGCGTGTTCGAGCGGATCGCCGATGGCCGTGCTCAGCGAATCGATCTGCCAGCGCAGGTGTTCAGCCGCGTCCATGTTGATGACATCGCCAGCGGTGTGATGGCGGCTCTGACACGCGATGTGCCGCCCGGGGCCTACAACCTCGCCGACGACCTGCCGACGAGCCAGAATAGGCTGATCGAGCATGCCTGCGCGCTGCTGGGCGTCGAGCCGCCACCGCTGGTTGCGCTGGAAGAGGCCGGCCTCTCGCCAATGGCGCGCGGCTTCTATGCCGAGAGCCGCCGCGTCGCGAACGGCAAGGCGAAGCGGCTGCTGGGTTGGACGCCGCTTTACCCCACCTTTCGCGAGGGGTTGGCCGCCATCCGCGCCCTTTAATCGACTTCTCGTCCGCGCAAGACGATCACCATCCCGACGAGAGCCAGCACAACCCCTCCCGCTGCAAGCGGCGACCAGCGATAGCCCTCCAGAAAGGTCGAAATCAGCATCGCCACGACCGGCACCAGCACCCCGTTATAGGCGGCCCGGCCCGGCCCCAGTTCGCGGATCAGTTTGAAATAGAGCGGGAAGGTCACAACCGACCCGATCAGCGCGAGATAAGTCACTCCAGCCCAGAAACGCAGCTCTGTGGGAAGGACTGGCGGTCCGGTCACGGCCAGCGCGATCCCCGCATCGATCACCGTGCCATAGAACATTGCCCAGGCCAGCATCACGAGCAGGTTCTGCGCGCGCGCCATTCCAGTCGCCTGCAGGATATTTGCAGCGGAGGCGGACAAGACACCGCCGATCACCAGCAGCGCGCCCAGCGGCAGCGAACTGCCTTCGGGCATCAGCCGCGCTTCATGCGCAAGCAGCAGCACAACACCCGCAATTGCCACCATCGTCCCGGCGACAAAGCGCCAGCTCACCCTGATGCCGAGGAAGATACGCCCGAAAACAGCATTGGGCACCATCAACAAGCCGAACATCACTGCGACCACGCCCGAGGTAATATGCGCCTCGGCCCTGTAGACAAAATTGAAATTGCCGCAGAACTGCGTGAGCCCGAGCGCCAGCGCGACCATGTGTCCGCTGCGGTTCATCGCAAGGCTGCCCGCCTTGAACCATGCCAGCGCAGCCATGGCGATAGCGGCAATGCCGAAGCGATAAGTGACCCCCCAGCTTGGCGGCACCGTAGAGATCTGGTCCTTGATGATGAACCAGGTCGAGCCCCAGATCAGCGCGACGAGCAGGAAGGGGATGGCTGTAGCGGGGCGCAGCAAGGCATGGGGCCGCCGGTGATGGCCACCCGCCGTCTCGATCAGCGCTTCATCCACCGGGGGGTCGTCGAGCGGCGTCTGGCTCATAGGCTGGTGATGGCGCGCCCAAGGGCCGCAGCATGCTCTGGATCGGTATCCCAGGCGCAGACCACGCGAATGCAGGTTTCGTCCCAGTCGTAGAAGCCAAAGCCTTGCGCCCGCAGCGCGTCGCGTTCGGTCTTAGCCATGCGGATGAACAGCTCGTTCGCCTCAACCGGATAGAGCAACCGCTCGCCCGCTCTCTCGGCAATCAGCGCGGCCATGGCATTGGCATGGCGCGCATTGTCGAGCCATACGCCATTCTCGATCAGCGCCAGCACCTGCGCGGCCATGAAGCGCCCCTTGGAGGCGAGGTGACCGGCGCGCTTGCGCCGCCAGCGCACGAGATCCGCCTGCGCCGGGTCGAACAGCACCAATGCCTCGGCATTCATGCCGCCATTCTTGACGCAGCCAAAGGCCAGCGTGTCAGCCGGTCCCACGGCCTCCGCCGGTGTGCAGCCAAGATGCGCGACCGCATTGGCGAATCGCGCGCCGTCCATGTGCAGACCCAATTTGCGCGCTTGCGCCAGCGCACCAATCGCCGCGAGTTCCTGCCGATTATAGGCAAGGCCGAATTCGCTGACCTGCGAGATCGAGATCGCCTCTGCCTGCACGTAATGGACCGCGGGGCGAATGCCGGCCAGCCGTGCCTCGATTGCGGCAGGCGTCAGCTTCGCCCCCTCGCCCGGTGCCAGCATCAGTTTGGCGCCGTTAAGGTAGAAGCCGGGCGCGCCGCCTTCCGACGTCTCGATATGCGCGTCTTCGTGGCAGACGAGGCCGCCCTGCGGGCTAACCATGGTGGCAAACCCAAGGCAATTTACCGCCGTGCCACTGCCCGCCCACAGTGCCACGCAGTCCCGCCCAAACAGGGCCGAGAACGCCTCGTCCATGCGCTGGCTCAGCGCATCGGCATCATAGGGCGCATCGGCCGCATCGGCGGCCTGCATCGCCTGCCAGACTTGCGGATGGACGGCAGCATTGTTGTCGGACAGGAAAAGCATTGGAACGCCAATAGGCCCGCCTACGTTTCAGGCAAGAAGGAGCATCTGAAATCATGTCCGAGGCGATCACAATTATCCGAACCGACGAGACCACGCATGGCGCCTATCGTGCCGATGTGGAGGGGGCCGACCAGCAGGCCGAGCTGACCTGGAAAGCGCGCGGCGAAGCCCGGATCGCCGACCACACCTTCACTCCGCCTGCTGCGCGCGGGAAGGGGATCGCCGAACAGCTGGTGATGGCGATGCTCGAGGACGCGAAGGAGCAAGGCTTCACCATCGTGCCGCAATGCCCCTATGTCGCGGCACTGTTCCGCAAACACCCGGCATGGGCACCATACCTGGCCGAAATCGAGAGTTAGATGCGGGGCATTCAGCCCAGAGGGCCTGTAAACCGCGGTTTCGTGCGGTTCCGGTAGTCACGACCCCCAAAGGTTGCTGCGTGCCGGGTCGCTCCTAACCACGATTTTTGGCACTTCATCATCTGAATGCGGACGCGATGCTAAAACCGCGGCCTTATCTCCTGCTTTATGAGCTGGCGATATGCGCGAAATCAACCTCTGCGATGCTCTCGAGTACGGCGCGGCGCATGGTAAAGGCCTCCTCGCGCTTGAGCCCGTGGAATGATAGCACCCCGCCGGCAAGCCCGAGGTTGAGGTCGGCATATCCGAGCCAGCGCCCGAAAGGCCCCTGCGCCACTTCTGCCGAGTGCAGCTTGATCCGGCTCGCGAGTACTAGAGTCGGGGCGAGCCAGCCGCGATTGGAGAGCACCT
>DDNW01000155.1:11809-15741 GCA_002341345.1 Erythrobacter sp. UBA2510
GGAGAGCACCTGCCGGTCCCCAAGCGCATGGCGCTCCACCCGCCACAAATAATGCGCCCGCAAAGCGAGGAAAGCGGCGAGCGCGATAAATGCCATCCCCGGCCATATGCTGCCGACAAAAGTCGTCGCGACGACCCCGCAGACGATGCAGACCATGATTCCGACCAGTGCCCGGACGAAGAAATAATCCGCGCTGGGCCGGTGCCACTCAGGCTCGGTTTCGGGCAGAGGAAAGCCTGCGGCCGCGGCGATGGGGGCGATCTCTGCCATCGTGGCAAAGGGCGCGACGTCATGATTGGCCGACCCTGAATCCTGCGCAAGACTGATGAAACTGAGCCCGTGCCAGCCGAACAGCCTGCGCAGGAAACGCGTCGATACCGTTACCGCCTGCACCCGGTGGCGCGGCATCACGACATCGGTGCGGGTGAGCAGGCCCCGGCGGCGGCGAAAACCGCGCGGTGTCTCTTCCAGCAGAAACCCATAGTCGCGGGTCACCGTGCGGAAAATACCGGTGGCAAATCCGAGGATCGCCAACCCGCCGAGCGCAAAGACGATACCCAGGGCACGCCCCAGCATGTCGAGACCCGACAGATAGGCTTCCGAACCTGCCATACGGCCTTCCCAGCCTTCCATGTCCCAGATGTCGAAGGGGAGCAGGAAGTCCAATTGCTGTGCCGCACCGATCAGCAGCGCAAAAACGACCAGCGAGAACTCGAACATGCCGAAGGTTATGAGGCGCGGCAGGTCCATCGCGAACAATGTCGTGCCCGTTTCGTCCTCGGCAAGCACTGCCATGTCGTTGGCCACGCTGCCCTGTTCAGCGCCCTCCGCACGCGCCCGCACCGTGCGACGCAGACGCTCGCCCTCGGCCTGGCTGACATAGGCAAGCTTCAGTTCGTCCTTGCCGCCCGCCCCGGTCTCGAACCGTACCTCGACCAGCCCGAGAAGGCGCGGGATCAGCGCCTGCTCAAGGCTGACGTCCTGAATGCGCTCATAGGGTACAGAGCGCGCGGCGCGGGCGATCAGCCCTTTCTCCACCCGCACGTCGCTGTCACCGATCAAGTAGCGCGTGACGCGCCATTCGTAGAAGGCGGCCGCGACGTTTGCCGCGATGATCAACAGGAGAATGGCGAAGACGATCGCGCCGCTGTCGAACAGGCTCTGCCCGCCGAAAATCACGGCGATCAGCGCAAATGCCGACCCGCGCAGCAGGATCAGCGCGCGAGCAATGGCCGAGAGCGGATCAAGCCGCGACCAGTCGGCGGATGCATCTGCGGCAGGCCCGCTCACATGCTCTCGCGCTTGACATGCTGGCGAATCTCCTCGCGCATGGCCGTGGCCTGTTCGTGCGCAAGCCCGGGCAGCGCGACCGAGTGGTTATGCGTGCCCGCCGTGTGCAGGGTCAGCGTGGCAAGGCCGAAGAGACGCTCGATTGGCCCCTGCGTCACATCGATATGCTGGACGCGGCTGAACGGCACCACGACATCGGCATGGAACAGCACCCCGCGCACCACCCGCAGCCGGTCGTCCGACATGGCAAATCCGCGTGCACGATAGCGGCGCAGCGGGAACAGCGCGATCACGATCACCGCAATCAGCAGCAACGGGGCAAAGGCGAGGCCGGTGGGCAGCACATCGGCCCCCTCGATCACGAGCGATCCGATCAGGAACGGCACCATGACCAGCACCGCCTCGATCCGCACCACATGGACGTAGGACGGGTGCAGCTGTTCGAGCGCCTCGTCAGCGTTGGTTCCACCCAGATCGTTCATGCGTGTCTTATGCCGTTAAGACACCAGACTTGGCAAGCCACTGGGCGTTCGCTCTGGCGGGAAACTGCTCGGGCTGGTGCTGCTGGGGAGGATTGAACTCCCGACCTCGTCATTACCAATGACGCGCTCTACCACTGAGCTACTCCAGCACTGTGGGCGGGTGATTAGACCCATTCGCAATATGGTGCAAGCGTAATCTGGACCATATCGGTCCGCTGCGCTAGACAATCGACATGTCAAAGGATACCGCCCCACAAAAGCCGCCAAAACCCAATGTATTGCGGGAAGACAGGCTGAAAGCCGCGCTGAAAGCCAATATGGGCCGACGCAAGGCGCAAGCGCGTGCGCGCAGCGACAAAAGCCAAAGCGACGACACGCAAAATAATAACGCGCAGACAGATAACGGGCCGACCGGCCAAACCAAGGAAGGCTGAAGGATGGATTCGATTGTGGTCAAAGGCGGCGGTGCGCTGTCGGGACAAATTCCGATTGCGGGGGCCAAGAACGCCTGTCTGACGCTTATGCCCGCGACCCTGCTGTCCGAAGAGCCGCTGACGCTGACCAACGCGCCGCGCCTGTCCGACATCCGCACCATGACCGAATTGCTGCGGTCCCTGGGGGCAGAGGTGACATCGATGCAGGACGGTCAGGTTCTGGCGATGTCGTGTCATGGCGAGATCAACACGCGCGCCGAATATGACATCGTGCGCAAGATGCGCGCGTCGAACCTTGTGCTGGGGCCGCTGCTGGCCCGCGAAGGGCACGCGCAGGTATCACTGCCGGGCGGCTGCGCGATTGGTGCGCGTCCGATGGATATTCACACCGATGGTCTGGCCCTGATGGGCGCAGAGATCGACTTGCGTGACGGTTATCTGCACGCAAAGGCGCAAGGCGGCGCATTGAAAGGTGCGGTCATCGACTTCCCCTTTGCCTCTGTCGGCGCGACCGAGAACATCATGATGGCCGCGACCTTGGCCAAGGGCACGACGGTAATCAACAACGCCGCACGCGAGCCCGAGATCGTGGATCTCGCGGATTGTTTGCGTGCTATGGGCGCGCAGATCGAAGGCGACGGCACCAGCCGGATCGAGATTCAGGGCGTGGACCGTCTGCATGGGGCGACCCACCGTGTTGTGACCGACCGGATCGAACTGGGCACCTATATGCTCGCCCCGGCGATGTGTGGTGGCGAGGTTGAATTGCTGGGCGGGCGCATCGACCTGCTGTCGGCTTTCTGCGAAAAGCTTGACGCGGCAGGGATCGACGTGACCGAGACGGACAAGGGTCTGAAAGTCGCGCGGCGCAATGGCGTGATCAACGCGGTGAATGTCACGACTGAACCTTTCCCCGGTTTCCCCACCGACCTGCAAGCCCAGATGATGGCGCTGCTGTGTACGGCGGACGGTACCTCGGTGCTGGAAGAGAAAATCTTCGAGAACCGCTTTATGCACGCGCCCGAGCTGATCCGCATGGGGGCCGATATCGAGGTCCACGGCGGCACCGCGACGGTTCACGGGGTCAAAAAGCTGAAAGGTGCGCCGGTGATGGCGACCGATCTGCGCGCGTCGATTTCCCTGATCCTTGCCGGTATGGCCGCCGAAGGCGAAACGCGCGTCAGCCGTGTCTATCATCTGGATCGCGGGTACGAACATGTGGTGGCTAAACTGCGCGGCGTGGGCGCAAATATTGAACGGATCAAAGACCAATGACCGAAGATGCACGTTTCGAAGACGGGCGCGAAGCCCCGCTGAACCTCGGCGCGCTGGATGCCGATGACCTCAAGGTGATCTCCTCGCTGGCGCAGGACGCTGTGTTTCCGGGATCGGAAATGCGCTGGCTGCAAAAAGAGGGGCGCTTTGCCCTGCTGCTGAACCGCGTGCGGTGGGAAGACGCGGGCAAATCGCGCCACGCCCCGGAACGCGTGCAAACAATCTTGATGTTCAGCAACGTGCAGCGCGTGTCCAGCCAGGGCGTGAACAAGGGGGATGCGGATACCATCCTGTCGCTGTTGCAGATCGAGTTCACCGAAACCGATGCGCCCTCGGGCGACGTGCTGCTGACCCTCGCGGGGGACGGCGCGATCCGGCTGACGGTCGAAGCGCTGGATGTGACCTTGAAGGATGTGACGCGCCCCTATGTGGCCCCGTCGCGCAAGCTGCC
>DDNW01000155.1:15946-16184 GCA_002341345.1 Erythrobacter sp. UBA2510
AGCCCATTGCACGTTGCAAAGGACATCCGATGCCCCAATTCCTAGACTTCGATCAGCCCGATTTCGAACAGGCGTTCACCGCGCTGCTTTCTGCCAAACGTGAAGACAGCCCCGACGTGGACGACACAGTGGCCGAGATCATCGCGCAGGTGCGGTCCAAAGGCGATGCCGCCGTGATCGAGCTGACCCAGAAGTTCGACCGCATCGCGCTGACCCCCGACACCCTGCGCATCACCGC
>DDNW01000138.1 GCA_002341345.1 Erythrobacter sp. UBA2510
GCTCGGTTATCAATGCCGCCAATGCGGAAGGCATCGCCGCCATCGTCAAGCAGCAGTTCGACGTCGGCGAGCAGGTCATCGCCCACGGCATGATGCCGATGCTGGAGCCGGAATATAACATCAAGGCTGAGGACCGCGCCGAAGGCGAGCAGATCCTCAAGGCCGAGATCCTCAGGAACCTCGACGCTCTCGATGAGGGCAAGCAGGTCATGCTCAAGCTCTCGATCCCGGTCGTGCCGAACACCTATGCCGAGCTGATCGCGCATCCCAAGGTGCTGGCCGTGGTCGCGCTGTCGGGCGGTTATTCGACCGACGAGGCCTGTGAGCATCTCGCCAAGAACGACGGCATGATCGCCAGCTTCAGCCGCGGCTTGCTGCAGGACCTGCGCGCCTCCCAGAGCGATGCGGAATTCGACGCGACGCTGGGTGCCGCCATCGACCAGATCTGCGCCGCCAGCGTTGCCCGGGTCGCTGCTTGAGCGACTGCCAGCTCTATTTGATTTCACCGCTCGACGTATCGGGGACGTTCCCCGAGCGTCTGGCGCGCGCGCTTGAAGCGGGCGAGGGGCTCGCCACCGCCTTCCAGTTCCGTGTGAAGGATATCGACCAGCATGAGGCGGCGCGGCTTGCTGTGCCCTTGCAGGAAATCTGCGCCGCGCGCGATGTGGCCTTCGTCGTCAATGATGACGTGTCGCTCGCCAAGCGGCTCAAGGCCGATGGCGTCCATCTGGGGCAGGGCGACGGCGATATTCGCGAGGCGCGAGAAGTGCTCGGACGCGAGGTCCAGATCGGTGTCACCTGCCATGCCAGCCGTCACCTCGCGATGGAGGCAGGCGAGGCCGGGGCCGACTATGTCGCATTCGGGGCGTTTTTCCCCAGTACGACCAAGACGACCGAACACCGCGCCGAAACCGATCTGCTCAACTGGTGGTCGAGCCTTTTCGAGATTCCCTGCGTCGCCATTGGCGGCATCACGCCGGACAATGCCGCGCCTCTGGTGGAGGCGGGGGCGGATTTTCTCGCCGTTTCGGGCTCTGTCTGGGGCGGGGACGAAGTCGCGGCGATCCGCGCCTTCGCGAAGGTTCTCAGCGCTTAGTTCGTACGCAGCGTAGCCGACCCGGCTCGCCATTCTCGATCTTGCGGAAGAACGTGTCAGATACGACCAGATAGCTGTCGCCGGCGCGTGGCCCGCTCGTCATCGTCAGCCTATTGCCACGCCGCAGATAGGTGCCGCTGCCCCCATCGGCCTCGTAGCGAGAGGCATTGGCGATGCGGAAGTTTTCCTCCGGCTGTTCGATCCCGGCTGCACCGTTGGCAGTGCCCGGCAGTTCGCACACGTAATAACCGCGCTCGACCGTGCCGATCTGGCCTTGCGCTGTCGCAACGTAGGGCTGGGCGGCCAGTGCCATGACGGCAAGACGGAATGCAGCGCGGATCATGACCGGGCCTCTAGCATTCCATGCTTGCGACGTCATGAATGCATTTGATGTTGGCGCAGGATATGCAGGCCCGCCTTGCCCGCGAGATGGCTTGCGGCTAGGGCGCACCATCCCAAGTTCAGGACCCGGCCCATGCCGGGCATCAAGCAAGGCCAGTGACATGAAGATCAGCGGCGTGGACATCCGTCCCGGCAACATTCTCGAATATGAAGGCGGCATCTGGAAGGTCGCCAAGATCCAGCACACCCAGCCCGGCAAGGGCGGGGCCTATATGCAGGTGGAAATGAAAAACCTGCAGGACGGCCGCAAGACCAACGTGCGCTTCCGCAGCGCCGACACGGTCGAGAAGGTGCGCCTGGATACGCAGGAATTTCAGTTCCTCTATGAAGACGGCGACATGCTGGTGTTCATGGACCAGGACACGTTCGAGCAGATCACCCTGCCGTCCGACCTCTTGGGCGATGCCCGCCCGTTCCTGCAGGACGGCATGCAGGTCAAGCTGGAACTGTGGGAAGAAAAGCCGATCTCGGTCGAGCTGCCCTCGCAGGTCGAGGCCGAGATCGTCGAGGCTGATGCCGTGGTGAAGGGGCAGACGGCCTCGTCCAGCTACAAGCCCGCCGTGCTCGACAATGGCGTTCGCATCCTCGTTCCGCCGCATATCGAAAGCGGGACGCGCATTATCGTGGACGTCTACGAGCAGTCCTATGTCGGGAAAGCGAGCTAGTCGTCCATGTCGATGTATTCGGGTCTGGTGCGCGTGATGGAAAAGGCTGCCCGCAAGGCAGGTGGCCGGTTGCGCCGTGACTTTGGCGAGGTCGAACATCTTCAGGTCAGCCGCAAGGGCCCGTCCGACTTCGTCTCCAAGGCGGATCAGGCGGCCGAGCGCATCCTGTGGGACGAGCTCAAGGTCGCGCGCCCCGGTTGGGGTTTCGTGCTCGAGGAAGGCGGCATTATCGAGGGCGAACCCGACAAGCCGCGCTGGATCATCGATCCGCTCGACGGCACCAGCAACTTCCTCCACGGCATCCCGCACTTTGCGATTTCCATCGCGGTGCAGGAACCCAAGCTTGACGGTTCGGGCTGGGGCGAGGTGACGGCAGGCGTCATCTACCAGCCGATTACCGACGAGACCTATTGGGCCGAGAAAACGCGCGGCGCATGGTTGCAGGACAAGCGCCTGCGCGTATCGGGCCGTCGCCATCTGTCCGAAGCGCTGGTCGCCACCGGCATGCCCTATCAGGGGCACGGCAATTTCGCCGAATGGGCTGAGATTTATGGCAAGCTGGGTCCGAACATTGCCGGTGTGCGCCGCTTTGGCGCGGCCTCACTCGATCTGGCATGGGTTGCGGCGGGCCGCTTCGATGGTTTCTGGGAAAGTGACCTTGCGCCCTGGGATACGGCTGCGGGATGCCTGCTGGTGCGCGAGGCGGGCGGCTTCGTCAGCGATTATCGCGGACGCTCGCTGCAGATCTGCGACAAGCAGGTCATTGCCGGCAATCCCTCGCTGCACCCCCGGATGCACAAGCTGATCGCAGAGGCTCTCAAGGCCTGAAACGATACAGGACGCAAGAGGAAACACAGGCTTGCTTGAACCCACGACTGTGCCCCGCTAAGCGCCGGACATGGACTTAGCCCCCGTGGCGGAATTGGTAGACGCGCTCGACTCAAAATCGAGTTTCTACGGAAGTGCCGGTTCGACTCCGGCCGGGGGCACCATTTCTCCTGTGTCCGCCCATCCGGGCGGATATCCTCGCTATACCCGCAGCAAGCTGCGCCCGCTGCGGGCGGCCGTTTGGCCTTGCGAACCCTTTGGGTTCGAAAGGGTAAGTACCACGCTTCCCCAATCGCTTGCATGCGTTTAGGCTGTGCAAATGGGATCGTTTCCTGAATGATTGAGCCGCCATCCTATCACGCACTGGCGGCCATGCTGATGACGGTGCTGGTCTTCGTGGCCTTCGCCCGCGGCAAGATGTCGATCGAGATCATCTCGCTGCTGACGATCGCCTGCATCGCGGTCGGCCTCTACTTCTTCCCGCTGCCGCATACGACCGAGACCGACGGGATCGCACTCGCCTTTGCCGGCTTTGGTCATTATGCGCTGATCACCATCTGCTCGCTGATGATCATGGGGCGGGGGCTGGTCGTTACCGGTGCACTGGAACCGGCGGCGCAGCTGCTCCAGCGGGTCTGGAAGGTCAACATCCATCTGGGCATGTTCGTGTCGCTGGCCTTGGCCGCGTTCCTGTCGATGCTGGTCAACGATACGCCTGTCATCGTATTGCTGATGCCGATCTTCGTGGCCCTGGCAGAGCGCGGGGCGATGCCCGCCTCCAAGACGCTGATCCCGCTCAATGCAGCGGTGCTGATTGGCGGCATGGCGACCACGATCGGAACCTCGACCAATCTGCTGGTGGTAGGGATTGCCTCAGACCTGGGCATGCCGCCCATGTCGGTATTCCACTTCACCCCGATCGTGCTGACGGCGGCACTCGTCGCCTTTCCCTATCTCTGGCTGGTCATGCCGCGCCTGCTGCCCGACAACCGGGTGGACGGGGGGCAGGCCCAGCGGCGCTTTTTCACTCGGATGCGAATTCCACCCGCGAGCGAGCTGGTCGGCAAGCATTTCGACGAGATCGCGCCGACTCTGCCCGATCAATTCCGCTTCGAGGAACGACCCGAGGGGGCATTTCAGCCCGGCGACCGCCTGTTGATCTCGGGTACGCATCAGGGCCTTGAGGAGGCTGTTCGGGTGCTCAAGGGCCAGGTGGCGCCGAACTGGGTGATTGCGAAAATCCGCGGTGTTTCCAAGTCGGAGAGCGAGGACATCGCCGTTGTCGAAATGGTCGTAACCGGCGATTCGCGTATCCTGGGCCGGACGCTGGCGACCTCGGGCATTGCCGACAATTACGGTGTCGCCGTGCTCGGCATCCACAAGCCGGAGCGCCTCCTCTCACACCCGAGCTTCGAACAGGACCGCGAGATCCGCATGGCGGAGGGCGACGTACTGCTGGTCATGGGTCTGCCGCACGACCTTGAGGAATTCGCCAATGGCGACAGCCTGCTGCAGCTGGAGGGCGCGCGGATCGAGCCGCGTCGGTCCAAGGCACTGCTGGCGGCGGCGATCATGTTCGGTTCGGTCTTTACCGCCTCGATCGGCCTGTTTCCCATCGCGATCTCGGCGCTGGCCGGAGCGATTTTGATGTTCGTGACCGGCTGCGTGAAGTTCGACCGCGTCGGACGCGCATTGTCGGGCAAGGTCATTGTGCTGGTTGCAGCCTCGATCGCGATCGGGCGCATCATACTCGATTCCGGTGCGGCGGGCTGGTTGGGTGAGGTACTGGCGATGGGCCTGCAATATCTGCCCGCGGCCGCCGTTCTTGCCGCGATCATGCTGTTCGTGACCGTGCTGACCAACTTTGCCTCGAACGCGACGGCGGCAACGGTCGGCACGCCCATTGCCTGGAACATCGCGACCGAACTGGGCCTGCCGCAAGAACCGCTGATTCTCGCCGTCCTGTTCGGTTGCAACCTGTGTTACGCTACGCCCATAGCCTATCAGACAAACATGCTGATCATGTCCGAAGGGAGTTACAATTTTGCCGATTATCTGCGGACCGGTGTGCCTCTGGTGCTGCTGATGGTGGCGACGCTGAGTTTCCTGCTGGTCATGTTCTACGGCATGTAGCTAACGACGCCTTCGGGAACCGAACCTGTACCTGACGGATTTTCCCTCGCGATCGAGGAGAAATCCGATGACTGAAGAACGTATTACCGAAACGCGCACGCCCACTGGCGATACCCATACGCATACCACTGTCATAACCGATGGCGAGCCTGCCCGCAGCGGCGGAGGCGCTGGCAAATGGGTCCTGATCCTGGTCATCCTTATCCTGGGCGTCGGGGCACTCTACCTGTTCAGCCAGACGAGCGGGGCAGAGGTTGCGCGCGATAATGCCATTGCCGAGGCAGCCAATGACGTTGGCGATGCTGCCGGACAGATCGGCGACGCAGCGCAGGATGCGGCTGACAACATCGCAAATTAACGCACGGAAATATCAGTAAATTAAGGATGGTCTGTAAAATTTACCGACATTTCACACCTCACGCCTAGACCGGGCGGCGTCGGCCCTATGTCCGACAGCGATTGCACAGGCGGGAAATGTCGGCAAATCAGGCCATCCTTTTTGACACGATCAACGCCGCCGCAGCACTGGTGGCGCTGGTGCTGGCAGCGCGTCTTGCGATGCGTCAGGGTGTTTTGCGGCCGGTATTTCAGGCCGCAGCGGTCGCTTTTGGCATAAGCGGCATCGGGGCGGGGCTTTTCGCAACTCTGGGACCTGAGCATTTCGCCAGCGGCGCGGTGCAGAGCATCGCCTATCTTGCATGGCTGTGGACGCTCAATCGACTGTTCGCCAGTGACGAGCGCGACAAGAGCGTTCGCCCCATCCGCCCGGTCGTTTACTCGCTGGTCTTCGTCGAGGCCATGCAGATGGCTCTGCTTGGCGCAGCTTTGCAGACTTTTGGAGTGGAACAGGCGCATGAGGTACTCGGCGGCTTCGCAATTCTGTTCCGCCTGTTGTTTTGCGTCGGCGCCCTGGTGCTGGTCCACAACCTCTATGCAGGTGCCGGTCAGCAGGCGCGCGCGAGCCTGCGCTGGCCAGCCGCGGCGCTGGCAACGGTCTGGCTTTACGATCTCAACG
>DDNW01000207.1:0-8565 GCA_002341345.1 Erythrobacter sp. UBA2510
AAACCATGATTATGCTCAATAAGCATTTCGCCAATGCTGCCTAATCCCCCAACTGGGTGACGCCGCGCGGCCGTGCCCCATGTTTGCAACAGAGCCCTCTCTGGAAAATATTGGGCGGGGCGCGCCGGCGTAAGAGCCGAGCGCGCCCGCCTAATCAGAACCGCGTGCTCAACTGGATGCCGTAAGTGGCAGGCTTGCCGGCGTAGCGGATCACCGCGTCCTGCCCCTTTTCCACCGTGGTCCAGTAATATTTGTTGAAAATGTTGCGGCCGAAGAGGCCGACCCGCCAATTGCCGTCGGGTGACTTCACGCCGGCCCGGAGATCGACCAGGACATAGGGATTGAGGTCATAATTGCCCTTGCCTCCGGCGATCAGCAGATCGTTGCCGAACGCGGCAGTCGTGCGGCTATGATAGTTCACCGCGCCAGCGACATAGGCTTCCATGCTGTTGGAAATAGGGAAGTCATACTGAGCGTCGCCAGCCAATTGCCATTTGGCCGCATAGGGGAAGCTCTCGCCCGAATAGTCGGCGAAAATACCACCGGCATTATAGCCCGTATACTGCTTGATCTTACTGTCGAGATAGGTTCCCGAAGCGCTGATGTTCAGGCCGCGTGTCGGTTGCCACACCAGTTCCAGTTCAGCACCCTGGAGACGGGATTTCGGGATGTTGACCAACTGCTGAATGCGGCCGAACAGCAGATCCTGAAGCAGCACATAGATCTGCTTGTCACTATAGTCATAATAGAAGGCGGCACCATTGATCTGCATGGTGTGCCCGAACAGTGGGGCCTTGAAGCCGACTTCGTAGGCAAGCAGCGATTCTTGCTTGACCGGAAGATTTGAAGTGAATGTCGAAGCGGCGAAGGCCGGGATGCTACCCGCCTTATAGCCTCGGCTGACATTCGCGTAGAGGAGCGTTGCGCCTGGCGTCTTGTAGTTCAGGCCCACGCGCCAGGAAACATTGTCCTCCCGCAGGCGGCCGATGGAGGCGGCAGGATTGAAATTTTCGTCCAGGGTGGTGCAGTCACCGACGGAAACCGGCATGATCGGCGTCGTCTTGGTGCCGATATTATAGTAGAATTGCTGCGTGCCGAGGCTGAGTTCCGCGAACGCCGGTTCCGCCGCCACCGCGCAGCTGCGACCATCCCGATTGGTCTTGGTGTACCGCATGCCGCCCTGCAACGTGACATCAGGGACGATTTCCCATTCGACATTGCCGAACACCGCATAGGATTTGATCGTGTTGTCGCTCAGCCCGTTCGTCATCGAAAAGTCCAGGCCTTCCGGCCCGATATAG
This sequence comes from Erythrobacter sp. UBA2510, assembly GCA_002341345.1. Classification (GTDB taxonomy): domain Bacteria; phylum Pseudomonadota; class Alphaproteobacteria; order Sphingomonadales; family Sphingomonadaceae; genus Alteraurantiacibacter. The sequence continues at coordinate 1,302 of DDNW01000207.1, forward strand.
CCGAATTCCCCATTCGTGCCGATCGGCCCAAGGCCTGCGAACACGCCATGCGCGTTGGATGCATCCTTCACATAATAAGTGAAGAGCTGATGCACCTTGTGGTGGGAATAATTGCCGCCCAGAATCCACTGGATCGGTCCATTCTCGCCTTCAAGACGCAGTTCCTGGTTGAACGCCTTGACCGTGCCGGTGCCGTAACGGTCGCCGGTTTCATACGTAAATCCATCATTGTCATAGAAGGCCTTGGTGCTGAAGCTCTGATAGGCCGTGATGGAAACCAGCCGGAGATCGTCCGTCAGTTCATAATTGATCCGCCCAGACAGCATCCAGAACCAGTCGTCGCGGCCGTAGTCCCGGTCAGGCCCCCAATCCGCGGCGCGCGCGTTGTTTGGCGGCAAAGGATAGTTTGCGACGCCGGCAATGATTCCCGACGGCACCTGCGGATCGATCTTGCGGACCTGCGGCGCGATCGTATCGGATTTATCGATCCAGCCGGTTCCGTTCAACGCCACGGTCAACCGCTCGGTCGGCTCCCAGTCGAGCAGCGCCCTTCCCTGCCATTGTTCCTGACGGCCGAGCGTATCGTTGCGCGTGTAGCTCTTCTGCCAGTCGCCGCCCTGCACCGTCCGAACGGCAAGACGCCCTTTCAAGGTGCTGCTTAGCGGGCCGCTGACGAACCCAGTCGCATCGAGCGTATTGAACCGGCCATATTCGGCATCCACCCCGGCGGAGAATGTATCGGTGGGCTTGGCCGCGATATAGTTGAACGCACCGCCCGTAGAATTCTGGCCGTAAAGCGTGCCCTGCGGCCCCTTGAGCACCTCGACCCGTTCCAGATCGAAGATCGCGCCCTTGGTCATGAAGCTGTAGGGCAGGGGGACTTCATCGACATAGACGCTGACGGTCGGACCCGCCGAAAGGCTCTGATCGACGAAACCGACGCCGCGCAACGTATAGAAGGGAACGCCCAGCGCGGTTTCCGCATAGGCGAAGCCGGGAACCGTCTTGACCAGATCGGCCGCCGTCGAAACACCGCGCTCGATCAGGGCATCCCCCGAGATCGCGGCGATCGACATGCCGACATTGTTGATCGACTGGGCACGCTTTTGCGCGGTAACAACGATGTCTTCGATGCCTGACTGTGTTACTTCACTAGTCGGAGGGGGCGCCGCGGAAACGGGAGCATCTTGTGCATAAAGTGGCGATGTTGAAAATGCCAATACCCAAAGGGAAACCCCACGCGATATAGAAATCCCCATGCTCTTCATAACATCCTCCTCCCAGGTTTATGCCAGAACAACTAGATTTGGTCCGTTTTGAAGACCTGTGTTTCTGGCTTTCAATTCATCCTCACCTATTGGTATTGCTATCGATACCGTCATTATCTTGTTGGCGGTTACGCTTCCTCCATGAGTTCAAGATATCGGTGAATCTCAATCCCAAAGGGCAAACCATGGAACCGGCCGGGCCGATTTCCCTAACATGTTGCAGAGTTTTTCTTAAACACGTTACAGGTTCGACATACCGCCGCTCGGGGAAACCTGTCAAGCAGGGGGCGTACGATTTTTTTCGTTCCGTGGCCGCCCTGGCGTTCACGCCAGGACAATGCACACGTTGTCCGGCGTCAGCGCCAATGGCACAGATTTGAGGTTGTGAATTAAGGAGGATTGGGGCTTCGTCGTAGTGACGAAGGAACGAAGATGAAGCCCAAATCCTCCTTGAAAAAATCGGTGAAGGCTCCTGCGGAGCAGGTGGTGAAGGACATCCGGCGGGCGACACGCCGGCACTTCTCTGCCGAGGATAAAATCCGGATCGTGCTTGAAGGCCTGCGCGGCGATGACAGCATTGCTGAACTGTGCCGCAAGGAAGGGATCGCCCAGAGCCTGTACTACACCTGGTCGAAGGAGTTCATGGAAGCGGGCAAGCGCCGGCTCGCCGGCGATACCGCCCGTGCCGCAACCACCGGCGAGGTCCAGGATCTGCGCCGGGAAGCCCGTGCGCTGAAGGAATGCGTGGCCGACCTGACCCTCGAGAACCGCCTGCTTAAAAAAAGCATGATCGCGGATGGGGGCGACGACGAATGAGATACCCTGCATCCGAGAAGCTGGAGATCATCCGGATCGTCGAACAGTCGCACCTCCCGGCCTGGCGCACGCTGGAGCAGTTGGGCATCCCGCGCCGGACCTTCTATCGCTGGTACGACCGCTATCTCGAAGGCGGCCCGGAGGCGTTGGAGGATCGGCCATCGGCCCCGCGCCGGGTGTGGAACCGCATCGGCGACGATATCCAGCAGCAGATCATCGACATGGCGCTGGATACAACCGATCTGTCGCCCCGCGAACTGGCGGTGCGCTTCACCGACGAGAAGCGCTACTTCGTGTCGGAGGCCACGGTTTATCGCCTGCTCAAGGCCCATGATCTGATTACCAGCCCGGCCTTCGTCGTGATCAGGGCAGCCGATGCGTTCCACACCAAGACGACGCGGCCGAACGAAATGTGGCAGACCGACTTCACCTACTTCAAGATCATTGGCTGGGGCTGGGTCTATCTGTCGACCGTGCTCGACGACTTCTCGCGCTACATCATCGCCTGGAAGCTGTGCACCAACATGCGAGCCGAGGATGTCACCGACACGCTGGACCTCGCGCTCGAGGCCTCGGGTTGCGACAGCGCAACGGTGCTGCACAAGCCTCGGCTGCTGTCGGATAATGGCCCGAGCTACATCGCGGGTGAACTGGCGGAATATATCGAGGCCCGGAAAATGAGCCATGTGCGCGGCGCTCCGATGCATCCCCAGACCCAGGGCAAGATCGAGCGCTGGCATAAGACCCTCAAGAATCGCATCCTGCTCGAAAATTACTTCCTGCCCGGTGACCTTGAGGCCCAGATCGAAGCCTTCGTCGAGCATTATAACCACCGACGTTACCACGAGAGCCTGAACAACGTGACGCCCGCCGACGCCTACTTCGGCAGGGCCGATGCCATCATCAAACAGCGCGAAAGGATCAAACGGAAGACCATCGAACATCGCCGCTTGCTCCACCGCAAGATCGCCGCTTAATATCAACCCCAGGACGAGGCCCGCACTCCGCTAATTTACGCCGCGAGTTGTGCCAAATGTTCTGACGACGGACACGAAGGTTGGGCGACCCGCTTCGTGAAAGCTCTGCGTGAGCGATACACAATCGTTCTGCTAGGCTATCGCGCGGAAGACCCGCCGATGCGCTATCTGCTGGAAGGCCTGAACGCGGCAGATGGCGTGAGTTACAATTCACCAATTTATGCGTTTACCCAAGGCGATGAAGGTGACGCAGAAGAGGAATGGCAGGATCGGGGCGTAACCCCGATCTGCTATCGGAAAAGCGACGATCATGCCGGGCTGTGGGATACACTGTCAGCATGGGCGGATGCTGTGCGAAATCCCGGTGGATGGACCGGCAAGGTAATTGGCATCGCCCAAAAGCGACCGATTGAGGTCACCCCGCATGAGCGGGGGCAAGTCGTGGAATTGGTAAGCAGCAAGCAAGGGGCGAAACTCTTTGCTGATGCGAAACCGGCACCGTCAGCGGAATGGATGTGTGTCTTTGACCCCAATGTTCGATATGCCGAGCCGAGAAAGCGGTCATGGGACGACGAGGAGGAAATCGATCCGCTCGACCTCTTTGGCTTGGATGATGATCCGCCTCGCCCTCCCAAGGAAGCCAATGGCCAGCGGACCATTCCCGGCTTTAACCCGCTCAACTGGAAACTTGGTGATGCCAGTTTCCCTGAAAGAACTGGGCTGAGAGGGTGGAATTCGCAATGGGCAAACCCCCTGCCAGAGCGCCTTCACCACATCGCTAGGTGGTTCGGTGATGTGATGCATGAACCAGTCGCGGTTTGGTGGGCGGCGGGCTGGAAGCAACTCAACCCGAATATGCTCTGGTTCGTCGTTAGACGGCTAGATCGCCGCGAAGGCGACATACCGCAAGAGGCGGTCACCTTCTGGCGTCTCTATCTCGAAAGCTGCGATCACGGCGGCAGTTCTGATCGCGAGTATGGCTGGTTCGAATTTCGGTCATTGGTTGGCAAGGAGGGCTGGTCAGGCGCTGCATTGCGGTTCTTTGAGCGTGTTTCCCAGCCTCGCGTTGAGTTCAGTCGGGACAGTTTCGGGCGTAGCTATCCCGTCGAGGAAAGCTGGGACAACTTGCCTCTCAGGCGACTGGTTGATGCCAAGGTCAGGGTTCTGGATCGGCACAACGAAAAGCTAGATATTCCTGACGAGCAACTGGCCACGGTCATTGCTGTAGTACGACGCAGCCTGCTCGCTGCGTCCTCCCTTCTCGACGAGATAGGCACATTATGGTGGGACATGCCGACCCTTCATCCCACTGGGGAACGAGGGGAGTCTTTCCATGGGCGAAAGACGCTGTATTTCCTGTGGCTCCGAGACCTGTTTGATCGCTTCGTCAAGCTTGATCCTGAGGGCGCTGCACTCGAAGTGAGGCAATGGCCCATCAATGACGGCTACTTCTTCGGGAAACTTTCCATTTATGCGGCTATGTTTCCCGGCGTGGTGTCCGCAAGCCAAGCCACTGCGCTTTTGTCGGACTTGAATGATAAGATTTTCTGGGAGCCTCGCTGCCAGAGGGAACTTCTCTTCACGCTGCGAGCACGCTGGCCTGATTTCACCAGCAGGCAGCGCCGAGCAATAGAGCGGAGAATCGTCAAAGGCCCGACGAGGTGGGAGGAGGAGAAAGCTGCTGACTTCCGGCGGCGCAGAGCCGTTTATGCTGCTGAAAGATTGGCATGGCTGGAACTAAACGGCTGCCCGTTGACGCCTGCGACGGCGAAAAAGCTTAATACGCTGAAACGTGTCGATCCCAAATGGTCCGACGATTGGGCGGGCAATGCAGATCGCTCGCTCGATTCACGCGGTGGAATGGTCGAGAGGGTAACTGATACTCGTGGGATTGAATCAGCCCCCATCGGCAGGATTCTTGATGAGGCTCGAAGCAAGACTGAGAGCCGTCACGGTGAACTGCGGGACTTCCGACCCTTTGAAGGTCTTGTCGCTGCCCAGCCTTTTCGCGCGCTAGCGGCGCTGCGCTTCGCGTTGCGAAATGGTGATGTTCCGGCTGGTTTCTGGGAAGCGCTGTTGTCGAACTGGCCCGAAGCGACATCCTTAAGGCTGCGCTGGCTCGCCGCTCATACAGTGGCCAGCCTTCCCGGGGATGCGCTAGAAGCGCTGAGATATTACGTCCCAAGATGGTTTGAGCAGCATCTGGAAGCGTTGGCGGAAGCGGATCGCTCCCGCGCTCTAGCCATCTTCGACAAGGTAATTGCCGTTTACGTCGCGGCGGCTCCCGAGGTGACTAAGAGCGGCATAGGGCATACGACTGTTGGCGGTGTTGTCCAGGATCGCTCCGAGGTTTCTGTCAGCAAGGCAATCAATAGTCCGATAGGCGTACTCGCCGAGGCGCTTTGGGATCTTATGCCAGACACGGCGACCGAAAAGGGGCCGATGCCGGATGGTGTAGGCGAACGCTTTGAAGCTCTATTCGGGGCCAATGGCGACGGAAGCGGACATGCCGCATGTGTGGTCGCGCGACATTTCCCTTGGCTCGATCATTGGTTCCCGGAATGGTCAAATCGGGTTCTTCGGCCAATGTTCGCGCTTGACCAAGCACTGTCTGAGGCCGTTTGGCATGGCTTTGCAACTAGCCCCCAATGGCCCTCGACACAGACGCTCAGAATGCTCTGCCCTTATCTGCTTGGTTTGCTTAAAGGCGAACCGGAGTGGGAGCTAGATGAATCCGAGAAGCGGCACCTAGTTCAGAAAATGGTCTGGCTAAGTGAGCCTTCGAGCGACGATGGCCAGCTAATCTCGTTCCGGCAAGTGCGCGATGTTCTAACTGCTTTGGACGATAAAGGTCGAAGCGATGCACTTTGGCTACTGAGTCATATCGTCTCAAAGGGCGGGCAATGGCAGGCATTCGTAAAGCCCTTCATCGAACAGGCTTGGCCGCGTCAAGTAAAGTTCAGAACTGAAAGCGCTTCCCGAGGTTTCGCACATTTGGTCGAACAATCCGGCGATAACTTCCCGGATGCCGTCCGCACCGTCCTCAGCCTGCTACGGCCTGTGGCGCACCTCGACATGATAACCTACCGCCTCTCAAAAGAGCCGGAAGAAGGCACCAACGATTTTGCCCAAAGGTTTCCGGCAGAGACACTTCAACTGCTTGATGCGTTGGTCGCGGATGACAGGTCGCAAATGCCCTACGAATTGGGCAAGGCGTTGGAAGTCATTGCGGAAGCTGACCCAGCGTTGCGACGCACAAGGGAATGGCGACGCCTTTCTGATCTGACTGTTTGATTTCGACGTCGCTTTCCTTGGGAATTTGGGCTCACAACCCTTTGGCCTGCTCGCGCATTTGCTGGATAGGATCATTACCCCGCCGTGCTTCCCGGCGAATGTCCCTCGCTACTTCCCTAGCCTGCTCAAGCGAAAACTCCGTAACCCCGCCAATCGTGTGCTTGTGCAACTTCTTCTGATAACGGATACGATAGTTCACGACATAGGACATATGGCCAGATTTCCGCACTCTGACGCCAAATCGGCGCACATCATGATCCCAGACTGTGTATTCGGCATCGCGGGGCTTTAGGGTAAGAATTGCTGCTTCAGAAAGTTCGGGACGGACTTCGACTTCTATTTCGGTCCATGTTGATCCCGCTGGGAGCAGCAGTTCGCCCGCGTCGCAGGCATATTCGCCAAGATCACTTGAAGCGGTGTGTTCGCGAATGATCGGGAGTTTATCTCGGAACGCTCTTTTTGCGTAGGAATGGGGATGCTTCTGGAGGCGCAAGACCCAGTATGGGTCAACCTTGAAGCGCTCATCGAACGGCGAATCTGGCGGGCGACGTAGTCGACGAACCAATTGCTTAAGGGTTGGGTTCTTGCGAGCCTTCATGGAAATATCCTTCACATACGACTTGTGCCGATGGGTTTCCCCACCGGCACACGTGTTGGGTTAGTGATGGTCAGTCGCGGCGGATTTCGGCTGTCTCTGCGTCGAGAAAGCGTCCGAGTTGGGGCACCGTTGCCGTCGTGTAGATCGACGGCCCGCATTTGGCGTAGACGATGGCCCCATCACGTCCATTGGCACGCGCGCCAGCGATCTGGCTCCTGCGAACGAGGGCACCACCACCGTTCGCTGCGGGAAGAAGAACGAAGCCGTCGTTCCCCGTGGTTTCAAATTCGTCCATGACAGTCTCCATGTTG
>DDNW01000207.1:8758-9105 GCA_002341345.1 Erythrobacter sp. UBA2510
TTGGCGGGAGAGCAATTTCTCCCGCTACTACCAAACCAGACCTGTAAAAGGTGTCAAACATCTGTTTTTGTTACATAAACTGTTGGTCGTATTTGGCTCGGGCGGAGTCGATGAAGCCTTGCATTGCCGCTTCCTCACACAAGAGGCGGGTAATCTCATCGAAGCCGGGTTGCCCTGTATCGAAGGGGGATTCTTCCAAGTCCCCACCTTGCTCGAAGATGTCATCCAGCCGCTTGCCCTGCGTGGTTGACGTGGAATCCAGTAGGCCAGAGCAGCGCTGCTCCACCCACATTTCGAGGTCAATCTGCCAGTAAAAGCAGTGCTTCCCGATTTTGAAATATGGCGGG
>DDNW01000207.1:9238-12720 GCA_002341345.1 Erythrobacter sp. UBA2510
CGGGCCACCGCCACGAGTGGCCATTGTGGCTAGGCTCGCCGCTGTGGTCCGAAGCCCATTTGCCCGAAAAAACCGCGCAGCTTCCTCCCGGCTGTACTTGCGGCCTTTGTGCATTTCCGCCTCCAAATAGCTGAGGCGACGCCATTGCCGCCCTCCGAATATACCGGGGAATCGCAAAATCGACCAAGGCGGCCTATGTGCGGCTGTTACCGCGATCCGCTTTCTGGTCCGCTACCAGCATTGCATTTGCGAATTTGCTGCCGACTGCTTCGACGGCATGAGCGGCGCTCTTGTCGATGACGTGGGCATATGTTGCAAGTGTAGTGCGCGGCCCCTTGTGACCCAAGATGGCCGCAACGGAGACTGCATCCACACCATCAGCCAGGGCGAACGTCGCCATCGCGTGACGTGCGTGATACCGAACGCGCCCCGGCAAGCCTGCCTTGGAGCGCGCTTGGTTCCATATCTTCTTTGCGCCCATGAAATGCCCATCGCCTCGCGTGGCTGGGAACACATAGGGAGACCTATCGCGATCAATTGCGGAAAGGATATTGACCGCCGCCTGAGCCAAGGGGCGGACTGAATAGCCGGTCTTGCTTTGGGTGAGCCTGAGGCACTGGTGATCGAAATCCACCTCACCCCAAGTGAGGCCTTCGATCTCGCTCGGTCGTGCGCCGGTCAGCAGGATGAGCCGCAAGATGGCGATGCCAGCCGGGTTGCAGCCCTCCTCTTCCAACTCGGTCAACGCCTGCCCCATCAAGGTAAACTCGGCGGTGCTCAGGAACTCATGCCGCTTTCCTGCACGCGGTTTCCGTGCATGGGTGACGGGGTTCGTCGGCACCAAGCGCCTTTCGATAGCGTAGTTGAAGATGATGGAGAGATCGCTTGCGACTTTCAGGGCCGCGCCTTCGCCGCCGCGCACTTTGATGCGCCCGCGCTTCTTTGCGGAAGGGGCATCCTTTGCCGTCTCGCCCTTGGCGATACGCCGGATCATGTCGTTGACGTCATCTACGGTCACATCACTGACGCGCTTCCGGCCCAAGATCGGGACAACATGATGTCTGAGCCGTGCCAGCATGTAGCTGCGGGTCAGTTCCTTCATTGGTCGGCCTGTGCGCTTGCTGACGGGGGCGTCTGTTTCCCACTGGTCGATAAATTCAGACAGCTTCATTTCCCTGCGCTTGGTCTGCCGATCTGACAGAGGGTCGGTGCCGCGCCGAACTTCGGCCAGTCGATCACGCGCAAGGGTCCGCGCCTGATCCGGGGTGAGTTCGCCGACGCGGCCAAGCGTCATGCGCTTCTTGGCGACGTTGCGCCCGCCGCCATCAGGCCGATATTCCACGATGTAGGATTTGACGCCGCTGGGCATCACCTGAACGCCGAAACCCTTTAATTCGGTGTCGTAGTGGCGATAAGGTTTAGCGGTGGGCTTGAGACTGTCGATGTGGCGTTTGGTCAGTTTTTCCGTTGCCATGCTGATATTTCCAAGTCGCCACCGTGTTGCCACGTCACGGTAAGTAATGGTTAGATTAAGATAGCCACCCTCATAGTGAAGCTAGCTTAATCTAACCATTAAGTCGTTGAAAAATCAACTTTTCTGTTCGTCAATTTGTAAGTCTGGGTAAGTTACCGTAAGTCACGGTGAGAGGCATTACTGCCTTTGCCAAGGTTGGGGTCGAGGGTTCGAATCCCTTCGCCCGCTCCAGATTTTCAATTGCTTAGATATGCTTTTCGTCAGCAAGCATTTGATACCCTACTACATCTCCATTTGCTGGCTTTCTGACGCGCATCGCCGATAAGAAGCCGCGTAAGTTCGGCGGCGCGCATGCGCACGCTGTGTCAATCCTGAACCGGCAACTCGGCAGAGAGCTCCCTACGTGGCCGGGGCGTCAAGCTACGCGAGCGGATAGGCTTCAAACGCACGGCCTTAGCCGTGGTCCGGAAGCTCGCCGTTGTCATGCCGCCATGCTGAAATCGGGCGAATTCTTCGATAGGAACGCAAGCGCTCCGGCGTAGCAACGCGACCAGCAAGCAACTGGCCAGCGAATTCGTCCCTGCTGCGATATGGGCTGAACCATCCCGCTTGACGGAATGCACCGGATTCCACCGAGCGCGCCGCCCGCATAGGGAGGTTCCGTCCTACGAAGACCGACCGTGCGACGGCCCATGCCGACAGCGAAGACGACCCTGAACCCGGCATACGGTCAGTACAAAATCTGCCCACATGAAACCGCGCGATTAGACGACCCCGTGAAAACTCATGCCATGGTTCCGATCGTGCGACGGAACCGCAACAGTGCCACGGCGAAAAACGCCGCGCCGATCACCGCAGTTGCGAAAAACTGCGGCCATACAACGTCAAGACCGGCGCCCCGATACAGGATCGCCTGCCCCATCTTCACAAAGTGGGTCGTCGGCGCAGCAAGCATGATCGTCTGGACGAAATCCGGCATGCTCTCGCGCGGGGTCATGCCGCCCGACAGCATCTGGAGCGGCATCAGCACCAGCATCAGGAGCAGGCCGAACTGGGGCATCGACCGCGCGGCGGTGCCCATGAAGATGCCAATCGATGTCGTCGCGAACAAATGGAGGCAGGCTCCCCCAAGGAACAGCGCAACCGAGCCTTCGATCGGCACATGCAGCAGGCCCCGGACAATGAATGTCAGCGAGAAGGCGCAGGCCGCCAACACCACCAGCCCCATCGCCCAGACCTTGCTCGCCATGATCTCGAAAGGCGTCACCGGCATGACCAGAAGATGCTCGATCGTGCCGTGCTCGCGCTCGCGGATCAGTGCCGCTCCGGTCAACACGATCGACAGCATGGTGACGTTGTTGATGATCTCCATCAGCGAGCCGAACCAGCTTTGCGCAAGTGTCGGATTGAAGCGCGCGCGCAGGGCCAGGTCGACGGGCAGGGGCGCGGTGGCGCGTGTCCCGGCCATGAATTCGGACACCTCACCCTGGACGATCTGCTGGATATAGCCGCCGCCGGTGAACGCCTGGCTCATCCGCGTCGCATCGATGTTGAGTTGAACGCTGGGCCGGCGGCCCGCCAGCACGTCCCGCTGGAAATCGGGTGGAATATCGAGTGCGAAGGTGAAGCGCCCGGCGTCCATGCCCTTGTCGACCTCGCTCAACCCCACCAGCGAGGGCTGGCTGAAGTGCGGCGGGTAGAAGGCGCTGGTGATCCGGTTCGACAGCGGCGACTGATCCTCGTCGACGATCGCGATCGGGGCTTTGTTCAGCGTTTCCGGCATGCCGGTGGCCGAGATGTAGATGTTGAACGTGAAGGTGAACAGGATCAGGAACAGCATCATCGGATCGCGCAGCAGGCTGCGCAGTTCCTTGATGCCGAGCCGGTAGATATTGGCGGCGTGCTCCACGGCCTAGCTCTCCTGCTTGCGCAGCAGGGCCGCGCAGACGAGCATGATGACCGGATAGGAAATCGCCAGTGCGGCCGGCTCTGTTGCAAACTCTGACAC
>DDNW01000160.1 GCA_002341345.1 Erythrobacter sp. UBA2510
ATCGGCCTGATGAAGGCGGTCGACAAGTTCGAGTATCGTCGCGGCTACAAGTTCAGCACCTACGCGACATGGTGGATCCGGCAGGCGATCACCCGCTCGATCGCCGATCAGGCGCGCACGATCCGTATTCCGGTCCATATGATCGAGACGATCAACAAGCTGGTGCGCACCTCGCGTCAGTTTCTGCACGAGCAGGGCCGCGAGCCCACGCCGGAAGAAATGGCCGAGCGCCTGTCCATGCCGCTCGAAAAGGTCCGCAAGGTGATGAAGATCGCCAAGGAACCGATCAGCCTCGAAACGCCGATCGGCGACGAGGAAGATTCGCATCTGGGCGATTTCATCGAGGACAAGAACGCCGTCATCCCGGTCGATGCGGCGATTCAGGCGAACCTGAAGGAAACGGTCACCCGCGTCCTTGCCTCACTTACCCCGCGTGAAGAACGCGTGCTGCGCATGCGTTTCGGCATCGGCATGAACACCGATCACACGCTGGAAGAGGTCGGGCAGCAGTTCAGTGTGACGCGCGAACGTATCCGCCAGATCGAGGCAAAGGCATTGCGCAAGCTCAAGCACCCGAGCCGCAGCCGCAAGATGCGCAGCTTCCTCGATCAGTAGGAAAGTTGGATGCGATCAGGTTAGGTTGTGCTTTTGCTGCCTTTTCTGAAGCGCCCCATCGTACTCGCTATTCTTCTCGCAGCGCGCGGAAATATGCCCACCCGTTCAGCAGATCATTGTTTGAGAAAGGGCTTTGCCACCAGAACTATCAGGACCGACAGCAATATTGCCAATGGGTAGCCAGCTGCAAAAAAGGCAACGTCGAGTGGCGGCGAAACCATGAAAACGATGATAAATGCCAAAGAATATGTCTGCCACCCGCTATCGAATGCCCCACCACCTATCCAAGATTTGAACCCTTTGCTCCATAGCCATTCAAGCAACAAGATCGCGATAAATAGTGTAATGACATTGGCGTACGGGTAGGCGCTCTGGAATTCTTCCGGGTCCGTGTTGAAGTTAGATAAAGACAACCAGATCAGCCATAAGGCAAAGGCTGCGATCGGGATCGATTGGACAATCTTCGCCAGCATGATCTTCTTGCGCGTGACCAGAAAACCCAGTCCGGCATAAATCAGCAGGGCAATGCCTACCGCCAGCTTGTGACCATACAGCGCGTATAATCCGATGAGGACAAGCAGCACCATAAAGCCTTCCCATGCCAGTACGGGAAACGGGCGACGCTTCGGTTGACCGAGGATTCTGTCCATTGCCTGTCCCCTTGCATGGACGAGCCTGACTGTCGACGCACAATCTCTCCGCACTCGAACAGAGGGACAATGCTTGGCGCATGGGTTCAAACCGAGTACTATGCTGCACTGCACCATTCGCAGCTATGCAGTGAGACCTTAACTATGCCCACCATCGCCATCGTTAGCCAGAAGGGCGGGTCGGGCAAGACCACGCTCGCTGTGAACCTCGCCGCCTGCGCAGCCTATGCCAAAAAGCAGGTGGTCATCATCGATACCGATCCGCAGGCCACCGCCGCCGCATGGGGCGACTGGCGCGGCGATTTCCTGCCCGTGGTCGTCACCAGCCCGCCCGCACGGCTCGCCAAGACGATCGAGACCGCCAAATCGAACGGCATGGACCTGGCAGTGATCGATACACCGCCCCATGCCGAGGCCGCCATGCGCGAGGCGATCAAGGCCGCCGACCTCGTGCTGATCCCTTCTCGCCCGCGCGCCTTTGACCTCCATGCGCTCGAAGCGATTGCCGATCTGGTGATCGATTCGGGGACGCCGGCCTATGTCGTGCTTAACGCCGTACCCGCGCGGGCCAGCAAACAGATCGCCGAGGCAACCGAGAGCTGTGAGGCTCTCGGCCTGAAAGTATGCCCGGTGACCTTCGGCGAGAGAGCAGACTTCCATCGTTCCTCGGCCAAGGGTGAGGTCGCTAGCGAGATCGACCCCGAAGGCAAGGCCAGCGGCGAAGTCGCCAGGCTGTGGAAATGGACGCGCAAGCAGCTGGGCATTCCCGCAAAGGGGTAAGCCCAGCACACTTCCGCGCTCTTTTCGAACGCCATTTCGAGATCGAAGACCAGATTTTCGACGATCTGTTCGCGCCCAAGCCGGTTTGAACTTCGATGGGTGAATGAAGCACCTGCTCCTTGAATGGAACATAAAAAGAACATATAGCAGGTAATCCCTCGAGATATCTGCCATGCCGCTTCCTGCCACGCCCGGCGCCCCGTCGCCTGACCGCCCCCCTTCGCCGCTGAAGTGGCTCTATCTCGACTTCAACAGCTATTTTGCGAGTGTGGAGCAGCAATTGCAGCCGCATTTGCGTGGGCGCCCGGTGGTGGTGGTGCCGGTCATGACCGACCGTACATGCGCCATCGCCGCCAGTTACGAAGCCAAGGCCTATGGCGTCAAAACAGGCACCCCGATCTGGGAGGCGCGCAAGCTATGCCCCGATATCGTCTGTGTGCTGGCTCGCCACGATACCTACGTCCGCTTTCACGAGCGCGCGATCGAGGAAATCAACCGCCACATCCCGGTATCGGCGGTCTGCTCGATCGACGAAATGGCCGTATCGCTAATGCGTAACGAGTCGGAACAGGGCACTGCCGAGGCTATCGCCCGCACGATCAAGGCAGGACTCAAAGCCAATCTGGGCCCTTGGCTGCGCTGCTCAATCGGGGTCGCACCCAACCGCTATCTCGCCAAAGTGGCCTGCGATCTCGAAAAGCCCGATGGCCTGACCGTGTTGATGCCGGACGAGATCGAGCCGCGACTGTGCGGCGAACTGGCGCTCGACGATCTGCCGGGCATCGGGCGCAATATGAAACGCCGCCTCAACCTCAGGGGCATTCACACGATTGCGGACGTCATGGCGCTCGACCGGCGGCAGATGCGGGTGGCCTGGGGCAACATCTGGGGTGAGCGCATGTGGTACCTGCTGCGCGGCTACGACCTGCCGGAACTGGAGACGCAGCGGCGCAGCATCGGCCACAGCCACGTGATGGCCCCCGAAATGCGCCCTCCGGCGCGCGCCATCGACGTGGCGCGCCGCCTCGTGCTCAAGGCCGCCGCGCGCATGCGCCGCCTGAACTATACCGCCAGCCGGTTCAGCTTTTCCGCCCGCACAGAGAGCGGCCAACGTTTCCACCGCGAAGTGCGCTGCCGCCAGACCCGCGATTCGCTGGTGTTCCTCGATATGCTGCTCGTCATCTGGCGCGATTTCTTCGCTGTTGACGGTGTCGGGGGCAGTCGGGTGCGGATCAAGAAGATCAGCGTGGTGCTTTACGGGCTGGTCCCGGTCGGTCCGGCGCAGCCCGATTTGTTCGACCGCGACGCTGGCGTCCTGCTCGGCGACACGCGCGGCCTGCGCCTGTCGCAAGCCATGGACCGCCTCAACCACCGGTTCGGTCGTGACACCGTGCTGGTCGGCCTGATGCCGTCGAGCGGCAAGCAGTTTTCCGGCACCAAGATCGCTTTCACGCGGATTCCGGACATGAGCGAGTTCCGGGAGTAGATTTTTTTCAAAAACCGGCAAAACGTCCCGCGAGTCTGGTCACACTGGCCTTTCGGCACTATTGGCCCCGCATGCGTATCGCTCTCGCCTCCGATCATGCCGCTATCGACCTCAAGGCAGCCCTGCGCGACTGGCTCATCGAAAGCGGATACGAAGTCGCCGACCTCGGCCCGGAGACAGGTGAGAGCGTCGACTATCCCGATTACGGTTTCAAGCTCGCTTCGGTAATCGCCGATGGCACGGCGGAGCGCGGCATTGCCCTGTGCGGCAGCGGGATCGGCATTTCGATCAGCGTAAACCGCCACCCGCAAGTGCGCTGCGCATTGGTGTCGGAACCGCTGTCCGCCGCCCTTGCGCGCGAACACAACGATGCCAATTGTATCGCCATGGGCGCTCGCCTGACCGGGATCGACATGGCCAAGGCCTGCGTGACCGCCTTCCTCGAAACCGAGTTTGCCGATGCCGGCGATGCGAACGGACGCCATCGGCGCCGCGTCGACAAGCTGGCTCACCCCCTCTTGCCCGATAATCACTAGCGGAGACCGCCCGACCATGGCCACCACCACCGCCAATCCGATGCAGCGTTTCTGGGGCGACGATCTCGCCACCGCCGATCCCGCGATCAAGCAGGCGATCGATAACGAACTGGCCCGCCAGCGCGGCAAGATCGAGCTGATCGCCAGCGAGAACATCGCCAGCAAGGCCGTGCTCGAGGCGGCGGGCAGCGTCTTCACCAACAAATATGCCGAAGGATATCCGGGCAAGCGCTATTACGGCGGGTGCGAATATGCCGACGTCGTGGAAACGCTCGCCATCGAACGCGCCAAGGAGCTGTTCGGCTGCAATTTCGCCAATGTGCAGCCCAATTCCGGTTCGCAGATGAACCAGGCCGTGTTCCTCGCGCTGCTGCAGCCGGGCGACACC
>DDNW01000199.1:0-318 GCA_002341345.1 Erythrobacter sp. UBA2510
AGCACCAACCAGGTCGCCGAACGTTTTGGTGCCTGTGCGATGACGCTGGAAATGCCGTTCAAGGATCACGATCCGCTGCCCGATTCCGAACAGGGCTGGAGCCCGGAACGATGCAAGCTGCTGGCGCGCGACTGCCTGGCCGCGCTGCTTGAGTGGCTGGAAGAGTAGCGGATTTCCGCTTACGGGGAAGCGGTCCCCCCCCCGCTTGCCCTGCCAAACTCCCGACGGGATCATCTTCGGGAAGTCGGCCCCTTCAGCGAAAACGTCTCCCCGACGTTTTCGTGATCTTCGTGACGGGAGCGGGCCGGAGCCGCAACT
>DDNW01000199.1:444-6852 GCA_002341345.1 Erythrobacter sp. UBA2510
GGGAGCGGGCCGGAGCCGCAACTGTTTCAGCCTCCCTGAAACAGAAATCTAAGGCTGAGCCACCACCCAGCGTAGCGGCCTGGCAGCGATCGCCAGGTCGCGCTGCGGGTTCGCTGTCCATAAGGTCCACGGACGCCCGGCATAATCGGGCTGGAAGTAGAAGCTGGTCAGCCACAAATCGCGCTCGATCCGGGGGCCCAGCGCATGGCGCTCCTCGAAGGCTTCTGACAGCTTGAGCACTGCGCGTTTGCCAGTATGCCCTTCGACCTGATTGAGGAAGGTCGTCAGCTCCCCCTCGATCCCCGCTGCGCCCAGCGGTCCGCAATCGTCCGCCGGTTCCTCCAGTGCGACCACGGGCGGCAGCATCTTCGCATCGCGCGGCACGATGGTGACGAAATTCGCTGCCTGATCCTGCGCCGGAATGCATGGCTCGAACACGTGCACCGCTCCATGCGGCAGGTCTGCCGCGGCGGCTTCCTGCCAACGTGCGGCGAAACTCTCGTCGCGCCCATCGCCGCCCCGGCTCGCCTCGAGATAAACGAAATCGGCACCCACCGCCTTCAGGCTGGCGAGAACCACGTCGCCGTCACGCTCGCTCAGCAGTGCGCCCTGGACCGGGAACTCGGCACGCGGCGGCGTCCATTGCCGCGCCTGCCACCAGGCAAAGCCCGCCGCCAGCATGCAGGCGAGCAGCACGGCTGCGCCCACGCGCATGCGCCATTGTCCTGCCTTTCGTCGTGCCATCGGAATTCGTCTTACTGCCTGAGGTCAGGCCGTTTCAGGCCTTGATATGCAGCACGCAGACCAGCGTGAACAGCCGCCTTGCGGTATCGAAATCGGTGACGATCTTGCCATCGAGCGAGCCAAGCAGGTGCCGTGTGCCCCGGTCGTGGATGCCGCGCCGCGCCATATCGAGCGTCTCGATCTCCTGCGCCGAGGCTTTGCGCAACGCCTTGTAGTAGGAATCGCAAATCGCGAAATATTCGCGCACCACGCGCCGCAGCCGCGCCATGCCGAGGCCGATTGTGCCCGCATCCTCGCCCTTCGCATCGCGGATATTGAGTGCCAGTTTCCCGTCGATCACTGCCAGATGCAGCTTCCACGGACCACGATGCCCGTTGTCATGCGCGCGCAAGGGTTTGAACAGATTGTCGCCTTCCAGGTCGCGCAAAGCCACGGCCCGTTCCTGCTCGACATCGGCATTGCGCGCGATGATCGAGCTCTCGTCGAGCGTGATCTTGTCGATCCTATCGAGGCTGAGTGATGCGTCCGTAAGCATGATCTCCCTATTTCGCAGAGTGCCGCATCTTGTGCAAATGCGAAGTGCATATTTCGGCGGTATCCCCGCTTTCCACATGCCCTGACAACGGCAATTTGGCTATAGGCCTTGCAGCCCGGCAATGGCGCGCGCATCAGGGGCGGATGCCCGAAGAAGACCTCCTGATCCGCTCATCATCCCGCGACGAAGGCACCACGCTGCCCGCCGGACGCGCCCTGCCCGCCAACCTTGAGGCGGAGGCCGCTTTTCTGGGCGCTGTGCTGATCGATAACGGGCTGATCGAGGAACTGATGGTGCCGCTCAGGCCTGAGCATTTCCACGCGCCACTTCACCGCCGCTTGTACGAGAAGATTACCGGGCTGGTCGATCGCCAGATGGTCGTGACCCCGGTCACCCTCAAACCCTATTTCGAGGCCGACGAATCGCTCGCCGAGCTGGGTGGCACCTCCTACCTCGCGCGGCTGACCGCCGACGGACAGGGCCTGCTCGCCCCACGCGAACTGGCCCAGCAGATCTATGATCTCGCGCTGCTGCGCGAGCTGGTCAGCGTAGGTCGCGAGCTCGTCGAAAATGCGCTCGATACGTCGGAGGACGTCGAACCGATGCGCCAGATCGAGGAGGCCGAGGCGCGGCTGTTCGAAGTGGCCGAGGGCGCGAGCGGCGCGAGCGAGGCGGACAGCTTCCGCAGCGCCAGCTCCAAGGCGCTGGAAATGATCGAGACGGCGATCAATTCGGGTGGCCATGTCTCGGGCAAGACCACCGGCTTCACCTCGATCAACGACAAATGCGGCGGCCTCCATGATTCGGACCTCATTATCCTTGCCGGGCGTCCGGGCATGGGGAAGAGCTCGCTCGCGACCAACATTGCCTTCAACTGTGCCGACCGGCTGCTGCGCGATCAGCGCGACGGGATCGAAAAGTCGGTTGGCGCCGGTGTCGCTCTGTTCAGCCTCGAAATGTCGAGCGACCAGCTCGCCACGCGTATCCTGGCCGAGCAGGCCGGTATCCCCTCCGAAGCGTTGCGCATGGGCAAGCTGAGCCGCGAGGATTTCCAGCAGCTGTCCTATGCCAGCCAGCGTCTGGCGGAACTGCCCCTCTATATCGATGATACGCCCGCGCTGAGCATCTCCGCCCTGCGCACCCGTGCGCGCCGGCTGAAGCGCCGCCACAATATCGGCCTGATCATCATCGACTATCTGCAATTGTTGCAGGGCTCGCGCCGCAGCCAGGACAACCGCGTCAACGAAATCTCCGAGATCAGCCGCGGCCTGAAAACGCTGGCCAAGGAATTGCAGGTTCCGGTCATTGCGCTCTCGCAGCTCAGCCGTGCGGTCGAACAGCGCGACGACAAGCGCCCGATGCTCTCTGACCTGCGCGAATCGGGCTCGATCGAGCAGGACGCGGACATGGTCTGGTTCATTTTCCGCGAGGATTATTACGTCGCCTCGCGCGAACCCAAGGTCGCGTTCGGCAATGACGATGCCAAGACCCACGATGCCCATGCGGCCTGGGCGGCCGAGATGGAACGGGTCCATGGCCTTGCCGAACTGATCGTCGCCAAGCAGCGACACGGCTCGACCGGCAAGGTGCGCATGCGCTTCGAGGCGCGGATCACAAAGTTCAGCGATCTGGCCGAGGGCGATTACGGCAACGACTACGATTGATCGCCAGCCGCCGCCGCCCAGCCACCACGCCCGTGCCAGCGTGCGATTTTCTTGACTTTAGGCGGGGGCGTCCCTAGGTCGCACCTCTCCCGCACAGCTCGTGTTTTTCTAGTTCTGGAGTGCCCTATGGCGCGCGTTACCGTCGAAGATTGCGTCGACAAGGTCCCTAACCGTTTCGATCTCGTCCTGCTCGCCGCCCAGCGCGCGCGGGAAATTTCGGGCGGCGCCGATCTCACCGTCGACCGCGATCGCGACAAGAACCCGGTCGTCGCCCTGCGCGAGATTGCCGAGCAGACCGTGAAGCCCAAGCAGCTTAACGAATCGCTGGTCCAGTCGCTGCAGCGCGTCCTGCCCGACGAAGAGGACGAGGCCGATGCGATCGGCTCGCTCAGCCAGTCGGCCGAGGCCATGCGCCTGTCTGCCGCCGCGCCTGCGCGTTCGACCTCGATCGGGGCCGATTACGACGGTTAATCCCGTCACTAATCCGGATTTCAAAAAGGGCCGTGCCGCGAGGCGCGGCCTTTTTCGTTGGGTCGTTCACCCCCACCTCGCGCTAAATTGCCCCCATCCGGAACGCCTGCAATTCACTCGCCACAAGCACCGCAAAACCCGCTACTAGCCCCTGCGAACAGCGGATAACGGGCAATCTGATGGCGACCATTGCGGTCTATAGCGTGAAAGGCGGCGTCGGGAAGACGACCATGGCGGCGAACCTCGCCTGGTTTTCGGCTACCGTGTCCTGCCGCAGGACGCTGCTGTGGGACCTTGATGCTGCGGGTGGCGCTGGCTTTCTCTACGGGCTCGATCCGGATAAGCGCGCCAAGGCCGGATCGCTCTTTGACAGGGATGCCACTGCCGCCGACCTGATCCAGCACACCGCCTATGACCGGCTCGATCTGCTGCCCGCCGATGAGAGCCTGCGTGAACTCGACACGGTGCTGGCGCGGATGGGCAAGAAGAAGCGACTGGCCAAGCTCGCCGCCGACCTGTCGCGCAAATACGAGCGCATCATCCTCGATTGCCCGCCGGTCCTGAACGAGATCAGCGCGCAGGTCGTGCGCGCCGCCGACTGCATCATCGTACCGCTGCCGCCCTCGCCACTCTCGAGCCGCGCCTTCGAACTGGTGACGAAGGAGATCAAGCGCCACGCCAAGGTCCATCCGCCGATCCTGCCCGTGCTCTCCATGCTCGACATGCGCCGCAACCTCCACCGCGAGGCGCGCGCTACAAATCCCAACTGGCCTGCCATCCCGCAAGCCAGTGCAGTCGAGCAATGCGCGGTCCTGCAACGCCCGGTGGGCGACTTCGCCCCGTCGAGCCCGGCGGCGCGCGCCTTTGGTCAGCTATGGACGGCGATTGAGCGAAAGCTGACGCAAAAGGGCTGACTTTTTCTTCGCAGTCGCACTATCGTTGGCTCCGGGGTACGTACGGGGGCCCGGCATGAGCGATATTGGCGAGGGCATCGGCAGCGCGATTTCGGGCGGTCTGTTCGCCCGCGTGCTCGAACCGGATACCGGCGCGCGCGAGCGCGGGCCCCACGATCCGGACAATTGCCTTAATTGCGGAACCACGCTGATCGGTGCCTATTGCCACGCCTGCGGGCAGAGCGGCCACATCCACAGCTCGATCGGGGCGTTCATGCACGACCTGCTGCACGGCGCGCTGCACCTGGAAGGCAAGATGTGGCGTACCTTGCCGCTGCTGGTGCTGCGACCCGGCAGGCTGACCCGCCGCTATATCGAGGGCGCCCGCGCCCGCTTCGTATCGCCCATGGCGCTGTTCCTGTTCGCCGTGTTCCTGATGTTTGCCGCCTTTCAGGTGATGGGCATCACGATGACCACCGATGTCGCGCCCAATTTCCCCAGCCGCGAAGAATTCGCCAAGGCGCAGGAGGAATTGCAGAAGAAGGCGCAGGAGGCGCGCGAGGAATATGAGGCTCTGGCGGCCGACTCGCCCGAAATCGAGGCCGCGCGCGACCGCATGGAAAATGCCGAGGATGCGGCGACAAGCTTGCTGGATACCCAGCAATTCGCCGCGATCGGATCGAACCCCGGCACCAGCTACAAAAGCGGGGTCCCGTGGATCGACAAGATGATCGGCAAGTGGCAGGCCAATCCCGGCCTCATGCTCTACAAGCTACAGGCCAATGCCTATAAATTCAGCTGGATGCTGATCCCGCTGTCGCTGCCCTTCGTCTGGCTGATGTTCGCGTGGAAACGACGCTTCAACGCCTACGACCATGCGATCTTCATCACCTACTCGCTCAGCTTCATGACGCTGCTGTTCATCATGCTGTCGGTGCTGGGCAAGCTGGGCATGGCGCAGGGCTGGCTGCTGACCGCCGCTGTCACTATCCCGGCACTGCATCTCTACAAGCAGATGAAGGGCACCTATCAGTTGTCGCGCTTCTCGACGCTGTGGCGGCTGGCGTTCATGCTGGTCTCCATCTTCGTTATCCTGCTGATATTCCTGCAATTGCTTCTGGCTCTGGGTGCCTTCTGACACGCAAAAATGGCGCTCTCCCGGCTGAAAGAACGCCATCTTCTTTTGCGTTTTTTCGGTGCCAGCCTCGGTGCCAGCCCACGCCCCTTCCCAGCCTCCCGACAGGATAAACTTTGGGGGGGCAGGAGGGGGTGTGCCGGTGCCGTGCATGTTTCAGGTAAACTGAAACAGCATGCAGGTCACGCAGCCTTCAGGCGATGCACCCGCTGGGTCGCCTGATTGATCATCTGCGCGTCGAGCGGCTGACCGCCAATGCCCCAGTCGCCTTCGCGGGTTTCGAAGATGCGTACCCAGGTCTTGTCGCGCATGCCTTCGCCCTCGATGCCGATCATGGCTTCGGTGACGTCCTTGATCATCTGCGCCTTTTCTTCCTTGCTGAAGACATTCTCGATGAGATCGATAGTAACGAGCGGCATATTCAGTTCCTTTCTTTTTGATGCCAGACCCCTCCGGTCCGGATGAGCCTTGCTAACCCGACCAGAACGTTCATGCTTGGAGACGATCTGCAGATTTCATGGAGATTTGCCGGTGAATTGGGAAACGGGGGTTTATAGCTTCGAAGATTTCGAGCTCGACCCTGTGCGCTTCGAGCTGCGCCGGGCCGGCACGCCCGTTGCCGTGGAGCCGCAAGTCTTCTCGCTGCTGGTGCTGATGGTCGGCAGCTCGGGCCGTCTCGTGACCAAGGACGAGATTGTCGAGGAAATCTGGGGCGGTCGGATCGTCTCCGAGGCCGCAATCTCTTCGCGCATCAAGTCGCTGCGGCAGGCGCTGGGCGATGACGGCAAGGCGCAGCGGCTGATCCGCACGGTACATGGCAAGGGCCTGCGCTTCGTGGGCGAGGTGACCCGTTCCACCCCGCCTGCTGCAACAGCGGCGGCTACGGTCGAGCTGATCACGCCGGCCCTAGCAAAGGTGTCGCAATTTACACCGCAGGACGATGCGCCTGCGACCTTGCGACGACTC
>DDNW01000199.1:6936-15024 GCA_002341345.1 Erythrobacter sp. UBA2510
CGGTGAGGCCGGGTCGCTGGCCTTTCTGTCCGAGGCGCTGAGCCACGAACTGATTGCCGAATTTTCGCGCCTGCGCTGGCTGCATGTGATCGCACGCGGTTCCTCCTTCCGCTTCCGCAGTTACGAGGCAGACCTTACTGCGGTCCGCAACGCACTCGAAGTGCGCTATTGCCTCATCGGCAGCATCGCGCCCCAGCCTGACCGGGTGCAGGTCATGGTCGAACTATGCGATGCCGATGGTGGCCATGTCGTGTGGACCGACAGCTATGAGGCGGGACTGGATGAACTGGCAGCCTTGCGCAAGGAAATCGCGCGCGGCGTCGTCCGATCGGCGGAATTGCGCATTCCCGACAATGAGGCGCAGCTCGCCCGTCATGCCTCGGAAACGGCGCTCGATCCATGGAGCCGGTTCCACCTCGGGCTCGAACATATGTACCGCTTTACCGCCGCCGATAATGCCCGCGCCGCGCAATTGTTCGAACAGGCGCTGGCGCAGGACTCCGGCTTTTCGCGTGCGCTGGGCGGCCTCTCCTTCACTCGCTTCCAGAATGCCTTCCTCAAATATGCCGACGACCCGGCGGCGCAGGCCGACAACGCTCTGGCGCTGGCGACCGAGGCAGTGCAGGCCGACCGGCTCGACCCTTTCGCCCATTTCAATCTTGGCCGGGCGATGTGGCTGCAGGGCAATCTGCCCTCGGCCACCGCCTGTTTCGACGAGGCGGTGTCGCTCAGCCCGAACTACGCACTGGGATGTTACAATCGCGGTCTGGTGGAGACCCTCGCCGGACAGACGACGTCCGCGCGGCAGGACCTGCTCCGCGCGCTGCAATTGAGCCCGCTCGATCCGCTACGCTATGCGATGGTGTCATCTCAGGCACTTGGGCAGATCCAACTGGGCGATTTCGCGGCGGCGCAGGAGCTTGCGGTCAAGGCCGCCCTGCTCCCCGGCGCTCACAAGCATATCGAGTTGATTGCCGCCATGGCCGCGAACCTGAACAGCGACAAGCAGACGGCGGCACAATGGGTGGCCAAGGCGAGCAGTGCCGAGCACGGTGTTTCGACGCAGGACTTCCTTTACGCCTTTCCCTATCAGGAAGGCGAAGCGCGCGAACAGATCGTCCGCGCGCTCAGCGATCTGGGAGTATAGGGCGCGAACGACTGCCGAGCCGGCGAGGATCGTTATGCGCCCTGGGGTGCCTCACCCGAACCACCGAACCTCTTGCCCGCCTTGGGGATCGAGGAGCCATGCGTGGGCTGCGCAATCACCGGGCCCTTGGGCTCGTCCGCACGGTCGACCTTGCCGGTCTCCAGCAATTGCCTGATCTCGTCACCGGTCAGCGTCTCATATTCGAGCAGCGCCTGTGCCAGCAGATGGAGCTGGTCCTCGTGATCGGTCAGGATTTCGGTGGCTCGCTTGTGCGAGCCTTCGACGAGGTTCTTGATCTCGGCATCGATGAGCTTGTTCGTTTCCGCCCCGGAGAAGGTGCGGGTGGTCTGCCCCATGCCCAGATAGCCTTCGTGGCTCTGCTCATATTGCAGCGGACCAAGCTTATCGCTCATCCCCCACTTGGTGACCATGTTGCGCGCCAGATCGGTCGCATACTGGATGTCGGACGAGGCGCCGGAGCTAACCTTGTCGTAACCGAAGATGATTTCCTCGGCCACGCGCCCGCCCATCGAAACCGACAGGTTCGCGTGCATCTTGTCACGGTGGTAGGAGTAATTGTCGCGTTCTGGCAGACGCATCACCATGCCCAGCGCGCGGCCGCGCGGGATGATCGTGGCCTTGTGGATCGGATCCGACGCGTCCTCGTGCACGGCGACAATCGCATGGCCCGCCTCGTGATAGGCGGTCATTTTCTTCTCGTCGTCGGTCATGACCATGCTCTTGCGCTCAGAGCCCATCATGACCTTGTCCTTGGCGTCCTCGAACTCCTGCATGGCGACAAGACGCTTGTTGCGCCGTGCGGCCAGCAGCGCCGCCTCGTTGACGAGGTTGGCAAGGTCCGCACCCGAGAAGCCGGGCGTGCCGCGCGCGATGGTGCGCGGATTGACGTCGGGCGCCAGCGGCACCTTCTTCATATGGACGGAAAGGATTTTTTCGCGCCCGTCGATATCGGGGATCGGTACCACAACCTGACGGTCGAAGCGGCCCGGCCGCAGCAGCGCAGGGTCGAGCACGTCGGGGCGGTTGGTCGCGGCGATGATGATGATGCCTTCGTTCGCCTCGAAGCCGTCCATCTCGACCAGCAGCTGGTTCAGCGTCTGCTCGCGCTCGTCATTGGAATTGCCGATGCCATTGCCGCGATGGCGGCCCACCGCGTCGATTTCGTCGATGAACACGATGCAGGGCGCGTTTTTCTTCGCCTGCTCGAACATGTCGCGCACGCGGCTGGCGCCGACACCAACGAACATCTCGACGAAGTCGGAGCCCGAAATGGTGAAGAACGGCACCCGCGCCTCGCCCGCGATCGCGCGGGCCAGCAGCGTCTTGCCAGTACCGGGCGAGCCAACCAGCAGCGCGCCCTACGGGATCTGGCCGCCCAGCTTCGAAAAGCGTGACGGGTCCTTCAGGAACTCGACAATTTCCTGCAGTTCCTCGCGCGCCTCGTCGATACCCGCAACGTCGTCAAAGGTTACGCGGCCCTGTTTCTCGGTCAGCAGCTTGGCCTTCGACTTGCCGAAACCCATCGCGCCCGAGCCGCCCCCCTTCTGCACCTGTCGCAGCGCCAGGAACGCGATGCCCAGGATCAGCAGGAACGGCAGCGTGTTGACGAGGATCGCCAGCCACAGATTGCCCTGTTCCGGCTGCAGGCCGGTAAATTCGACGCCATTATCCTCCAGCAGCTGGGTCAGCGACGTATCGCCGGGAACCGGCGTGGTGGTGAAAGCGGTGTCATTGCCGAGCGTACCCGAAATGCGTTGTTCGCCAATGGTCACTTCCTTGACCGAGCCTTCGGCGACCTTGTTGCGGAATTCGGAATAGGTGATCTGCGTGCCCGACGGTTCAGGCGGGCCGCCAATGGCCGAAACCACCAGCAACAGGGCGAGGAAAATGCCGCCCCAGATCATGAGGCTCTTCATCCAGGGATTGGGGCCATTCTCAGGCTCGCGATTGTCGCTCATCGGGCAGATATTCCTTTCGCACCTGCCAATGTAGGCCGCGCATGGTGAATGGCAAGATAACGCGCGGCGCAGATTGGCCCGTTTTGCGCCTGTTGCGCACCTGCGTATCAGTCCGGGGCAGGACGACTGCCCGTTTCAGTTGCGCTATTCGGCTATGCCGGTCATCACGAAGCGCTGAACCCGGCGCCCGGTGCTGACCTCGCTGGTGTAGATATTGCCCTGACTATCCACGTCCAGACTGTGCAGCCAGATGAACTCGCCCAGATAACGGCCGTTCTTGCCGAAGCTGCCGAGCACTTCGTGCGTTTCGCGCAGCAAGATCCACACCCGGCCGTTCATCATGTCGGCAACGTAGACATAAGTGCCGTCGGGGCTGAACCCCACATCGGTCGCAGTACGGGTCCCGCCCGTTTCCCCGGCAATGACCAGATTTTCGAGGAATTGAAAGCCAGCTTCGGTCTCGCGGAAAATCTGCACGCGGTTGTTGCGTCGGTCACAGACATAAAGGGTGCTGTCCGGGCCCCGCACGACGCAATGCACGATATCGCCGAAGTTTTCGCCCTCCAGCTGGGGGCCGCCGTCGCTGGTGCTGGTGGCCTGGCTCTGGTCGAAATCCCCTTCCCTTACCGGGGCCACCGGCGGCTTGCCCCATGCGCCGAACAATTCCTCGAAAGCGAAAACGCCATCGCCCGTTTCGCTGAATTCGATCACGCGCTTATTGGCATAGCCATCGGCGAACAGCACGCTATCGCCAGCCACGCTGATATCGGACGGCAGGCCGAGCAGGTTTTCGGAAAAGTTTCCGCCCGTCTGCTCGCGGCGACCGACTTGCCCCAGATATTCGCCGCTGGCGGAGAATTTCAGCGCGGCATGATCCCCTGCCCCATTGCCGCCGATCCACACATTGCTGTCGGCATCAACATAGATACCATGCGTGCTGGCGGGCCACTGGTTTACGCCGTCGATCTCGGGCGCATGATCGGGGCCACCCCAGGCGGCGACCACCCGACCCTGCGGATCAAGCCGCAATACCGGCTCAGGCGTACGGCAGCAGGCGACCGCCTCTCCCCGGTCGAGCCCGGTATCGGTCGGCCCAAGCGAGTGCGGCCGCTGGGTCAGCCACAGGTGGTCGTCAGGCCCCACGGAGATGCCCGACACTTGCCCCAGCATCATGTCTTCGGGGAGATCTGGCCAAGTGGCATCGGCAGCGAATACCGGAATCGGTATTTCGTGGTTGAGTCGCTCCGACTGCACCGGCACCAGCACCTGTGCCGAAACCGACGCCGATTCAATCAAGACGGAGAGGGCCAGTGCAACAGTGCCCGCCCCGAGAAGCTCCTTGGCCATCATGCGTTCTCCTATGGCGCGGTTCAGGCGCGCAGCTGGTCGATGATTTCCGGCAGCGCCGCCGCGTAACGGGCGACATCTTCCATATAGCCGCAGCTGACGCGCGAATATTGCGTCCATTCGCCATAGGCCCCACGGATCGCAATATCGCGCTCGGCCATTGCCGCCTGCACGGCATTGGCATCGGGCACTTCCACATAGACGAAATTGGTCTGGCTCGGCAGCGCGGTCAGGCCCGCCGTGGCGACCGCATCGAGGATCATCTGGCGCCCTTCCTGAACCATCGCCTTACTCTGCGTGAGGAAGCCGTAATCGTCATAGGCCGCGATGGCTGCGGCAAGGCCGGAGACATTACCGCCAAAGCTCATCAGATAGGTCGAGATCAGTGCCGCATTCTCCTCGCTGGTGAGCGCATAGCCCACGCGCATGCCGGCCATGCCGTAGATCTTGGAGAAGGTACGGCAGACGATGACGTCCTGTCCTTCGCGCACGAGATCGACCAGCGTCTCGGCTTCGGGATCGTCGGTCAGTTCGTTATAGGCCTCGTCAACCAGCAGCGTGGTGGTGGGCGTGACCTTCGCCGCCAGCGCACGCAGCTGCGCGGCAGGCACGACCATGCCGGTCGGGTTGTTCGGGTTGCAGACATGAACGAGCGACACCCCGCCTTCATTGAACGCGGCCTCCATCCCGGCGAGATCGACCGACATGTCACTGGCAAGCGGCACGCGTACCGCGCTCACGCCCTTGGCCTCGCCGTACTTGACCGTGCTGTCCCAGAAGAGGCCGGGCGCGACGATCTTGCCCTTGGCACCCCAGGCCAGTGCGATCGCGCACAGGATCTCGGTCGAGCCGGAGCCCAGCACGACCTGCTTGGGGCTGACGCCATGACGTTCGGCGATCATCGCGGTCAGCTTTTCCAGCCCGCGATTGGCATAATAGCAGCCGTTCTTGGCGCTGGCGGCAATCGCCTCGATCGCGCTCGGCGCGGGGCCATAAGGGTTTTCATTGCGCGAGAGCAGCGCCAGCCCGTCGGGCGGGCCAAAGGTGCTGGCGACGCTGGCGATCGAAGCCTGCCCGAATGCCAGCGAAGGGGTCATCCCGGCGGCGAGACCCGCTGCCGTTCCCATGCCGAGAAATGTTCTGCGAGTTGTGACCATCTGCTTTCCCCTTTTCTGCCGTTATTTACTGAATATCATCGTCACGCCGACGACCACGAGATAAAGCCCGAACACCATCCGCAGCAGCTTCGGACTCAAACGATGCGCAGCGGCAACGCCGAGCGGTGCCAGCAGCACCGATGTCGCGATAATGGCGGCAGCTGCGGGCAAATTGACAAAGCCGACCGATCCCCACGGCAGGTCCGGCTCGTCAAAACCGATAATCATGAAACCGATCGTCGCGGGCAGTGCGATGATCGCACCCATGCCGCTCGCCGTGCCGATAGCGCGATGGATCGAGGCGCCGTGCAAAGTCATCACTACCGTGGTGATCGTCCCGCCGCCGATCCCCAGAAGGGCCGACAGCAGGCCGAGCCCGCCCGCCAGGCCAATCCGCGCCGCGCCTCCCGGCATCGGCTGTACCGTCGCCTGCTCGCGAATGCGCGGGGTCAGGAAATGTACGGCAAATCCAAGGACGCCGAGGCCGAAAATCAGCGCCAGCGTTTCGCTCGATATCCGGTCCGCGATCATTGTCCCCAGTCCCGTGCCGAGTACCACCCATGGCGCCCAGGTCTTGAGCACGCCGGCATCCACCGCGCCGCGCGCGGCATGGCTGCGCACCGACCGGATCGAGGTGAAAATGATTGTCGCCAGCGAGGTGCCCACGGCGATGTGGGTGACCTGCTCGGCCTCGGTCCCGATCAGCGGCAACAGCAGCACCAGCGCGGGCACAACGACGAAGCCGCCGCCGATCCCGAACAGGCCACCGGCAAAGCCGGCGCCCGCCCCTGCAAGAAGAAGAGCGATCAGGGGCAGCACGAGTTCGGAGGACATCATTGTGCCGCGCAAAATAGCGAGGCAATCGCCCGCGTCGAGCCTCAATTGTGCAATTGCACAAACTTTTTTGTGAAATTACATTATAATATCGACATTTGAGAGATAAACATTCAAATATTTTTGGCCATTTACGCAGTAATCTATCTAAAGGGCTTTGATTCAAACCCCTCCACGACGGATTCGCCCACAATCAGGCTGCGCCAGACTAACCAAAAAGCCATCGCAAAAATAATCGTGAGACGCTTTATCATGGCCCAATCACGCACCATCCATCCGGCCAGTGTCCCATTTCCGGTCTTGCGTTTTTGCCGCCATACGGATGGGGAGCCACCGCCCGGTGCGTGTGATATAAGGCAGCAGATTGTCGCCGAAGCCTTGCACCGGAGCGCTTGAAACCATGCTTTTGCCAACCCGCACTGTCGAGAAGGTCTGGGGCCGCGACGTGCTGCCAGCACCCTTTACCGCACCCGAAGGCAAGCGGATCGGCGAAATCTGGTTTGAACCGCCCGAGGCCATGCCCGAGCTGCTGGTGAAATATCTCTTTTCGAGCGAGAAACTCTCGGTCCAGTGCCACCCCTCGGACGAGCAGACGCTGGCCAAGGGCATCGGCAAGCAGGGCAAGGAAGAATGCTGGCTGGTGATCGATGCCGAACCCGGCGCGACGCTGGGCATCGGCTTCAAGCAGCCGGTCGACGCCGAATCTATGCGTGCCGCGGCCAAAGACGGCAGCATCGAGGACATGATGGTCTGGCACCAGGTCAGTGCGGGGGATTTCTTCTACATCCCCGCCAACACCGTTCACGCCATCGGGCCGGGCTGCGCGATCATCGAGATCCAGCAGAATTCAGACATCACCTATCGCCTGTACGATTATGGCCGCCCGCGCGAACTGCATCTGGAAGAGGGGATGGAGGTCGCCGACGGCTCCCCCTACGACATGGGGCTGAGCAATTTCGTCGGTCACGGATCGGACATTAATCTGGTCGATGGCCCGTTCTTCCGGCTCGACCAGCTGGCGGGCGAATCCGATCCGTCGATTTCGGCGCGCTATCGTGGCCCGCTGCTGGTGATCCCGCGCGAGGGCGAGGTGATGGTCGAAGGCGAACTGGTCCGGCCCGGACAATGTGCGCTGGCGCAGGAGATCGATGCGGTCACCTTCGCACCGGGTGGCACCTGCCTGATCGCCCAGCCGATCCGCGACTAGCGCTGCGGGCGCTCGCGCAGCGCCTGTTCCAGCGCCTGCCAGTCCTGCCCCTCGCGCAGGCCCGCAGCGGCGGCTTGCAGGCTGCGATAATGCGCCAGCACCATTTCGCCATGGCCGGTCACGACCGCTCCGCGTCCGCCGCCGCCGGTTTCCACCAGCACCTCGCGCCAGCAGCGGTTCATGACATCAACCAGCATCCACGCCCGCCGATAGCTCATGCCCAATGCGCGCGCTGCTGCCGAGATTGATCCCTCGGCCGCGATCGCCTCGAGCAAATCGGCCTTGCCCGGCCCCATCGCGATCTCCTCGCCGCACATGATCTGCAGCTTGATCTTGAATTTACCGGTAGCGCTCATGCGACCAGTCTAGGGACATTCCCCACCCCCACGCAATCGCCTGAATAACAGGCGCGACTTG
>DDNW01000199.1:15074-16608 GCA_002341345.1 Erythrobacter sp. UBA2510
AAACAGGCGCGACTTGCCCATCTTGCCTGCCTCTGGCTAGTCTCGCGCCATGCCCAGCAAAGATACTGCCAGCGAGTCGTCCCAACGCCGCAACGCCCCCAAGGTCAGCATTCAGCGGATCGAGGAGGATGTCCTGCGCATCGCCCGCTTCGGCCTGCAGGAGGCAGATCGCGGCGTCTATCGGCAGGGCTTCTCCAAGGCCGACATGGCCGCCCGCGAATGGCTGCTGGACAAGTTCACCGAGGCGGGGATGAGCGCGCGGATGGATGGCGCGGGCAATATCATCGGGCGCTACGGGCCGCAGGGCAGCGAGGGCAAGCCCGCCGTGATGATCGGCTCGCATCTCGATTCGGTCCCGGCTGGCGGTATCTTTGACGGTGTGCTCGGCGTGGTCGCGGGGCTGGAGATCGTGCGTGCGATCCAGGAGGCCGGGATCACGCCAAACTACCCCATCGAGGTCGTGGCCACCAGCGAGGAAGAGGGCCGTTTCGGCGGCATGCTCGGAGCGCAGGCGATGACCGGGCATGTCACCCGCGACTGGATCCTGTCGGCCAAGGACGAGCATGGCAACGCCCTCAAGGACGCCATGGAGGAAGCAGGGCTCAACGCGCTGGACGCCGTCCATGCATTCCGCCGCCCGGAGGAGATTCGCGCCTTCCTCGAACTGCATGTCGAACAGGGGCCGGTGCTTGATACCGAAAAGGTCACGATCGGCGTGGTTGAGGGCATTTCCGGCGTCTTCAAGTGGAACTGCCGCCTGCTGGGCAAGGCCGATCACGCGGGCACAGCACCGATGGACATGCGCTCCGACGCGCTAATGGGCATGGTCGAGTTCGCGCACGAGATTCAGCGCATCATCGACGAGGAAGGAACGGACAAGAGCCGGATCACGATCGGCCATGTCGCGCTCAAACCCGGCTTTCCGCATACCGTGCCGGGCGAGGTCGACTTCACCATCGTCGGCCGTGATCTGGACGAGGACGTGATGACCGCGCTCGCAAATGCCTGCCGCCGGGTGCTCTCGGCCATGGCCCGCAAGCACAAGCTGAAGTTCGAATATGAAGAGATGAGCTGGCTCAAACCCGCCTATTGCGATGACGGGCTGGTTGCGCTGATCGCCAAGAAGGCAAAAGAACTGGGCCTGTCGAACATGGTCATGCCCTCTGGGGCTGGCCATGACGTTCAGTTCTTCTGTGGCCACACTCGCGCCGGGCTGATCTTCGTACCCAGCGTTAACGGCGTCAGCCATGCGCCGGACGAATGGACCCATTGGTCCGATTGCGAACGCGGGGCACAATTGCTGCTCGAATGCGTGCTCGAACTCGCCTGCGAGCGCGTGGCTGCCTGACGACACCTGGCGAATCGCTAAACGCACATCGGACGGTCCGGCGGGGCGCAAACCCTGTCGCGTGTAACAAGAGCTGGCCGCACCACGACATTAATCGCGCATTTCAACAGCCATCCCTGAAACATCGTGACGCGGGGCGCCGAATGTCCTTAGCAATTGCTCGATTCATCGCAATTAAGCTTGCCG
>DDNW01000199.1:16736-22773 GCA_002341345.1 Erythrobacter sp. UBA2510
TCATCGCAATTAAGCTTGCCGAGCATGCCAGACATGCATCAAAATATATCAGCTTCTGTCATTTGTTGCAGTGCATCAAACACCCCGCGCCTGAGGAAAATTCGTCTTGCTGCTCGAACGCACCGATCTCGATCCGTTTGTGCTTTTTGCTGCCCTGATGGCGCTGATCGCCTCCGTATGGATCTCGCACGAGGTCAAGGCTTCGCACATGCTGCGCAATTCGCGTCTCAACGGCCCGACCGGGCTGGTGATCGCCGCCACGCTGGCCGCGATGCTGGCGGGCGTGTGGGTCGGTTTCACGCGCGTACTGGTACCGCTGGCCTGCTTCTTCGCGCTGGCATCGGTCGCCCGCATGGGGTTCCGCAATTTCAGCACTTCGGGCATCGCCTGGCTGACGGTCGACTTCTTCGGACTGATCGTCGGCGGGGCATGGTCGCTGCTGTTCGTGATCGAGACTGGCCTGCCCACCCCCGTCAAGGCGCTCGGCCTGCTGGGCCTGTTTGCGGTGCAATTGCTGCTCGTCGCGCGCAGCCTTGAGAAGATTGCGCGCGAGGCCGTACTTACTCATGCCCGCTGGCGCGAACCGATCCAGGCAGTAGCGGACCCAAGCAGTACCTACCGGCCCAAGGTCTCGATCCACCTGCCCTGCTATGCAGAGCCGCCCGAGGTGGTGCGCGCAACGATGGATACGCTCGCCGCGCTCGATTACGACAATTTCGAGGTGTTGGTGTGCGACAACAACACCAAGGACGAGGCGCTGTGGCGGCCGCTTGAACGCCATGCAAAGCTGCTCAACCTTGAGCTCGGGCGCGAGGTATTTCGCTTCTACCACGTATCGCCGCTGCCGGGTGCCAAGGCGGGCGCACTCAACTTCCTGATCGGCGAGACCGCCGAGGATGCCGAGCTGATCGCGGTGGTCGATGCCGACTATTATTCGGAAGCCGATTTCCTTGCCCGGCTGGTGCCCTTCTTCGCCGACGAGAAGATCGCCTATGTCCAGACCCCCCACGATTACCGTGACTACGAGGCCAGCGACTATCTGACCGGTTGCTATTGGGAATACATGCCCAACAACAAGGTCGATATGCTCGGCGTGCACGAATATGGCGGCGCCTTCACCATCGGCACGATGTGCATCCTGAGAAAGCACGTACTCGAAAAGGTTGGCGGCTGGGCCGAATGGTGCCTGACCGAGGATTCCGAGGTTTCGGTGAGGCTGCGTGCCGCTGGCTATCGCGGTATCTATATCGGCGAAACCTTCGGGCGCGGCCTGATCCCGGCGACCTTCGACGATTATCGCAAGCAGCGCTTCCGCTGGACGGCGGGGCCGGTGCAGCAGCTGGTGCGACACTGGCGGCTGTTCCTGCCCCAGCCCTTCGCCGCGCCGCTTCCCGGCTGGACCAAGATGCTCGAGGTGCTGCGCTGCATGGCGCCGATCCAGACGCTGCTGTCGCTGGTCTTTGGCATGGGCGTTTTGACCGCATTCACGCTGGGTGCGCTGACCGGCATGATCGATCCGGTCGAGCTGCCGCAGCTGGTCTGGGTGCTGTTGCCCGTGTCGGTCGCCGCCTTCCTCGTGCGGACCTGGCACCGCTATCGCCTGTCGGGTTGCACCTCGCTCATGGCGATGGTCCGGGGAGAGATCGCGCGCGCCTCGCTCAGCTATGTGGTCCTGCAGGCGGGCCTTGCGGGCCTGTCGAGCAAGCCGCTGGCCTGGCGACGGACGCCAAAATTCGGAGAGGGATCGGAACTGGCCGCCTCGCTGGCAGGCGTTCGGACCGAGAGCGTGCTGGGCGCTGCCGCGTTGCTGATGGCCGCCGTCATCTTCGCGCTACGTGGTTCGATCGGCCCCGAGCTAGGCGTGCTGATGGCGCTGGGCCTAGCAGTGCTGGGCCTGCGCTTCCTCGCCGCGCCTTATATGACGTGGCTGTGCTGGAACGAGCAACGCAAGGATCACCAGCCAGTCAGCCCATCTGGCGAGATGTTCTCGAAGCCTGCCTAGCCCGCGATCAATTCATCGATCGCGTGCAGCGCGATGGCGTGATTGAGGATAATGTCCTTGCGTGTATTCTGCGCATGGTCGTCGCTCTTGCGATAGTCCTCGATCGACTGGCGCAATTTCGCCTCGTCGAAAATGCCGTGTTCCGCGATCTCCTCTGACGAGAGCCACTTTTCGATCAACTTATTGATCTCCATGGTCTTGGCCTCGTCCGTATGCGCAGGCGGCGCCATGAAGGCGAATTTTTCGCGCTTGTAGAGCACTTCGGGCAGGACGTGCTTCATCGCCTCTCGCACAACCCATTTTTCGATCCCGTCACGGATGCGGACATGCGGCGGGATGCGCATAGCCAGTTCGGCAACATGATGATCGAGGAAGGCCGGACGGCTTTCGAGGCTGTTGGCCATGTCGACCCGGTCACCGCCCCAGTTGAGGATCTGCCCCTCCAGCATGGTCTTGATCCAGCTGTACTGCACCTTGTCGAGCACGTGCCGCCCGTCGAGCATCGAGCGGTCGAGGCTGTAGGCGATAGCGGCGATCGGATCGTAATCGCCCAGCTTGGCCTTGAACTCCTCGGAAAGCAGCGGCCTCACCCGTTCGAGCACCAGCATCCACGGCTGGATCCACGAAGGGGTGAAGCCCATCACCTCGTCGAAGGCGGGGTGGCTGATCTGCTGTTCGGCCAGCACCGAGCCGGCGAAGATCTTGTTCCGCTCCTTCATGTCCGCGCCTGCCGATGTCTCGGCATAGGCAGGATCGTGGAGGAAATAATCGGCCTTGAACT
Source organism: Erythrobacter sp. UBA2510 (assembly GCA_002341345.1). Classification (GTDB taxonomy): domain Bacteria; phylum Pseudomonadota; class Alphaproteobacteria; order Sphingomonadales; family Sphingomonadaceae; genus Alteraurantiacibacter. Next base: position 19,520 of record DDNW01000199.1, read on the forward strand.
GGGCATAGCCGCCGAAAAGCTCGTCCGATCCCTCGCCGGTGATGACGACCTTGTAGCCGACTTCGCGCACGTGCTTGCTCATCAGCATCTTGGCGACGCCGAGCGTGTTGTAGAAGGTGCGCTCCGAATAATAGACCGCGTCCTCGAAATTCTTACCGTAGAGATCGACGGCCTTCAGCTTCAATATGTCCTGATCCGCGCCCGCCTTCTCGGCCATTTCCGTCGCGATATGCGCCTCGTCATAGCGCGCATCGTCGAAACTGATGGTGAAGGCCTTGACCGGCGATTGCTGGATCGCCGCGGCCATTCCGATGATCGAGCAGCTATCGATCCCGCCCGAGAGGTAGCAGGCGACGGGAACATCCGCCTCCAGTCGCAAGGCGACGCTTTCGACCAGCGCCTGACGGACATTTTCGATATGCTCCTCGTCGGGCAGGTCGTCGTGCTCGCCGTCGAGCGGAAATTCAGCGTCCCAGTAGCGGCGCTCTTCCAGATCGAAGCCGTCATCGGTCTTCTGGACGATCAGCATATGGCCGGGCTTGAGCGCATGAATGCCATCGAACAGGGTCATGCCGGGCACCATCACCTGCATCATCTGGTGCAGCTGTGCCTTGGGGCACATCTGGCGCGGCACATCGGGATGGGCGAGCATGGCCTTCATCTCGCTGCCCCAGAAGAAGCCCTTGTCACTGACATGGTAGAACAGCGGGCGGATGCCGAAGCGGTCGCGCACAAGGATCATGCGCTGTCGCTTCTCGTCGAAGATCGCGAAGGCGAATTCGCCGCGCAAATGCTCCATGAAGTCGAAACCGTGCTTGTCGAACAGCTTCAGCGCGATCTCGCTGTCGGACTTGGTGGTAAAATCATAGCCGTCGGTGCGCAGGATGCCGCGATAGCGCTTGTAGTCGTAGAACTCGCCATTGACGGTCATCACGTAACCGTCCGTCCCGTCGCTTTCCTGCCCGAAGATCGGCTGGTCGCCGGCATTAAGCCCGATGATCGACAGGCGCGTGTGGACCATGGCAAGGCCATTGGCCGGGTCGACATGACTGCCCCAGCCATCGGGGCCGCGGTGATACATGCGGTCGGCCATGGCCCGGACAATGGCATCGGTGTCGTCGCGCTTGGTATTGGGGCTCCACACCCCGGCAATGCCGCACATAGAGGTTCGCGTTCCTTAAATCAGCAGGTCGTCGGGCAGCGTGTGACGCACCCGGTCGAAAATGGCGAGCAGCAGCGCCTGGCGAACCCAGACGGCGCCGTCGGCCTGGTTGAAATAGAGATTGTGCTGGGTGCGATCGAGGTCGGTCGACAGCTCCGCGCCCCGCGCCAGCGGATGCAGGATCACGGTATCGTGCTTCATCTTGCTTTGCGCATTGAGCTGGAAGTTCTCGGCGTAGAAGCGATAGCCGTCGCCCAGAAAGGCGATCGCGTTCATGTAGATCACGTCGAGATATTCGAGGCTGCCTTCCAGATCGCGGCTGAAATTGATGCCGATCGGGCTGTTGTCGCAAATCTCGCGCAGATGCTCGCCCAGCGGGTCTGCCATCTCCGAGAAAATGGTGATGTGATTGATGTTCTCGGGGAACAGCAGCGCCAGCTTGAGGAAGCTCTTGACCGTGCGCATATTGCCCGGCGTGCCGATGATCCCGAGGTTGAGGCGGAACTTGTCGGGGATGGTGCCGAAGGCAATCTCGGGCCGCCATTTGAGCAGTGCATACCAGTCGGCCAGCGCCTGCGTCGGGTGTTCATCCGACCCGTTGCCGCCGTTGATCAGCGGAATGCGCATATATTCGGTCAGCTCGGCAATGGCCGATTGCTCCGTATGACGCACCACCACGACATCGGCATAGGAATTGAACATCTGCCCGATGTCGCGCAAGCTCTCGCCCTTGGCGACACCCGTGGTCTTGGCATCGGCGACGCTGATCGTCTGCCCGCCTACGGTCAGCATCGCGCTCTCGAAACTCAGCCGCGTGCGCGTGCTCGGCTCGAAGAAAGCGGCCGCCATGATCTTGTCCTCCAGCGCCCTTCGCACCGGATATTTGCGCAGCTGGAGATAGGCCGACAGCTTGAGCAACTCAATCAGCAGATCCTTGTCGAACTGCGCGGCGGACAGGACCGAAGAATAGCGTAACCGGTCGAGCACATCGAGCCGCAGCTTGGGCTGATATTGCAGCACCCCCTCCGGATTGGGGCAATTGCCGATCCGCCCCATCAGACGTCCGGTTTCGGCAAGGTGGTCGACGCGCGCTGCGGGGATCGTCACCAGGTAGCCCCCTTGGTAAGATCGCGCACCAGCATGGTGAGCAGGCCCAGCGCTGAAAGCGCACACCAGCCCAGCGAGCCGTAGACGAGAACTTCGAGGAATCCGGCGCTGAACATTACACGCCCTCCTTCAGTCTGGCCCAGTCGAAACTGGACTTGGAAAGTGCAGCACAGGCAAGCACCCACACCATGGAGACCGCCGTCCCCACCGTGCTCGCGACGAACCAGCCGATCTGGAAATAGGCGACCAGCCCGCAGGCAGCGCCCAGCAGCATGCCCCCGATGGCTCCGATGGCGGTCGCGCGCCGCCAGTAGAGGCCGGTCACGATCGGCCAGATCATCGCCCCAACCAGCGGTCCGGCGAAAAACAGCACCGAGGCGAGCGTGCCGATCCGCGGTACGCACACAGCCCATGTGCCGACGCCCAGCAGGAGCGTGATCCATTGCGCAGCGCGCTTCAGGGCCTCCGGCGAGGCGGCAGGACGAAACATCCGGCGGTAGACATCCTCGGTGATAAGGTCAGAGGTCGCAGCGAGCAGGCTGTCGATGCTGGAAGCGAGTGAGCAAAACACGATCACGAATACGGCGATGGCACCAATCTCGCCCAGCACCTCGGCAATGACCAGCGGCCCGACCATGTCCGCGCTCGGTACCGCTATGTTCAAAGCGCCCGAGGCGAGCGCGATGAAGCCGGCGGCTATCGGGATCGGCAGCCAGACGAGTCCGGCGATGGCGAAGGCCTTGCCCGCCACGCCCTCGCGGAAGGCAAAGGCGCGACTCCACCAGACATTGTTGTGAAAGACCTCGCCCAGGCCGAACAGCAGATTGTTGAAGATTGCCATCAGCGCGGCGGGGAACAAGATCGTCACCAGCATGGGCTGGCTCTCGGCGAGATTGGCGTGGATCTCCTCGACCGAGACATTGCTCAACACCGCGAAACCGACGATCACGATACCGACGATGATGATCAGGCTCTGGGCGAGGCC
>DDNW01000040.1 GCA_002341345.1 Erythrobacter sp. UBA2510
TCAGCCGTGGACTTGGTTTTGTGTAAGCGCCCGATTGATGCCGCCTGCCTGATGGAGGCGGACCGAGATAAGACACGTGCATAACGACGTCTTTAGCGACGTGTCTTATCGGGAGGCGCTATGTTGGGTGAGGTTCTGGGTGTCGAGCGGCGCCGTCGTTGGAGCGACGAGGAGAAGCTCGAGATCTTGCTGGAAGTGGGTGCTGGCGGGGCTTCGGTTACGCAAGTTGCTCAGCGACATGAGCTCACACGCTCGCAAATCTACGGCTGGCGCCGGGACCTGAAGAAGAAGGGCCTTTGGTCGCCGGATCGGGGAGCAGTCTTCCTGCCTCTTGATTTCGGCACCCAGTCCGAACCGGCCCACTCCCCGCCCGCTCGCCCGGTTTTTGTCGAGCTGCGTTTGGGGAACGGTCGCTGCCTCCGTTTCGACAGCAGCATGGATGGGGAGGCGCTGACCGGGCTGATCCGCGCGGTGGAAGCGGCATGATCGGCCCAGGCACCGGGGTCCGGGTCTACCTGGCGTGCGGCGCGACCGACATGCGGAAAGGAATTGCCGGTCTCTCAGCCCTGGCCCAGGATGTGCTGCGCCAGAAACCCACCAGCGGCGCGGTCTTCGCGTTCCGGGGGCGAAAGGGGGATCGGCTGAAGCTGCTCTACTGGGATGGCCAAGGCTTCTGCCTCTATTACAAGATCCTCGAGCGCGGACGGTTTCCCTGGCCGAACACCAAGGCCGGGGCCGCGCGGCTGACCTCCGCCCAGCTGGCGATGCTCTGGGAAGGGATCGATTGGAGGCGCCCGGACTGGGGCGCACCACCCGCGCGGGTCGGGTAGATTATCTACCTGAATCCACTTGTTTTATTGGCCATCTCGACCTGTGCATGGTATCAGTCGGCATGTCCGATGATGCCCACATTCTCTCTGATGATCCTGCGGTCCTGAAGGCGATGATCGCCGCACTTCAGGCGGAGAATGCACGCATGTCGGCCACGCTTCAGGCCCACGAGCAGTTGGTTCAGGCTCTGCGCTTGCGGATCGCCAAGCTCCAGAAACAGGCCTTCGGAAAGTCCTCGGAAAAGATTGAGCGTGAGATCGCGCAGCTCGAACTGGCGCTCGAAGACCTCCTGGTCGCAGTTGCCGAGAAGCGTGATGGGTCAGTCGAGGAGGAGGTGCCTGCGGCGATCGATGCCGCTGTCGCTGAGATCAAGCCTCGTCGACGCCCGCGCGTCTCGGACACGACCCCTCGCGAACGGCGCGAACTCGATCCCGGCTCCTGTTGTCCCGACTGTGGTGGCGACCTTCGCGTGGTGGGTGAGGATGTCAGCGAGTTGCTCGACATGGTCGCGGCGCAGATGAAGGTGATCCAGATCGCGCGGGTGAAGAAGTCCTGTCGCCGGTGCGAGAAGATGGTGCAGCCTGCCGCCCCAAGTCGCCCTATCCCCGGCAGCATGGCTGGTCCTGGGCTTCTGGCCCAGATCCTCGTGTCCAAGTTCGATGATCACCTTCCGCTCTATCGCCAGAACGAGATCTACGCCCGTATGGGGGCCGACATCCCGGACAGCACGCTGCTGGACTGGTGCGGACGCGCCATGAAGGTGCTCGCCCCTATCATTGAACGGATCGAGACCGAGGTGATGGCCGCGCCGGTGCTGCACGCGGACGACACCCCGATCCGCGTCCTGGACCGGTCACGCCGGGACCGCGGCCTCGGCAAAGGGGTCAAGCAGGGACGGGTCTGGGCCTATGTCTCGGATCAACGTCCTTGGGACGGCGCCGCGCCGCCCGGTGTCGTCTACCGCTTCTCCCCGGATCGCAAGGGGGAACATCCTCAGCGGCATCTGCAAGACAGCGGCGGTATCCTTCAGGCGGACGCCTATGCTGGCTTCAATCTGCTTTACGAACCACGCGCGGACGGCAGCAGCCAGTTCCGCGAGGCCGCCTGCTGGGCGCATCTTCGGCGCGACTTCCATGATGTCTGGGACAGCACGAAATCCGAGATTGCGCGGGAAGCCCTCGACCGGATCGGCAAGCTTTATGATGTCGAGCGCGAGGTCGCCGGTCAATCCGCCGAACTACGACAGGCCGCGCGCCAGACGCACTCCCGCCCCATGGTCGATGCCTTCAAGGCCTGGGCCGAGGCCCAGCTGCTGCGCATTCCGGGCAAGAGCGATCTCGCCAAGGCCTTCCGATACGGTCTCAGCCGCTGGTCTTCCTTCGAGCTCTTCCTCGAAGACGGCCGCGTTGGCATCGACAACAACCCCGCCGAGCGCGCCATGCGCCCGATCGGCATCGGACGGAAAAACTGGCTCTTCGCCGGCTCCGATAGCGGTGGCGAGACGCTGGCCAGGGCGATGACCCTCATCGAAACCGCCAAGATGAACGGGCTCGATCCACAGGCTTGGCTCGCCGATATCCTCGACCGTATCCATGATCACAAGATCAACCGGCTTGACGAACTGCTGCCGTGGCAGTGGAGCGCAGCTCGCCCATGATGAGCGTCTTCGCGGCAATCGGCATGTATGCCCTGGCTGCTCTCGCCGAGATCGCGGGCTGCTTCGCGTTCTGGGCCTGGCTACGTCTTGACCGCTCAGCCCTCTGGCTTATCCCGGGCGCGATCTCCCTCGCCCTGTTCGCATACTTGCTGACGCGTGTTGAGGTCGAGTTTGCCGGTCGTGCATATGCGGCCTACGGCGGCATATACATCACAGCATCTATCGCATGGCTTTGGGCCGTAGAGAGGCAGATTCCGACCCGATGGGATATCATCGGCGCAATCTTTTGCCTGACCGGCATGGCGATCATCTTGGTCGCCCCTATGCTTCAGAAGTAACCTGCGGTCTCAATCGGGCGGTTACGGTTTTGTGGACATCAGGGACGT
>DDNW01000078.1:0-2109 GCA_002341345.1 Erythrobacter sp. UBA2510
GGCCACCCGACCCTGGCCGAAGCGGTCAAGGAAGCAGGCCTCGCGGTGAACAAGGGCGCGATCCACATCTGATCGGGCTATCCGAGATCAACCAGAAAACCGCGGCCTTGGAGCCGCGGTTTTTGTTTGTTCTAACTTTTTAATCGTCATCCCGGCCGGAGAGCCGGGACCTAGTTGATCATTGAGCACCGCCGGCCTTCCCCTGGGTCCCGTCTTTCGCGGGATTAGGCATTAAACGCACCTAGCCCTCCATGGGGTCATCACGATGCGTCCGCTACCCTCTGGGCATGGAACGCACCGTATATGGCCTCATACGTAAACGCGCTGAGCTATCAGGCGAACGTGAGACCGCTAAAGAACATCTGTCTGTACTGGATCAACAGATAGAGGCGCTGGACCTCGCCCTGTCCGTGTTCGGCTATGACCACGAGAAGAACCCCATACGGCCAACGTACAAACGCCAGCAGGGCTACTTCCGGGCCAACGAGCTTAACCGACTCATCCTCGATATCCTGAGATCAGGGCCGCAGGACGTGACCGGCATTGTCTCCCGCATCCTAGAGCGGAAGGGCATTGCAGAAGAGAACACCTCTGTACGTGGCGATATCCGTAAGCGGGTGAAGAAAGCGCTTAAGCGGATGGAAGATGCGGGGCGCGTTCTAGCAATAGACGATGAATGGCGCCTAAATCAGGAACCGACTTCATAACGCCAAGCCGAATTATCTTCCCAATCTTCGGGGAAGCCCATTGCACTAAGCGGTACACCCGGACGTTCTCGTATCAAATCTCGTAGACGAACGTTCCAGGCAGAGCCGTCGGCAATGACATGCATTAGATCGTTGATGATCCTAGCAATCGTATAGAGCTTGACGGAACCTAATGGCTGCCACTCCAGATAGTCTTGATTCGGGATTCGCGGGATAATCGTAAATCGCCTGTTCCACGTTCGGCAGTGATGGGCGCACAGGTTCCGAATGTACACGAGGCAGTGAAGCCAGCTTTCGAGGATGCTTCGGTGAACACAGAACAGTTTCGATGTAGCCGTTTGGATGCTTCCTCTTGAAACCCCGAAGGTTTTAGATACCGCCCCGAAGGACAGTGCTTCCATGACCATCCAAGATGGTGGGCGCTCATCAGTATATTTCTGTCTGAAATGGGAAAGAAATAGGTGCCTGTCGGACCCGTTCTTTTCTTCTAGCGCCCCGTCAAGAATGTCTAAGACGGATTTGTGCTTTCCGCGATCAAAGTGCGCCGGATCACACATCCAAAATGGCCCACCTATATCGCTTCCTACATTAGAGAGCGCTGCTTTTATTGCGACCTCGATTCGTTCAAGCGCATCCTGTATCAGCACTCTAATTTTTCGGTCGAATACGTACAGATCCAAAACTTTATCAAAATCAATACCATCAACAAATCTATCGCCCTTACCCAAAAAATACCGTGAGTATCCGGAGAGGCGATAGTAGCCGATATAGGATAAATAATGATTTGCCCTATCCTGATCATCGATCAGGAGGCCCCGATCCTCAAGAAGCTGAATCTGCTGCTCGACGGAGAGCGAAGGCTTACTATACGGAACTTTAGGTGAGGCCAAAAAAAAAACCCCCCAGAGGCGCTTCCATGGAGAGGCGTGGGGGGTGTTGTTGACCGACTATATAGTCGCCCCCGCGCCTAGTGTCAACATTTTTGTTACACTATAACCGGGCTAACCACCAAGAATTATATATAAAAAGTTGTCTTAATTTCCTGCACCCCGCTGCCAATACCCTTTCCACCGCCGCGACACCGGATGCGCCATCGCAGCGGCAACCATCGCCGTGAACAGCGTGCCGTTCGGCTGACGGCGGTTGTCCTCACGCCATGCCATCTCACCGGCATACTGATGCAGGTACTTCCCGCTGATCCGGTGATGCTGGCCGAACTCGGCACGGCGCAGACGGGAGAAGTAGCTTTCCGCCTGATTGGTGCATGCGCCGTCATCCAAGAACGCTACCGAGTGGTTCACCCGGCGCGCATCGTAATAACCGTGCAGACCGTCCCATGACGCTGCCTCGTCTGCGTGGACCACCGAACCCGGCTCGACACGGGCGCGAATCGTATCCGGCC
>DDNW01000078.1:2198-4107 GCA_002341345.1 Erythrobacter sp. UBA2510
ACACGGGCGCGAATCGTATCCAGCGATGCGGCCTCGGTCGGGAACACGAACGGCAGAGTACGTCCGCCGCGCTCACGCATGACAACAACGACACGGCGCTTGCCGGACTGGTTCTCCTTGAACCGGCGGTCCTTGCGGTCTTCCTTGCGGTTCTCTGGGCGAACGTGACCACCGAAATAGGCGCCGTCCACTTCAACGGTCCCTTTCAGCGTGGCGTCTGCCTGATCCGCTGCCAGCGCTTCCCGGATCTTGTGAGCCAGCACGTAAGCCGTCTTGTACTGCACGTCGAGATCACGACCGAGTTGCAGTGCACTCATGCCCTTGGCCGCGTTAGAGAACAGCGCCATTGCCAGCAGGATATCCCGTACCGGCAGCTTCCGGCTCGCAAACAGCGTCCCGGACGTGATGCTGAACTGGTGCGAGCAACCCTGGCACTTGAAGATGCGACGGGCCTTGTACTCGTACACAGCGTAGCAGCCACAGCGCGGGCAAACCGGATCGCCGTCAGTGTCGGCCCAACGGATAGCGCGGAACAGGCCCCGTGCCTCGTCTTCCGTCATCCGCGCGATTTGAACCACGGACAGCGTCCGGGCCTTTGCTGAAAGAAGGAAGTGTTGAGCCATTTGTCATCGTCTCCAGTGCTGATGCACTAGATATGATGACGGTATGTAATCTTTTCAAGAGCGAAAGCATCATATATGATGACAAAATACATCTTGGAGGATGCTGATGCCTGAATTAACCGAGTGGGAGACCCAAGCAAAGGGCCTTCTCAGAGCCGAAATGGCACGTCGGAGCGTTACTTACGCTCAGTTGGTCGAACGACTGGCTGCAATCGGCGTGCAAGAAGATGAGCGCAATCTTCGAAACAAGGTTGCACGCGGCAAGTTCACCGCTGCATTCTTCCTGCAATGTTTAAGCGCTTTAGGGACGCAACGGCTGGAGCTTACATAATCGGCATCTCTATTGCCGTAATGATCATTTTTTTGATCATCGTCCGAGCGACTTACTCCGGTTTATACGAAAGCGTTTATCACGAGTACGCCACCTCCGAACATCAGGCCGCACGCAAGGATGAATTTGAGAAACGCTGCTCCGGCATCACCGCCGTAGAAGAGCTTCGTCGCTGCTTTAACGCTCACATAAAGAGCGGATGGGAAACACAGCGCGCCCAAGAGGATCTGTACGCCCAAAAGGAAATGGCTGAATGGACTTTTTGGACGTTTCTCGTCGCGGGTTTTGTAGGGGTTCCATCTGTCGTTGCCACGATATGGGGTATCTGGCTCGTTGTACTGAACCTGCGCGAGGCCAAACGAGTTAGCAGACTCGCGATCACATCCAACCGCATGACCGCTAAAGCCATGCGTGCTACGGAACTCGCCTCCGAAAGAGAGCTTCGCGCCTATATTGGCATCAGCAGTTATAAAATTGAAAATGCGACCAGCGGAAACACCCCAACCTTTCACGTTGAATTCAAGAACTTCGGCAACACGCCAGCATTTGATGTCCGAAGCAGGACTAAGGTCTATCCGCTGGCGAGAGGCAAAGAGAACTTCTCTCTCGATGCTTCGCCCATGCATAGGCATGGAACTATTAACCCCAAACAAGAATCCACCATTAACACACGCCTGCCAGAAGGACTTGAATGGGAGCTGACCAAGGTCAGCATGAGAAACAAAGTTGTCACGCTTTATAGCTATGGAGAGATTTACTATCGAGACGCCTTCGGAAAAGAGCGGGAAACTCATTACCGCTCCTTCTGGGCCATTGATGACGTTGAATTCGAAAACTCCGATATCTTCGCCATCTGCGATGACGGAAATTGGTCCACCTGACAAAACTAGGAAAACCGCCGCCGCCAGCGCCGCGAACCTACGCATTGTCGTCTAGGTGCATTTGATACCTAATC
>DDNW01000078.1:4168-4840 GCA_002341345.1 Erythrobacter sp. UBA2510
CCGGGACCTAGTTGATCATTGAGCACCGCCGGCCTTCCCCTGGGTCCCGTCTTTCGACGGGATGACGGTGAAGGAGGCGGCTTACCCCCTCAAATCCTTCGCATCCTCACGCCGTCCCATTGGCAGCCACACAGAAAACGCGAGCGGGGCAAGTTTCGGCAGCAGCACCGGGTCCGGCGCGGTGATTGGCAGCGGCAGCTCCTCGTTCGAGCCGCCGGAGAGCCAGTAGGCCAGCTTGCGGCCCAGCGCGGTGGTCATGGCGATGCCGCGTCCGTTGCAGGAAATGGCGGAAAAGGCACCGTCGCCGAGCTGCATCAGCCGGGGCATGTAATCCCGCGCGGCGGCAAGGCGGCCCTGCCAGGCGAATTCGGGCTCCAGCTTCGGTAATTGCGGCAACAGTTCCTGAAGACGGCCGAGATGGTGCGTGCGGCCCCGTTCCAGCGAGCCGAGCGGATTGGCCAGCAGGCCGCCGGTGACGATCCGGTTGTCGTTGGTCCAGCGATAGGCGATCAGGTCCTTGCGGGTGTCGGCGGAGCAGCGATCGTTCGGCAGCACGCTTTTCCGGAGTTCGGGATCGAGCTGCTGTGTCGCCACCTGGAACAGGGTGATCGGAAACTGGGTGCCTTCCGCCTTCGGTGCCAGCCCGCCGCCGGTGCTGTTGGTGGTCAGCAG
>DDNW01000175.1:0-2834 GCA_002341345.1 Erythrobacter sp. UBA2510
CATCAGGAGCACAAGGACGCCATCGAAAGGGAAATGGAGCGTGGTGGCACGAGTTTGCGGGAGCGCCGTCGCGCCATAGAACGAGTGGGGCTACCGGAGGTGCGCCAGCACCGCCTGAAGCGATGCGATGCCGATGAAGCGGAATGGCGACTGGAAATGGCCCAAGCACGGGAAATCATGCCCGAAATCCGGCCACTCCTCCTGATGCAGGTCGCAGACATGAGGGCGCCATGACGAGTTGGCGCGACACGATACTTGCCGCTTTCGTGCCACAGGTCAGTCGGCTGACGCTTGTGGCCGATCCGGACGCGCTCCTTACCGAAGAGCGCCTGAGGCTGGAATTGCGGCAGCGGGGTTTCGACCTGATCGAATTCAGCGATCCGGTCGAGTTCCGCTACGCTTATGAATCGCAGTATCGATCGATTTGGGATCGAGGAGACACTACCTCCCTTGTCGTCGCGCTGCGTCTGCCTGATTCCGCAATTGACACGCTTCCCTATGACCTGTTGCGCGCGGGCAAGCGGCTCTCGTTCAACATGGGAAGCCTGTTTCCCAATTTCAGCTACCCGGTTCTGCAATCGCTTGATAGCAGCCTTCTGGATGCCTTGTTCGATGCCCAGACCAAGGTCTCGCCCGACCGCATGGGGGACAATGCGACCAAGGACTTCGTCCTACGACACATTTTCGGCATTGCCGCCGAACTGATCACCACCGATGTCGATTTGCTGCGAGTACTTCTGCGTCTGCACTACCGAAACACAAATCTGCCGCCAACACTGAGTGCCCGCCTCGTGCAAGTCATCAAGGCGCAGACCGCATTCCGCGACTGGCCGCTGGAAGCAATCGTACCTGATGAAGCCGCTTTCTACGCTTTCCTCCAGGAGCGCTGGCCAACCTATTTGCGAAACCATGACAGTTCCGGTTTCCGGGAGGATGGCACGGAATATGGTCTTATCTATCCCGGCCCTGACCATCTCCCCTTCGGTCACCACGATATTCGCGTCTATATCGACAACCTCTTCGTCGAGGGAAAGTTGACGCCGATCCATCTGCCTTCGGGCGCGCCCGAGCCGCAAGACTGGATGCGCAGTGGCATCGTGACGGAGACAGAGGACAGCAACGCATCGCGGATCGCCCGCCTGTTTGAGCTGGTGGACGCGGAGCGTCCGAACGAGAGCAGCCGACACACAGACTGGATTGCCTTCGCTCACAGGTGGGCGGAACTGAGTGCGCTAGTGCATTCAAATGAGAGGAATGAGTCCAGGGATCGTTTTCGGCAGGCATGTGCGGAGATAAACGACGCCTTCGCTTGCTGGTTGAACGGGCACTATGCGAGCCTGATCAACCTGCCGCCTAGTAAGCCCGCGATGGTGCATCATGTCGCAAGGCTCATGGCGCGGGAAATGGAGCAGTCAAAAAACACCCGCACGGCGCTCATCGTCATGGACGGGCTGGCCCTCGATCAATGGATCACGGTCCGGCATTCCCTCCAGAAGCATGACCGGACGCTTCTCATGCGGGAGTCCGCAGTCTTCGCCTGGATTCCGACGCTCACTTCCATATCCCGGCAAGCCATCTTCGCCGGCAAGCCGCCCCTTTATTTTCCATCAACACTCCATTCGACCCATGCCGAAGGCAATCTCTGGAGAAAATTCTGGGAAGATACCGGCTTTACGAAAGCCGAGATCGCTTACCAGAAAAGCTTGGGCGACATGCCCGCCAGCGGCGACATCAATGAGACGCTGGACACCGTTCTGACGTCACCTAAACACAAGATCGTCGGTCTGGTTGTCGATAAGGTCGATAAGATCATGCACGGCATGCAACTAGGCAGCCCGGGCATGCACAATCAGATTGCTCAATGGTGCCAGGGCGGTTTCCTCAGCGCACTGATCGGACGGCTGCTTGATCGGAGCTATGACGTATGGCTGACGGCCGATCACGGCAACATCGAATGTCGGGGCAACGGGCGGCCAAGCGAAGGCGTGATCGCAGAGGTGCGCGGAGAACGGGTCCGGATCTATCCTACGCCAGAATTGCGCGATCAGACTGCCGCAGCCTTCGAGTTCGCGCGGGCCTGGCATCCGGTCGGTCTGCCGCCTGAGACATTCCCCCTTGTTGCACAAGGCAATGACGCCTTTGGCACGCCGGGCGAAACGCTCGTCGGGCATGGCGGCATCGCTATTGAGGAAGTCATTGTGCCCCTTATCAAGTTCGAACGGCGGGAGGCATAATGGGCACCCGTCACGATTCCATCGGTATCAAGCAGGTCATTCCATATGAATGGATGCGAAAAGCGGCAAGTCTGGTGCTCACCGGACTGCCGCCCAAGGAAATTCGCCAAGAATTGCACGCGGCCCTAACTCTAGAGGGGAAACAGGTTCAGTCGGGCGAGCGCAGCGCATGGACCAGAACGTTTCTCGTCAACAACCTGATGGCGATCTGGTCATCGCCAGATACTGAGTTGTCCTCGTTTCGGGATATAGCGCTGGATCTTCTTCGCGCCTATCCAGACCAGGCAATAGCTATCCACTGGGCGATGATCTCGGCCGCCTATCCCTTTTGGTTCAACACGGCGAAACAAACAGGGCGTTTGCTCAACCTGCAAACTCAGGTAACCCAAGCACAGATCGTCAGTCGCCTCAAGGAACAATACGGTGACCGCCAGACCGTCAGCCGCTATGCGCGCTTCGTGGTTCGCTCCTTTGTCGATTGGGGGGCGCTCAAGGATGCGACGACGACAGGCTGCTACGAGAAGGCCAATCCTCTCACAGTCGCCGACCACGAAGTCGCCGCCCTGCTACTCCATGCGGCACTGTTGGCGAGCCCGGATG
>DDNW01000175.1:2991-3392 GCA_002341345.1 Erythrobacter sp. UBA2510
GCACTGTTGGCGAGCCCGGATGGCAAAGCGCCACTTGGCGTGCTGCTGGGCAGTCCGGCGTTCTTCCCCTTTCACCTTCCGGCCCTGCGTGGAGAGAATCTTCTCGGACGCGCGGGCTGCCTCAAGATCGTTCGCTATGGCTTGGATGATGAGCTTCTGACGCTTACAGCATGAGAAAGCGTACAGGTCGGGGCACCTGATTCGGACGGCCCCACTTTCTCCCTACAGGTAACGCTTCGGGTGTAACCTGCCCGTGAAGGACTGTAACGATCTACGCCCAAATTTACTTTCGTCTGTTACCTATGCGTTACCTGAGCCGGGGCGCAGATATAAAGAAAGCCGCCCGAAGGCGGCTTATCTTGTTGATGTTATTAGCTAATTTTGGTTGCGGGGGCAGGATT
>DDNW01000162.1 GCA_002341345.1 Erythrobacter sp. UBA2510
ATGCGGTTGAATTTCCTATCCGTGAACCCGCCGACGATACCGACCATGATGGCGAGATAGGTCGACACTTCGCCGATCGACATGCCATGCGTGCGGATCAGGAAGGCCGGCCCCCACATGACGCCGCCATAGCCGACGAAGGAGGTGATGGTGACGCCGATCACGACGTGCCGCGCCGCCGCCGTGCGCCAGAGATGGCTGAAGCCTTCCTTCACGATCACCCAGCCGGTGCTGAAATTAAGCGGCGTGTCGTGCTTTTCGGGCGCGATGCCATCGGCGCCGCCGCGGGGCGGCTCGACCAGCGTGTAGCGCACGATAAGCGCGAGGATGAGACCCGGCAGACCGACCACGAAGAAGGCGGCACGCCAGCCATACCAGACCGCGACCCAGCCGCCGACAAGGAAGCCGATCATCACGCCGAAATAGACGCCGAGCGAATAGATCGCCATGGCGCTTGCGCGCTCCTCGGGCGGATACATGTCGGCGATCATGGAATGCGACGGCGGGCTCGACCCTGCCTCACCGATGCCGACGCCGATACGCGCGAGCGCGAGCTGCCAGAAATTCTGTGCAAGCCCGCAAACCGCCGTCATGCCGCTCCAGATCGCAATCGCCCAGGCGATGATATTGCGCCGGTTGCCGCGGTCGGCGACGAGTGCAATCGGAATGCCGAGCGTCGCATAGAAAATGGCGAAGGCAATGCCCGACAGAAATCCGAGCTGCGTGTCGGTCAGCATCAGATCGGCTTTCACGGGCTCCATCAGGATGCCCATGATGTTGCGGTCCACATGGCTCGACGTATAGCCAAGCACGAGGATCGTCAGCGCATATCGCCTGTAGGCCGGCGACAAAGTGCCCGGCACGCCTTCCTTTGCCGCAACCGCATCGGCCATTCGAATCCCCCCGTCATAAAATTGTTTTTTCAAACTCTAGTCGCGCTCGCAGGCCCCGGCAATTGCCGGCCTTGCTTGCGGCGGCGCATTCCCCTGCTATAATCGCCCCCAACGATAAGCCCCACAGGGAGAGGCCGAAATGTCCGCCACAAAACCCACGCCCTTCAGCATCGACATTCCGCAAGGGAAGCTTGACGCCATTCTTGGCAAGGTCCGCGCCTATGAATGGCGCGACATGCCCGAGATCGCACCGGGCGGCGACCGCTGGGCCTATGGCGCGGACATGGACTACATGAAGGAACTTTGCGCCTGGTGGACGGAGAAATTCGACTGGCGCGCGGCAGAGCGGAAGCTCAATTCGTTTCCCCAGTTCCATGCGGAAGTGGACGGGCAGAAAATTCACTTCATCCATGTCAAAGGCTCGGGCGCGAAGCCTGAAAACCTCATCCTGACGCATGGCTGGCCGGGCTCGGTCTTCGAGTTCTATGACGTCATCGAGCGTCTGGCTCATCCCGAGAAATTCGGCGGCAGCGCCGAGGACGGCGTGAACGTGGTGGCCCCCTCGCTTCCGGGCTATGCCTTCTCCGGCAAGCCCAGAAAGCCGCTCGGCCCGAAAGCGACGGCGGCGCTCTGGGACAAGCTGATGCGCGACGTGCTCGGCTACGACACCTATATCGCGCAGGGCGGCGACTGGGGCTCGGTGGTCTCGGGCTGGCTCGCCTATAATCATTCCACCGCCAAGGGCGGCGGCTGCAAGGCCGTGCACCTGAATATGTGGGGCGTTCGCCCGTCGGTCCTTCCGGAGACGGAAGAAGAGCAGAAATGGGCGGCAGGCGCCGCCATGACGTTCGAACTCGAAAGCGCCTATCTGCGCCTGCAGATGACGAAGCCGCAGACGCTCTCCTACGCCATGATGGACAGCCCCGTCGGTGCCGCCGCCTGGATCACGGAAAAATTCCACGGCTGGTCCGACCGGCGCGGAAAGGACGGCAAGGAGCATATCGAGAATGCCTTCACCAGGGATCAGCTCCTCACCAACATCATGATCTATCTGGTGACCGACACATTCGGCACCGCGACCTGGTTCTATCGCGGCATGTTCGAGGAAGGCGGCACGAACATGGCACCGGGGACGAAAGTCGAAATCCCGACGGCCATCGCGAACTTCCCGAAGGAATTCCTCGTCTTCCCGCCGCGCAGCATGGTGGAGAAGGGCTACAATATCGTCCGCTGGACCGACTTCGAACATGGCGGCCACTTCGCCGCGCTGGAAACCGGGGAAGTCTTTGCCAATGACGTTCTCGCCTTCGTCAACCAGATAAGGGGCTGAACGCGCCATGGCTCATCGTATCGTCCCGGCCGATCCCTTCTCGATCCGCGTTTCGGATGGCGAGATCGACGATCTGAAGCGCCGCCTGCAACGCACGCGCTTCCCGAACGAACCGCTCGGCAACGAGCATTGGGCCTATGGCACGAACCTCTCCTATATGGAGCGGCTGATCGAATACTGGCGCGACGATTTCGACTGGCGCGCACAGGAAGAGAAGCTCAACCGCTTTCCGCAATACCGCGCCATGCTGACGGATGACGAGGGCGAGGATCACACGATCCACTTCATCTATGAACGCGGCTCGGGCGACAACCCCGTGCCGCTCATCCTGACCCATGGCTGGCCTTCCACCTTCCGCGAATTTCTCGACGTGGTGGACGCGCTCGCCCATCCGGAAAAATACGGAAAGCAAGGCCCGGCTTTCGACGTGATCGTGCCGTCCCTTATCGGCTATGGCTTCTTGATGCGCCGGCGGGCTCTGTTGCAAAAATC
>DDNW01000035.1:0-797 GCA_002341345.1 Erythrobacter sp. UBA2510
TGGATCGAGATGAAGGCGCTGGTAGACGGGCAGCCATAGGCCATGGCTTCCATGATGATCGCCGAATCCAGCCGACCCAGCCCGATACCACCCGATTCCTCGGACACGTAGATCCCGAGAAAGCCAAGCTCGCCCGCCTGTTTGACCACGTCGCGCGGGAAATGGTGCTGTTCGTCCCATTCCCCGGCATGCGGAGTGATATTGTCGGCGGTGAACCGCTGCGCCATGTCCTGGATCGCAAGCTGGTCCTCGGTAAGCTGGAATTGTCCTGTCATCTCGACCTGCTGCTTATGCCTTTTATAGACGAGGGTTCAAATACGGGCATGCCGCCTCTCCTGAAAACGGCGCCCGATTAACATGATCACTGGCTATCGGTAGCGCGATCAAACCAATGTTGGAATGGCAAAGGCGAGGGAGTCTCGCCACCATTTCGGCGACCCGCCATGCCCACGGAGGCACGGACAGGATCAGATCTTTTCCATGATCTCCTTGCCGAACAGCTCCTCGTCCGACGGCAGCGTCTTGGGCGTTGCAAGTGGCCGGGACACCCAGGTCTCGTTGATGAGGTCGCGCCAAGTGATGTTGTTGTTCGTGCCGTTGCCGCCCCACGAGCCGCAACCGAGCGAGAAGGTCTGGCGCATACCGTTCCACAGATTGCCCGAGTTCGAAGGCGCCTGCGGCTGGTTCACCATGACGCGACTGGTGCGCGTACCTTCGGCGAGCTTCATGATGTTCTCGTCCGAATTCGAATAGATGCCGCAGCTGTGGCCCTGCCCCTGATAGGCCTGGATGCGGTT
>DDNW01000035.1:947-1683 GCA_002341345.1 Erythrobacter sp. UBA2510
AGGCCTGGATGCGGTTGGTCAGCGCAATCGCCTCGTCGATGTCCTTGACCCGATAGAGCGCCATGGTGACGGTCATCTTCTCACCCGAGAACTTGTAATCGGGGCCGGTGCCAGTTTCGGGCACAATGAAGAATAATGTGCCTTCAGGAACCGAGAAGCCCGCGTAATCGGCGATGAAGGTGGCCGGCTGCGCCACCACCTTGGCGTTGATATGCTCGCCGTCTTCCCAGATCGCGTTCTGCAGCTTTTCCTTCTGCTCGTTGTCGAGCACGTAGCCGCCCTCGCCCTTCAGCTTTTCGAGCATCTCGTCATAGATCGCGTCGAACAGGATTACCGAATTGTCCGACGAGCACGAAGCCGCATTGTCGAGCGTCTTGGAAATGCGAATCTTCTCTGCCGCGAAGTCGAGATCGGCGGTGTCGTCCACGGTGATGACCGCATTGCCAACGCCCACGCCCAGCGCGGGCGTACCCGAGGAGTAAGCGGCGGTGACCATGGCCGAGCCGCCAGTGGCGAGCACGCGGTCACACTGGCGCATCAGCTCGTTGGTCTTTTCGACCGAGGGCACGTCTATCGACTGCACTAGGTCGGCAGGGGCGCCCATCTTGACGATGGCTTCGCGCATCAGATCGCAGATTTTCTTGTTGGTCAGCTTCGCTCGCGGGTGCGGCGCGATAATGATCGCATTGCGGCCCTTCACCGCAGAGATCGCCTTGATGACCGGGGTCGCCTCCGG
>DDNW01000035.1:1788-3413 GCA_002341345.1 Erythrobacter sp. UBA2510
TTGATGACCGGGGTCGCCTCCGGATTGGTGGAGGGCGACAGCGCACCGATCACGCCGACCGGCTTGGCGATCTTGACGATCGCGCGCTCGGGCAGCTCTTCGATGATCCCGACCGACTTGTCATTGACGATGTCCTGCAAGGTAGCGCGGGTCTTGACCGAAATCTTCAGGAACTTGCCCTGATAATTGCCAAGCTGTGTCTCATCGACCGTGAATTGCGCAATTTCCTCGGCCACGCCCGGCTTTGCACACGACCACACCATCGCGGTGATGAGCTGGTCGACCTGCTCCTGTGTATAATCGGCGATCTGCGCCTGGGCGACACGAGCGCGCTCCATCATCGCGGCAATCTCAGCCTTGATGTCGTCGGTCTGGGGTTTTTCTTGCAGGTCGGTAGCCATGGATAAGTCCTCGTCTCGCCGGGCTTAAGACCCGGGCGTCATGCCAAGCGACTGGCCGGAAAGGACGGATTACACTGCGATCCCGGATAGGATCCAGCCCATCTTCCAAGTAGCATCCTCTCCTCAGTCGTAGGCAATCAGTTTGCCACTCTCACTCGATGCAGGCAACCTACAATTTCTGCATGTCTTGCCTGCAATATTGCAGCTCTGCGCGCGCCGTCCTAAGGATTGATGAAACCAGCCCCGATCAGCAAACGCACGGAGTTCGCTCATGAGCACCCTTGAATGGAGCGATTACCAGAGCTTTCTCGCCATCGCCCGCAGCGGGCAGTTAGCGCGCGCTGCCGAAGTCGCGGGTGTCAATGCCACCACCATGGGCCGTCGGCTGCGACGGCTGGAAGCGCGACTGGGCGCGTCGCTGTTCGAACAGACCCGCAGCGGACAGGAACTGACCGAGGCTGGCGAGAGTCTGTTGATCGCGGTTGAGGAAATGGCCTCCGCCGCCGCGCGCATTTCCGAACGGGCATCGACCGAGGACGGTCTGTACGGCACCTTGCGGATCAGCGTTTCGGAAGGCTTCGGGACATGGTTCCTGACCCGCCACCTGCCCCGCTTTGCTGCCCGCCACCCGGGGCTGACCATCGACCTAGTCGCCAACAGCGGGTTCCTGAACCCGTCCAAGCGCGAGGCCGACATCGCCGTCATGCTCTCGCGTCCGCGCACCGGGCCAGTGCTCAGCCGCAAGCTCGCCGATTACCGCCTTCGCCTCTATGCGAGCGCCGACTACCTCGACGAAAACGGACCAATCGACAGCATCGAGGCATTGGGCGAAGGGCATGTGCTGATCGGCTACGTGCCCGATCTGGTTTACGCGCCGGAGCTCAACTTCCTCAACGAGTTCGGCTTTGCCATGACCGCGCAAATTCGCTCGTCCAGCATCAATGCCCAGCACCGCCTGATCGCCGAGGGTGCGGGGATCGGCGCGCTGCCCTGCTTCGTCGCCGATCGCGATCCGTCGCTGCGAGCGATCTGCCCCGACCATTCGGTCGTGCGCAGCTTCTGGATTATTACCCACCGCGAAACGCAGAACCTGGCGCGGGTGAAGCTGGCCAAGCAATGGCTGCTCGACAGCGTTCAGGCCGGGCGCGGCCAGCTCATGCCGGATTGATGCCGCCCGACGATTGAAAACTTGGCCGCAGATATCCCTTCCTTGTATTTCATCCT
>DDNW01000035.1:3626-3975 GCA_002341345.1 Erythrobacter sp. UBA2510
GCCACCACGGCTCATGCAATTAACGGGTCCTGACCCTAAGGTCGTAAGGCATTGACTGGGGCCATGGGATAATCACCTTAGGCAAGTGAGGCCTGCGCAGTGCAGAGAATTGGGAGAAGCCTGGATGAGCAACACCGCTCACGATCACGAATGGGTCATGAAACCGGCCAGCGCGTCGGAAGGAACGTCCTGCACGCCTGAACAATACGAACAGATGTATGCGCGCAGCGTCGATGACCCGGACGGCTTCTGGGCCGATCAGGCCGCGCGGCTCGACTGGTACGAACAGCCGACCAGGATCGCCAACTGGTCCTATGACCCGGTCGACATCAAGTGGTTCGAGGACGGC
>DDNW01000083.1:0-3964 GCA_002341345.1 Erythrobacter sp. UBA2510
GTGTGGGGCGCGACGCAATGGACCGCCGCGGCGCTGGCCTACCAGCCCGAACTCGGGTCGCCCTGGTTCGTGGCCTTCGATCAGCCGGTCTACCTGCCGCCCGCCTTCTTCTGGTGGTGGTTCTCGTTCGACGCCTATGCACCCGAGGTCTTCCAAACCGGCGCGTTCATCGCAGCCTCGGGTGGGTTCGCCTCGATCGCGGTCGCCATTGCCATGTCGGTCTGGCGGGCGCGCGAGTTGAAGAACGCTGAGACCTACGGTTCGGCGCGCTGGGCAACCGAGCGCGAGGTGCGCGCCGCCGGCCTGCTGGACAGCGACGGCGTGGTGCTGGGCAAGCTCGGCCGTGACTATCTGCGCCACGATGGTCCCGAACATGTGCTGTGCTTCGCGCCGACACGGAGCGGAAAGGGTGTCGGGCTCGTCATCCCTTCGCTGTTGACCTGGCCGGGCTCGGCGATCGTCCACGATATCAAGGGCGAGAACTGGCAGCTCACCGCTGGCTTTCGCGCGCGGCATGGCCGCGTGCTGCTGTTCGATCCGACCAATGCTTCGTCCGCCGCCTATAACCCGCTGCTCGAAGTGCGGCGCGGCCAATGGGAGGTCCGCGATGTCCAGAACGTCGCCGATGTGCTGGTCGATCCCGAAGGCAGTCTCGAGCGCCGCAACCATTGGGAGAAGACCAGCCACAGCCTCCTGGTCGGCGCGATCCTTCACGTGCTCTACGCCGAACCCGACAAGACGCTCGCCGGAGTGGCGTCCTTCCTGTCCGATCCGAAGCGCACGATCGAGCAGACGCTGGCGGCGATGATGGCGACGCCGCATCTTGGCGAAACGGGCGTCCATCCTGTGGTTGCGAGCGCGGCGCGCGAATTGTTGAACAAGTCCGACAACGAACGATCGGGCGTGCTCAGCACCGCCATGTCGTTTCTCGGCCTCTATCGCGATCCCGTGGTCGCTCAGGTCACGCGCGCCTGCCAGTGGCGCATCGCCGATCTGGTCGAAGGCGAGCGCCCGGCGACGCTCTATCTGGTCGTGCCGCCGAGCGATATCTCGCGCACGAAGCCGCTCGTTCGTCTGATCCTCAACCAGATCGGGCGGCGGCTGACCGAGGAACTTACGCCCAAGAGAAACCGGCACCGGGTGCTCCTGATGCTCGACGAGTTCCCCGCGCTCGGCCGCCTCGACTTCTTCGAATCCGCGCTGGCGTTCATGGCGGGCTATAGCCTGAAGAGTTTCCTGATCGCCCAATCACTCAACCAGATCGAGAAGGCCTATGGCCCCAACAACGCGATCCTCGACAACTGCCATGTCCGGGTGAGCTTCGCGACCAATGACGAGCGCACCGCAAAGCGCGTGTCCGACGCGCTCGGTACCGCGACCGAACTGCGCGCCATGAAGAACTATGCCGGGCATCGCCTGTCGCCCTGGCTCGGCCATCTGATGGTCTCGCGGCAGGAGACCGGGCGGCAACTGCTGACGCCGGGCGAGGTCATGCAACTGCCGCCGGACGACGAGATAGTAATGGTGGCTGGCCTTCCGCCGATCCGCGCGAAGAAGGCGCGCTACTTCAGGGACCGGCGGTTCGCCGAGAGGATCGTCGACGCTCCGAAACCGACCACAGCGCCGATCCGTCCCGACGACTGGACCGGTAGGCAGACCGCTGCCGATCCTGAGCAGGTCGCGCGTATCGTCCGCGATGCCGAAGATGCCGCCAATGGCGGACTGCGCCGTGAGCCCGAATTGCCCGAGCATGTCGATATCGCAAAGGAGACGGATGTCTCGCCTGCCGAAGAGTTTGCGATCGTCGAGGACGATCATGACGAGGTTGCGCGCGCATCCGCTCTGCGACGACGTATGCAGGGTCTGGCGCGACAGGCCTCGCTCGATCCCAATGACGGTATCGATCTGTAGGAGCTTACAATGCGAACCCGGCTCAATGTGTATTTTCCGCCCGCCCTGGCGAAACAGGTCAGCGAACTGGCGATCCGCAGACGCATCTCTCGCTCGGCGATCATCGAGGCGGCGGTAACGTCCTACATGTCGCCCGATGGCACCGATCGTCTGGAAGCGGCGTTCGCACGGCGGCTCGACCGGTTGTCGCGGCAGGTTCAGCGTTTGGAGCGCGATACGGGGCTGACGACGGAGGCGCTGGCGCTGTTCGTGCGGTTCTGGCTCTCGGTCACACCGCCGCTTCCGGAAGAGGACCAGGCCGCAGCGCAAGTGAAGGGACGCAAACGCTACGAAGGCTTCGTTGAAACGCTCGGGCGTCGATACGCGAGTGGCAAGAGCCTGTTCGACGAAATACCTGAGGACGTATGGCCGAACACAGCTAGGTTGAATTCGGCCAACGATGCCGCGAAGGAGGCATGACCGCTTGCGATCTCAATTACTGTCGTTGCGAGGCATTCGATCGCACGCTGAAAGCGGTCGTTCGCAAGGAACAGAGTTTTGTCGACAACGCGCCTTAACTGTCGCCATTCACGGACTGTGCCGTATTGCCCGAAAGCGGTCGCGAGCCAATCGGATTAGAACCAGGCACGCAGTCCGATAACGGCCTTCAGCCCATCCGGGTCATCACCGTTCGCTCGGGCGATGTCGGCGGTCTCGCCGAGCTTGGCTTCGTATTCGATGCCTACGTAAGGAGCGAACTCCGGCACGATCTCATAACGCAGGCGCAACCCCGGCTCGACCTTGGTGATCCCTGCGCCAATCTCGCGCTCGGGCATGTCCTGTGCGGCGAACTCGGCTTCGATGCGGGGCTGGAGGATAAGGCGCTGGGTGATCTTCTGGTCGTATTCGGCCTCGATTCGTGCCGTCAGGCCGCCCCGATCGGAGAGGAACAGTGCGCCATCGACATGGAACATATACGGCGCAAGGCCTTGGACCCCGACGACGAGATGCGTTCGGCTGTCGGGTTCGGGATCGAACCGCACGCCCGCCTGTAAATCGAAGAACGGCCCGATGGCGCGGCTGTAGAGTGCCTGTATCTCGGCGTCTTCCAGCGCACCGCCAAATTCGCCCTCGCCCTCGGTCTTGAGGACGAAGCGGTTGATGTCGCCGCCATACCAGCCCTGCGCGTCCCACAGGTAGCCGTCTTCTCCGCTATCCGTCGCGATGCGTGTTTCGAGGCGCTCCACAAGGATCATGCCGGTGGTCATGCCGCCGTTCTCGCGGGCGAGCTGCTGGCGCGAGGACTCCATCGCTTCGCTCCCCCAGATGGCGTCGGCGGCGTGGCGAGGTCCGTCAAACGCTCGCGCAGGGATGGCCTCTTCGGCCGCTGCACCGGGCACGGACTTGTCGGTCATCTCTCCGTGCGAACCGTGATCCATGCCCGCCATGCCGTCGGACATGGGCATATCTTCCTCTTGTCGATCCGTCGGGGGACATTGCTCCGGCGGAAGGTGGCCCATCGCGCAATGATCCATTTCCGCTTCTGGCGCAGGCTGCGGTTCTTCCTTCGGCGGACATTGCTCCGGTGGCAGATGCCCCATCGCGCAGTGATCCATCTCGGGCTGCGCGGCAGGCCTTTCGCCGTGCGCCGAATGGTCCTGCGCGGCGAGCGGAGCAGCGGCGAGCATCGACCCGGCCAGTAGTGCGGCGCGGATCATGCGCCGTCTCCTTCGGGAAACGGCCGCACCGTCACTACCTGCATCATCCCGGCATGCATGTGGTAGAGCAGGTGGCAGTGGAAGGCCCAGTCGCCCGGCTCGTTCGCGGTAAGGTCGAACGTGGCGGTGCCGCCCGGTTGCACGATGACCGTATGCTTCAAGGGCTGGTGCATATGGTCCGCGCCGTTGACAAGCTCGAAGAAGTGGCCGTGCAGGTGGATCGGGTGCGCCATCATGGTCTGGTTGACCAGCTTGACGCGCACGCGTTCGTCATAAGCGAAGCGGATCGGATCGTCGGTAACGGCAGTGAACTTCTTGCCGTCGAAGCTCCACATGTAGCGTTCCATATTGCCGGT
>DDNW01000083.1:4163-4539 GCA_002341345.1 Erythrobacter sp. UBA2510
TGAGATCGGTGTAGCGCAGCACGCGGTGGCCCACCTTGTCGAGACCGAGGCCGGGGAAATCCATCCGGTCCATCGGCATCGGCGCGATCATGTCTACACCCGGCCCGACCTCGACATCCTCTGGCACGAGCGACTTGTCCCGCATGGAATGGTCCATGCCGCTCATGCCTTCCATGCCGCTCCCATGCGCGGAGTGGTCCATCATGCCCATATCGACCATGGTCAGGGTCGGGATTTCACGCAGGGGTGGCGGATTGGCGCGGTGGCCATTGTGGCTCGTCAGACTGGCAACACCCATGCCGCTGCGATCCATCGCCTCGGCGACAATCGCGTGGCTGCCATCGGGCGGACTGACGATCACGTCGTAGGTTTCCGC
>DDNW01000083.1:4702-5187 GCA_002341345.1 Erythrobacter sp. UBA2510
TAGGTTTCCGCCACGCCAATCTGGAATTCGTCCACCTGCACTTCGTCAACGTCCTGTCCGTCGGCCTGGATGACCGTCATCGGCACGCCGGGGATGCGCACGTTGAAGAAGGTCATCGCCGAACCGTTGATGACGCGAAGGCGCACGCGCTCGCCTGCGGCAAACGCCAGTTGCAGGTCGTCCTGCGGGCCGTGCCCGTTGATGAGGAAGGTGTAGGTGCTGCCCGTCACGTCGGAGATGTCGCGCGGGTTCATCCGCATCTCGCCCCACATACGCCGCATCTCGCCCGACATCTCGCCCTCGGTCGCGGTCTGCATCTGGCGCTGGAAATAGTGCTCACCGACCTTCAGCTTCCGCATGATCTCGTGCGGATGCATCGGGGTGAACTCGGACAACAGCACGACGTAATCGCGGTCGTAGCGAGGGTCCGGCTCGGCGTTCTCGATGATGATCGGGCCATAATGCCCCGCCTGCTCCTGCAAGCC
>DDNW01000177.1:0-4998 GCA_002341345.1 Erythrobacter sp. UBA2510
AACGAGGTCGTGTTCGACTTCTACGACCGGCTGAAATCGATTTCGCGCGGCTATGCCAGCTTCGATTACGAACAGATCGGCCTGCGCGAAGGCGATCTCGTGAAGATGAACATCCTGGTCAATAACGAGCCGGTCGATGCGCTGTCGCTGATCGTTCATCGCACTGTAGCCGAGGAACGCGGGCGGGGCATGTGCGAGCGGCTGAAGGACCTGATCCCGCGTCACCTGTTCAAGATCCCGATTCAGGCGGCGATTGGCGGCAAGGTCATCGCGCGCGAAACCATCGCGGCGCTGCGCAAGGACGTCACTGCCAAATGCTATGGCGGCGACATCACGCGCAAGAAGAAGCTGCTGGAGAAGCAGAAGAAGGGCAAGGCCCGGATGCGCGAATACGGCAACGTCTCGATCCCGCAGGAGGCCTTCATCGCCGCGTTGCGGATGGGGGAGGAGTAGGCTTCTGCCGCCCCTCAGTTCCCGCTGCTTGCCTCTGCTACGGCGCTATCGACCTGATCGAACTTGTCCTGCACGCCATTGCCCAGGCTGAACATCGCGCCCGCTGCACTCACGGCAATGATCGCGGCGATCAGCCCGTATTCGACCGCGGTCGCGCCGCTTTCGTCCTCAATGATGCCCTGCCAATTGCGCATGATGTCCCTGCGATATGTAAAACTTTGTATTCACCTGAGGCATTTACCCTGTCGCGCTTGGGGCATGGCTAACCCCGACCTAGGTAAAATTCGCAGGGCGTCGGTGTAAAAGCCTTCATGCGGGCACCGGTGCTTTTCCCGCGCCTGGAACACAGCTTCACTTGGCGTTCACGGCAGCGCTGGCTATAGGCGGCAACCATGACCACTTCGCCTTTCCTGCGCGCCGCGACCGGCGCGACGATTGCCGCCCTTTCGCTCACCCTCGGGGCGTGCTCTTCGCTTGGCGGTGGAGGCGGACCGAAGGACACCGCTTTCGTCGCGCGTGACGTAGAATCGCTCTACGCGGCGGCGAAGGACCGGCTCGATCGCGGCGATCTGCGCGTCGCGGCGGCGCTGTTCGACGAGGTCGAGCGCCAGCATCCCTATTCGCCCTGGGCGCGCCGTGCGCAGCTGATGAGCGCATTCGCCTATTACGCGCGCCGCGACTACACGATGGCGATCCAGCGGGCGCAGAATTTCATCTCGATCCACCCGGGCAACAAGGATGCACCTTACGCCTATTACCTGATCGGGATCAGCTATTACGAGCAGATCAGCAATGTGGAGCGCGACCAGGCGGTGACCCGTCAGGCGCTGCAGGCGCTGAACGAGGTGCAGCGGCGCTATCCGCGCTCCGATTATGCGGCCGATGCACGGCTCAAGGTCGATCTCGTCAACGACCACCTCGCGGGCAAGGAGATGGAGATCGGCCGGTTCTACGAACGCACCGGCAAGTGGCTCGCCGCGCAACTGCGCTTCCAGAACGTGATCGAAACCTACCAGACCACCAGCCACACGCCCGAGGCGCTCTATCGCCTGACCGAAACGAGCCTCGCGCTTGGCATCCCGGAAGAGGCGAAGCGCTATGCCGCCGTGCTGGGCGCCAATTATCCGGGCAGCGAGTGGTACGAAAAGGCTTATGAGCTGATGGAAGAAGAGGCCCCCGCCTCGGTGATGGGCAGCTAGTCTGATACGAAAATGCCGGCGTCACTCTGACTGAGAGAACGCCGGCACTTCAAAAAATCCGGTGATATTCCGCCCTGGCCGTTCAGCCGTAGGCGCGAATCTGATCGTGCAGTTGGTTGTTGGCTTCGCGATTGACCTGCCGCAGCGTCTCGATTTCACTCAAGTGCAGCGCGCGGTCGAGCTTGACGCCGGCAAGGCCGTCATGTGCCCAACGGATCGTCGCCGGGATTTCCCGGTGGCCGTCGATGGTGAGGTTGACGCTGTCGCCGACGTCGTAGCTGGCATCGCCAAGGCACGAAATCCGCGCACCTTCGCTCGACAGTTCGATCATCAGGCCTTCACGCACCTTGCTGCGCCCTGCCTTCAGCTTGACCGGAAGACGTACGGCAAATCGCTTTGAAGAACGGATCCTGTAGACCGTCATGGCTGTTCCCTATCCGGCCCGCTGGCCGATTTTCTCCGATTGACAAACATTCAGCCACGAAATGCTTAACATTTTCTGGCGACCCATTGTCTCGGTCCTGCGGGCGTTGCGATTTGGGCAGCCGCGCCGTAAGGAATTCGGGCCGTCATGCTGACCTCGCTCGCGATCCGAAACGTTGTCCTGATCGAGGCGCTCGATCTCGCCTTTGGGCCCGGCCTTGGCGTGCTGACCGGTGAAACGGGGGCTGGCAAGTCCATTCTGCTGGACGCGCTTGGGCTGGTATTGGGCGACCGCGCCGACAGCGCACTTGTGCGCTCCGGCGAGGACGCGGCCAGCGTTTCTGCGACCTTCGAGTTTTCCCGCTATCCCCACGCGTTATTAACTGCCTTTGTTAATGCCGGCATCGAAATGGAGAGCGGCGAAGCGTTGGTAATACGCCGTCAGCTGAAGGCAGACGGGGGCTCTCGCGCTTTCATCAACGATCAGCCGGCCAGTGTTTCCCTGCTGCGGCGAATCGGTCCATTGCTGGTTGAACTGCATGGACAACATGACGACCGGGGGTTGGTGAACCCGCGCGGGCACCGGGCCCTGCTCGACCGATATACGGGCGAATCCTTAGGTGATACGGCTTCGGCCTGGGAAGCGTGGCAGGATGCCGAAGGACAGCTGGAAGCGGCGCGTGCTTCGATTTCCCGCGCGCTGGCCGACCGCGACCTGCTGCTGGCCTATCTTGCCGAACTGACGGCCATCGCTCCGGAGGAGGGCGAGGAAGATGCGCTCGCGCTCGCCCGCGCCGATATGCAGAAGGGCGAGAAACTGTCGGGCGACCTGGAGGAATTGCGCGCGTTGTGGGACGGCAGCGATTCGCCCTTGGCGCGGCTGCGCGGCGCGGCACGGCGACTCGACCGCATTGCCGGGGAGCACGAGCTGCTGGCCGAGGCGCTGGCGGCGCTGGATCGGGCGGTGATCGAGGCTGGAGAGGCGGAGGAGAAAATCGCCGCCGCGGCCGAGGCGCTGCAATTCGACCCCGCCGAACTCGAACGGATCGAGACGCGGCTGTTCGAATTGCGCGCGCTTGCCCGCAAGCATGAATGCCGCGCCGACGAGCTGCCCGCGAAGATGCGAGATATGCGTGCACAACTCGATTCAATCGAACATGGCGAGGCCGATATTGCGGCGCTGGAAAAGCAGGTGGTCGCGGCGCGTGCGGCCTATGTGTTGGCAGCCGAGGCGCGGCATGGCGCGAGGGTCGCGGCGGCGGCGCGGCTGGATGAGGCCGTTGAGGGCGAACTCGCGCCGCTGAAACTCGATGCCGCGCGCTTCCGGACGGATGTGACGGCCTTGCCCGAGGAGCAATGGGGGCCGGACGGCATGGACCGGGTCGAATTTCTCATCGCGACCAATCCGGGCGCGGACTTCGCGCCGCTCGCCAAGATTGCCAGCGGCGGCGAGTTGTCGCGTTTCATCCTCGCGCTCAAGGTCGCGCTGGCCGAACAGGGCGGGGCGGCGACGGTGATCTTCGACGAGATCGACCGCGGCGTGGGCGGGGCGGTCGCCTCGGCCATTGGCGAACGGCTCGCACGGCTTGCGAGTGGGGGTGATGGTGCGGGCCAGTTGCTGGCGGTCACGCACAGTCCGCAGGTCGCGGCGCGCGGCGGCATGCACTATCTGATCGCCAAGTCTTCCGAAGACGTGGTGACGCGCACCTCGGTCCATCTGCTCGACAAGGGCGGGCGGCAAGAGGAGATCGCGCGGATGCTGTCGGGGGCAGAAATCACCAGCGAGGCCCGCGCCCAGGCCGACCGGCTGCTGGAGGGGGTGTGATGGTTGCCGTCGGCCCCGAGGCGAGCGGCGGAACTCTGCCTGCGGGCTATTTCAAGGCGATTGCGGTCGGCAATCTGGTGGCCTTTCCATTTCTAGCCTTCTCTGGCCTGATGAGCGCCATGGTCTGTGACGCAGGATGTAGTGGACCGCAGGAAGCGGCTGTCGCACTCGCAATGTTCTCGGGCGTTGCAGGACCAGTTGCCGGGGCGGTGTTCGCCTGGCGGGAAGGTCTGAGCAGGCGCCGCTTGGCCGTCGCGGTCCTCACCGCGGTGCCTTGCGTCATAGCGGCGGCGCTGGCGGCGTGGCTGGTCTTCGTCGCTATGCCGGAAGCCAGCAAGGTTCAGGTTACAGGCG
The DNA here is from genome assembly GCA_002341345.1 of Erythrobacter sp. UBA2510. GTDB lineage: Bacteria > Pseudomonadota > Alphaproteobacteria > Sphingomonadales > Sphingomonadaceae > Alteraurantiacibacter. The sequence goes on from DDNW01000177.1 coordinate 4,255, forward strand.
CCGACCGGCTGCTGGAAGGGGTGTGAGATGAAACGCGTGATCACCACCGCAACGATGGCCCTAATTCTTGCTGCCTGCACAAGTGCCGAAGAGGGCGGTTCGGACAGTCCGCCGCAGCCCCCGCGATTGGACACCGACATCGAAAAGCCGCAATTGGCCTTCGCTGACCATGTGCTGGGAAGCTATTTTGCCAGTGATGTACCGATGCGCCCGACCGTGTGCATCGCCACGACATACGGGCGCGAGGAGATTGCACTCGAACAGGGGTGGGAACGCGAATTGATGACGCGTTACCCGTCGCTGGCGCCATTCTCCCGCTGCGCTCTGCTGGATGGGGAATGGCAGGATACCAAAACGGGCGTGCCAGCGCTGGTGTTTTCGCTGCACAGTTTCACCTGCGTTACGGCTGCCAGTTGCAGCGGGATGGGTGAATACAAGTTCGGACAGACAAGTTCACCCATCAGCCGATACCAGCTGGAATGGGGTGGCAAGCGCTGGGTATTTACGCGCGAAGACCAAGTGCTGGACCCGGAGTAATGGAAGGCATCACCGAAGCCGAGGCCGCCAATGAGCTGATGCGGCTTGCCAAGGCGATCGCGCATCACAACCGGCTCTATCACGCCGAGGACGCGCCGGAGATTTCCGACGCCGAGTATGATGCGCTGGTGCGCCGCAATGCCGAGTTGGAAGCGGCCTTTCCGCAGTTGATCCGCCCGGACTCGCCGTCGCAGGAGGTCGGCCAGC
>DDNW01000177.1:5173-5865 GCA_002341345.1 Erythrobacter sp. UBA2510
GAGGTCGCTGCCTCGCCGCTCGCCAAGCTGCCGCACGAAATTCGCATGATGAGCCTCGACAACGCCTTTTCGGACGAGGAGGTGGAGGAGTTCGTCGCGCGCGTGCGGCGGTTCCTCTCGCTGGGTGAGGGCCAACCGATTGGCTTCACCTGCGAGGACAAGATCGACGGCCTGTCCTGTTCCTTGCGCTACGAGAATGCTGCACTCGTGCTGGCAGCAACGCGGGGTGACGGATCGGTCGGCGAGAACGTCACCGCGAACGTCGCGCACATTGCCGATATTCCGCAGAGGCTGACCGGAAACGTGCCCGAAATCTTCGAGATACGCGGCGAAGTTTACATGTCCAAACAGGACTTTACCGCGCTGAATGCCGCGCAACAGGATGCCGGGGGCAAGCTGTTCGCCAATCCGCGTAATGCTGCGGCTGGATCGCTGCGACAGAAGGACGCGAGCGTCACCGCAAAGCGCCCCTTGCGCTTCCTCGCGCATGGCTGGGGCGCGGCCTCCGCCGTGCCATCCGAAACCCAGTTCGAAATGATGCAGCAAATCGCAGCATGGGGCGTGCCGGTGAGCAGCTTCCTGACCCGCTGCGAAGGGCTGGAGGGGATGCTGGCGCATTACCGCAGCATCGCAGAAGCCCGCGCCGGACTCGGCTACGAAATCGACGGAGTGGTCTACAAGGTCGACCGGCT
>DDNW01000177.1:5997-10485 GCA_002341345.1 Erythrobacter sp. UBA2510
GTCTACAAGGTCGACCGGCTCGACTGGCAGAGGCGTTTGGGATTTGTTGCCAAGGCCCCGCGCTGGGCGCTGGCGCATAAATTCCCCGCTGAACGCGCAGAAACCGTGCTCGAGCACATCGACATTCAGGTGGGGCGCACCGGCAAGCTGACGCCGGTCGGGCGACTCGCCCCGGTGCTGGTCGGCGGCGTTACCGTCACCAACGTGACCTTGCACAATCGCGACGAGATCGCGCGGCTCGGCGTTCGTCCGGGCGACCGTGTCGTGATCCAGCGCGCGGGTGACGTGATCCCGCAGGTGGTCGAGAATTTGACCAGGGAAGAGCATCGCCCCGCTTTCGCCTTTCCCGACCATTGCCCCGAATGCGGCAGCGAGGCCGTTGCAGAGGAGGGCGAGGTCGATGTGCGTTGCACGGGCGGCCTGATCTGTCCGGCCCAGCGCACCGAACGGCTCAAGCATTTCGTCAGCCGCGGCGCGCTCGATATCGAGGGGCTGGGCGAAAAGACCATCGACCAGTTCTTCGCGCTGGGCTGGCTCGAAAGCCCGGCCGACATATTCCGCCTCAAGGACAGGCGCGAGGATATCCTCGCGCTGGACGGGTGGCAGGACAAGTCTGTGGACAATCTGTTGGCAAGTATCGAGGCCAAGCGCGCGCCCGATGCGGCGCGCCTGCTGTTCGGCCTTGGCATCCGCCATATCGGCGCCGTGACGGCGCGCGATCTGATGAAGGCTTTCGCGACGCTGCCCAAGCTGCGCGAGACCGCAGACAAGGCACATTCAGGCGATGAGGAGGCGGCTGCCGAACTTACCAGCATCGACGGCGTCGGTCCGGTCGTGGTCGAGGCGTTGGGGGACTTCTTCCACGAGGAGCACAACCAAACGGTGTGGGACGACCTGCTGACCGAACTCGACCCGCCACCCTATGTGGTCGAGACGCGCGACAGCCCGGTGGCGGGCAAGATCGTGGTCTTTACCGGCAAGCTGGAGACCATGAGCCGCGACGAGGCCAAGGCGCAGGCCGAACGGCTCGGCGCGCGCGCTGCCGGATCGGTCAGCGCCAAGACCGATCTCGTGGTTGCGGGGCCGGGTGCGGGCAGCAAGCTCAAGAAGGCCGCCGAACTCGGCATCGAGGTGATCGACGAGGCAGGCTGGGCGCAAATCGTCGCGGCCGCCAATTGAGCGGGGCCGGGAACCGCGCGCCGTCAGGATCGCTGAATTCCTGTGGCGAGGGATGACCCCATGACGAAAACCAAGACCGCGAAGCTCTATCGAATGGTGATGGACAAGCATGTCTGTCCCTACGGACTGAAGTCTAAATGGCTGCTCGAAAGCAAGGGCTATGCGGTCGAGGACCACCCGCTAACCACGCGGGAGGCGACCGACGCGTTCAAGGCCGAGCATGACGTCAAGACGACGCCGCAGACCTTTATCGGCGACAAACGGATTGGCGGCTACGATGCGTTGCGCGTTCATTTCGGGGACTGGCAACCGGAGGAAGAGCGCCCCGAAACCTCCTATCGCCCGGTACTGGCCGTCTTTGCCGTCGCCGCACTGCTGGCGCTTGCGCTCAGCAGCTGGGCCTTCGGCAGCCCTCTGACGATCCGCGCGGGCGAATGGTTCATTGCCTTTTCGATGGCGATGCTGGCGATGCTCAAGCTGCAGGATGTCGAGCAATTTTCCTCGATGTTTATCGGCTATGACCTGCTTGGGCGGCGCTTCGTGCCCTATGCCTATGCCTATCCTTATCTGGAGGCGCTGGCGGCGGTGCTGATGGCCGGGCACCTGTTGCCGCAAGTCTCTGTGCCGCTGGCGCTGTTTATTGGCACGATTGGGGCGATTTCGGTTTACTACGCGGTCTATGTTCAGAAGCGCGATATCAAATGTGCCTGTGTCGGTGGGTCGGGCAAAGTGCCGCTCGGTTTTGTCTCGCTGACCGAGAATCTGGCGATGATCGCCATGGCCCTGTGGATGATCGCGCGGCCTGCTCTGGGCCTCTAGCGGATGGGATCGTCCGGCACCGCAATCCATTTCATCACGCCGCCTGCAAAGGGTGTCCAGCGGCCCATTTCGATGCCCGCCTTTGCCAGCACGTCGCCGACCCAGCTGTTGCAATTACTGATCATCGTATAGGTGCCGCGCGCCTCGTAATAGCTGTCCGAACCATAGGTGCCCCTCAGTTCCGCCCGGGCCTCGTTCTTTTGGACGGGGGCGAGCTTCTCGTCGATCGCGGCGACGAGGCGGGCATATTGCGCCGGGGTCAGGCGGACAGGGCGGAAATCCTCGCTCGCGGCAGGGCGGACATAGCGGCTGACCCGGATCACTGAATCGCCGCCTACCGTGGCAATCCTGAGTGCGGTGGAGGCCTTCAGGTCGCCCCATGTCGGTACCGCGAGAAAGACCTCGCGCTCGCCCCAGCCGATCGCGAGATGGGTGGCGTATTGCCTGTCTTTGCGGGGCATACCAGCGCTGGGGAAGACGGTACGCCAGTCCTTCTCGGGCGTGACGACGGGCACGACGATGCCGGTATGCGTGCCATTGGTCTCAACCATGATGGTGATGCCGTCCTCGGGCTCGACCCAGCCCGAATTGCGCGGGATCGAACTGCCGATCCATCCGGATATGCCGAAGAGCGCAGCCACGGTCAGTACCCCGCCGACTACACCGCCCAGCCAGCGCAACACCCGCATCACCAGCGGGCGGAGCGGCTTCAGCCGCGATAGCGTTGTCGCAGCCACAGAATGCTCCAGTCACCGCGCACCAGGCTCGCCTGCAAACGCAGCCCGGCGCGAAGATAGGCGGCGCAAACGGCTTTCTTCTGCGTCGTCAGCAGGCCGGAGAGCAGCACGTTGCCGCGCGGTGCGAGGGCGGCGGCGAAATCTGGCGCGAGGTCGATCAGCGGACCGGCAAGAATATTCGCGATAATCAGGTCATAGGGTGCGCGGCCTGCCAGCAGCGGATCGTCCATACCCTCGGCCACGGTAAAGGCGAGGTCGCCGCGCCCGGTGCCGAGCGGGATCCGGTTGGCCAGCGCATTGCCGATCACCGCATCCTCGCACACCGGGTCAATATCGCTCGCGATGGTCCGGGCACGCGGCCACAGCTCCATGGCGGCAAAGGCGAGCAGGCCGGTGCCGGTGCCGATATCGGCGATATTGCGGGCGATGACGCCCTGGGACTTCATCGCTTCGAGCATGGCGAGACAGCCCGAGGTCGTCTCATGCTGGCCGGTGCCGAAGGCCTGCGCGGCGGGAATGACGAAATCGACCAATCCTGCGCCGGTCGGGGCCGGGTGGTCGGGTGTGCGGACATGGAAACGCCCCTCGTTGACCGGGTCGACGCCCTTCTGGCTTTCGACCACCCAGTCGGTTTCGGGGAGCTGCTGGGCCTTGAGCCGTGGCAGGCTGCGGTCGAACAGGGCGCGCAGTGCGTCGCGGTGAAACTGCACTGGCTTGTCTTCGAGATAGGCGTCGAGCTGCCATTCGTCCGGACGGTCGGGCGCGATTTCGAAGGCCGACAGGACAATGGCCTCGTCCCACGCGTCGTCAGCCTCGCGCCGGGCCAGCGCGGTTTCGATCTCGGCCTTCGATCCGAGCGCGGTCAGTTTCCAGCTCATTCTGCAGCCTCTTCGGCAAGCCGCGTATCGAGGCGGGCCTCCATCGCCTCGGCATAGGCGACGCACTTGCTGGCATCGGTCAGGCCGTTTTGGCTTGTCATTCGTGTTCTCATGTCGCTGGCGGAGGGGTGCGGGGTCATCAATATGTCGCAGGGGACCGTGCGGATCGTTTCGATCGCTGACCGGTATTGCGCCACATAGTCGGGATGGTCGGAGAAGCGGTAATCCTCGGCGCTGATCGGCGAGAGCGAATCGACATAGGCGATGACACGGCAATCTGTTCCCTCGCAGCTCCACCATTGCCAGCTCAGCGCGCCGGGCGTGTGGCCGGGCGTTTCGAGCGGTATCAGCGAGAGCTTGCCGAGCGAGACGAAATCGTAACTGCCGACCTCGCGCGATACCGTGACGGGCTCGAAAGGGTCGAGCGATGTCTGCTGCGGGTCGCCCAATTGCGGTTCCCCGCTCCGCATTGCGGCTGCAGCCCCATGCGAGGCAATGGTCTCAGCCCCGCTCACTCGCTGGAGATAGGCGAGGCCACCAACATGATCGTGATGTTCGTGGCTGTGCAGCAATAACTTCACATCCTGCATGGAAAAGCCCAGCGCTTCGATATTAGCCTCGATCAGCGGGCCACCGTTCAAGGGGCCGCCGTCGATCAGGATATGGCCCGCATCCCCGGTTATGAGGATCGCCGCGATCCCGCAGGTGCCAACATAATAGCTATTGCCGTAGATGCGGTAGGGCGGGCCAGCCTTGTTCCATTCGTCCCAGTCAGCGCAGGCCTCTGCCCATGTCTGCTGGCCGCTTTCGCGCAAATCGGGTGCAGTGCCTGCTTGCGGGTCCACCTGCGCACTCGTGCAGGCGGCAAGGGCGGA
>DDNW01000124.1:0-3975 GCA_002341345.1 Erythrobacter sp. UBA2510
CCATTGGTGCTGACGGCGGACAACGCCGTTGTTTCCGGATCGGAGCACAAGTGCCGCAGGAATTGATAGGGTGGCTAATAGCTCGGCTGCGCTCGCCCGCAATTCGGAACAGGTGCTGGGCATCCGGGAGGCACGGCGGGTATTGGCTGGTCCAGAAGGCGAGATTTGGGCGCACACGATGCTTGTGATGAATGCTGTTCGACATGGCGTCCGGACGTCGAAAGGCTTGTCGGCGCGAACCCAACTGCCCAATGCTCGCATCGAGGAGGTTCTTGAAATCACGAAACGTGCAGGATGGGTGACACCGAAGAACAGCCTTACCAGACTTGGCTGGCGCGAAATCCGCAGACCCCGTTATTTTGAGCAGGGAGAGGAAATTGCAATTTCCGGTAGTGGCATCTATTTTCCAACTCAGCTGAGGGCACCGTGAGGCCGTTTAGGAATGCACTGAGCAGTCAGTGCCTGGTCCTTCGTGACCTGGAATGCTGGATTTCCGGTGTTCGTAAAGCGGAGCTGGGTCTTCGCGCTGCGCGGTGTGGCAAGAAAAGCCAGGCGACGTCTTGGACGTTCCTTGCCACACCCCCCACCCTTGGTGGGCCGAAGTAAATGCGCACCACGGGTCCTCAGCAATACAAGGCCGCAGGTCTGGAAAATGAAGTTGATCCAGATGTACTCGACAATGCGGTTGCCGCGATTGAACGCATCCGGGCTGTTAATCCGCAATTGTTTCCACTTCTCACGCTCAATCACTTGAGCGCAGAAACTGGCCTAACCTACGGATATCTGAGGTTGGCCGTCGCTCGGGTAAGCGGCAAATATAAGCACATAATGCTCAAGAAGCGTGTCCCTGGACGCTCTTCACATAGAATGATCAGCATTCCATCAGGACGTCTGATGACCTGCCAGAGATGGATTGCAAGCAACATACTGAGGCACGCTCAACCGCATTCGCGCAGCTTTGCCTATCATCCGGATTCGAACCCTGTGTTTGCCGCGCGGGAGCACACGGAGGCAAAATGGCTGATTAAGGTCGATATACAGGACTTTTTTCACGCGATCACCGAGCACCAAGTTTATCGGGTATTCCGCTCGCTTGGATACTGCCGCTTAATTTCTTTCGAGTTGAGCAGGCTTTGCACAATGGCGTGTGAGCGGTTGCCTGCCGACAGGGCGCACCTCAAGTACGAAGATTCTGAGATAGAAGCATATCAATCGCCTCACCTCGGGATCTTGCCTCAGGGCGCGCCAACAAGTCCGATGCTTTCAAATCTGGCGGTCAAAGGTTTAGACGAAACTTTGGCAAAGCTGGCGACTGACAATAATATGCGCTTCACGCGCTACGCCGACGACATAGTGTTTTCGTGCAAGGATGAGCGCGACAGGGAGTCTGTCAATCGTGTCAAGCGGGCGATCCTGAGGGCTCTAAATAAAGAGGGGTTCAGACCCAATTTGCGCAAGACCGCAATTCGCGGTCCAGGTTCGCGCAAAGTGGTTCTGGGCATTCTTGTTGATCGCCAAAAGCCGCGATTGGCTCGGGAGTACAAGGACAGAATCAGGCAACATCTTCATTATCTGTCGCATCCGGACTTTGGGCCATCAAAACACGCTTCAGCAAGAAAAACATCGGTTTCGCGAATCTATCATCACGTGTTCGGCCTGATTTGCTGGGCAAAGGCGGTCGAGCCAGAATTTGGGACGGAAGCTCTAGCTAAGTTTAATGCGGTCGATTGGCCTCCAATCGCGAAGCCGACCTACTATCACTGAACTGACGCAGTCATCTCGTTCCGTCCTCAGCGATCGCGTTGTTTGGATTGTGCGTGCTTGGGACAGCGGTCGGAGAGCTCTTCTGAAAGCTGGCCATGCTGTAGGCGACAATTTAGCCGGAGCCTGGCTGACTGCTTCAATCCTTCGCCATCGTAAGGCCAGATGAATCTGTCTCATGTTGGGGAAGGTTGATCTGGCCTCGAGAAAGCGAACTGCAGATATCTAAGTTGCCATGTTGAGTAACGGACTAGGGTGGTTTTGAGAAACCACCAATGTCAGCCGATCCGTTGCCCTACTAAGTGCGACATAAAGCAAGTTTCGCTTCGCCAAATTGTCTTGAAAGTGTGAAGAGTCACAAGCGAATAATATTGCCTGCTGGGCCTCCAATCCCTTTGCCTTGTGGACGGTGCTTAGACATTTCTTAGGAGGCTTTGGATGGGCTAGGGATCGCCTTTGCATGATCTCTGCTAATCCTTCCGAAGCATTTGAGAATTTCCTGAGCTGTATCAAGTCGCCCAACTCTCTCGGATAGTCGACCCTAATCTGATTAAAGCCCTGAGTTCCATTTTCAACGAGATGTCGGAGATGACGCGCTGCATTTGCGTATCCCACGTGACCTTGATTGTCCCGAATTAGCTGGGCCATCGCCTTCATTTGAGGCGGTATTGTGCCACCTGGGTTGGGACTTGGATTCTCACACTCCTGTTTGAGGCGAGCGACAAAGTTGGCGGTAAAGCCTGTCAGCACATATTGGAGAAAGTCTACAAATGAGTCCAACTGCGCATCTTTAGTTGCTGGCTCATTTTCGAAGGTCGAGACCAAAGCCTCAAGGCGACTCCTTACATGACCCTCCCAGATGGGCAGCCTCTCTTTGAAAGTGGATCGAAGGCCAGAGACGGAGGCTCCTCTCGCGGCCAAACACAGCATCCCTACGTCTCGATTGACGTGCTGATTAATTGGCGCCCAATTGTTTGCCGCTGGGTTCAAACGAAAGGGTTGGCCGGGATATGCTCCATTTTCTGCATTAAGCAGTACAAGGCCTTCGGGCAGATTTTCATTGAGGGAGATTGATTGACCATTCCTCAGGATATGCCTTGCGGCCAATATCCACTCACCCAATGCAGGGTTGGTTTCGTTCCATCGATGCGGTGTTTCCATTTCACCGAACACTGAGTCTTGCTTCAGGGTCTCCCAGCGGTTCCAAATCTGAACTACTGCGGCGGCTTGGCCCTGACCGCCTGGGATCGCTTGCATAGGATCGCCAAAAATTCTTAGCTTTGCGCCGCCATTGTGGATGCTCATGACTGCAGCTTCCTGTTGGGGACTGCTATCTTGGTGCTCGTCGCAAATTACGATTGGGTATCGCTTCGCTAGCACCTGACAAACCATTGGGTTTGCGGCCAAGAATGATGAAACCTTCGAAGCTAGTTCGAGATGCCGGTTATTGCTGTCCTGTCGAACCCAGTGGGCAACATCATCTGGTAGTCCCAATGCAATGCGGTAGGCGTCTGCGATCTCGTAAATGAGCCCATCCAGTGTCCTGATCACCACGTTTCGCCGGAAATCTTGCGTACGCTCGGCTACGACTGAACAAGCCGCATGCGTGTGCGTGAGCACCAAAACCTTCTCTCCATGAAGATTTTGCGCAATTTCTCGCGCATAGGATGCTGCTTGATAAGTCTTGCCGCAGCCGGCTGGTGCCTCGATCAATACCAGTGGGTTGTCCGATCTAAGTAATGCAGAGATCTCCTCATCAGTCATAATTCAATTTGGATGACTTCGTTCATATTGAGCGATTGCAAGATTGCGTTGAAAAACGGCCGAAGTGTAGGTTCAATCTGATCCCAGGTTCCTACGTCTTGAATATGCCTCAGAAGCTCTCGACCTCCGCTCCCATCAGCGATTTTGAACCATAGCGCACCATGCGCTTTCCATTGCTTCTTTTGGGATTTGTAACTGTTTTCGTGCTCATCCAGATCAGAGTAATCACCGGTCGATGCCTTTATTATGTGGTTGCGCAACACCTCCCGATCGTCGCCACATGCTGACAACAAGTCAGAAAAATCCTTGCTTTCAATGCCGAGACGATCAGCGATTGATCGAAGCCGGTTGCCGTTCCAATTCTCATCCAGTTGGAACAACCGCTCAAGTTGGTCCACGGGTATTAGTGGAAGCAAGTTGGTTTCGAGACAGCCCTCGTCCCATTGAAAC
>DDNW01000124.1:4111-5029 GCA_002341345.1 Erythrobacter sp. UBA2510
TCGTCCCATTGAAACAGGCGACTTTGCATACTCGCTTTCAGCGTGGTCCAGCGACCAGCTTTGCCGCCATCGTTATCGACAAAACCACAACAGGAGACATTTCCTGCGTTCAAGGCCTCCAACAGATCGAGTAGCTGATCGTCACCTTGGCCCACACTTACACGCAGTCCCGAATCTTCGGGGGCGCCTTCGAAAAGCCTCTCCAAAACAGCAGATACAAAGCCTTGTTCTGTTTGGCCTTCTACAATTATCGGAAGCTTTGAAAGAAAAGTCTCCGGATCGCGGACTTGTTGCGCTTGAATTTTCTCTTTGGCCAAATATCCAGGATCTTGAGAAGGGCCTAAGTGCCAAAGGCTTGCTTCGGATGCGCTCGCGACAGCGACCGGACTGTGCGTAGTGACAAAGCTCTGAAACTCCTCTGCGAAAAGGTTTCGCATCAACTGACGCATGCGATACGGTTCCAACCCACGCTCAACTTCGTCGATCAGATTTACTTGTGCTTCGGTGTTGTGAGCAGCCGCGACTTCCAACGAAGCCATTCGCCTAGTTCCAGCGCCCCAGCTTGAGAATGGGAGCGCCACGTCACCCTGTTTGGCAAAAAGGCTGACGAGCGCGCCGATAGATATACCCTTACTAGCGGCAATATTTAGAGAAATGTCGGAGGGTAATGACGCCTTCGAAAGCGCTTTATCGAGCTCTTCCAAAGCGTCCTTCGAAGCGTCTGTCAGCGTTTCATCCAATGAAACCTGTGAGACAATTTGCGAAATCTTTGAACGAAGGTTGTCAGTTGATATCAGCCGATCCAGCGCGGATCCATAAACCAACCTAAGGTCGCGATCGTTCTTGTCACTGCCAGATAGGTTCACCAATCCAATTCGCTTTCGGACTGCCAACGGAAAGGTCTCGCGGGTCTCGTTG
>DDNW01000124.1:5163-16820 GCA_002341345.1 Erythrobacter sp. UBA2510
GATCGAAATCGGAAGTGGCGGTTAAGGCGACCCGATACACCGGTTGTTGAGGCTCGGGAACCTCGTCGGCTTCAGCGTTCGGCTGAACCGCCTGGTCGCCATCCCATTCCCATGGCCAGTATGTCTTATGTTCGGTTGAAAAATCGAAATCGTTTGAAAAAGAAACAACAGCTTCGATTTCAAATCCGTTATCTGTGGCGCGATTGTGATAATCTGCTTCGGTCAACGAGACGCTGTTACTTGATTGAAACAGTAGGCCGATGGCTTCCAATATTGTGGTCTTGCCACAGTCCCCACCACCAATGATGAGGTTGAGCCCAGCCTCAGGGTTCCATTTGAGATTTGATATACCCCTGAAGCGCTTGATGGAAAGGCGTCGAATTTCAATCATCATTGCCACTGTAGAAGGCATTCCAATTTTGCCAAGTTAACTTGAGCGACGAAGAGGCGGATAGTCTAAGGTGTTAGACTTCAAAGAAATGAAGGTAGCTTGGAGGCGCTACACTGATAGCTAGGCGCTCGAGCGGCTTTCCATTCACGCTGAATGGCAGCTTTCAGGAGCGAAGAACTGGGATGCCTAGGTCTGAGATTGGGGCGCAAGGCGGCCATTCTTGGGCCACCATCTCGTCAAATCCCAAAGTCCATCGAGCGGTTGCGCTCTTTGGCGAGCTCGGGTTCAAAAACCTTGGGACTCTTCTCAGCTATGGCTTTTCCGGTCCCCACCTGCGCAGCAGCTTTCAATCGCTCCGTGACTTCCAACGCCGATGATTTCTCGCCTCTGTTCTTGGAAACAGCGGCACCGAGCCTTGCAGCGCTGTCGACCACAAGTGTGAGATGATCGCGAAGCCGGGTCACCGTGACCAGGAAGGTCTTCTGGTTGGAAAGATTGCGCTCGCGGCTATCCATCACCGCAATTCCTCGATCGGAGGTCAGGCCCTGCGCCATGTGAGCATTGAGTGCATAGGCCAGATCAAGGCGTATGAGCATCGGATCGTCTTTCCCGAGCTTCTTTTCGATGCCCTTAGAGGTCTCGACAGTGATCTGATCGCCTTCGATACGAGTGACCCGGGCCCGGCCGGCGTTGAACAACTCGCGCCGATGGTCGTTCCTTGTCCAGCGGATGCGATCGCCTTGGTGGACCTCAAGATTGCGTCGGTCGAATAGCGCAAGATTGTCGTCCTTCCCCGCGTGCCCGATACGAGAGGGGTTGAGCTTGCTTAGCCTGCCATGCTTGTCCTCAAGCTCGACAATGCCTTTCCGGTCGTCGACCTTGCGCACCAAATAGTCTCCGCGTTTGAGGCCAAGCGCGCGTTCAAGTTTGGCGACCTCGAGCATCATACCAGGGCGGTAGGCGGCGAGGTATCGCAGTTCTTCCCGCGTAAGATTGGCACGGTCGAGAACTTCGAGTTCGAGCTTCTCGGGGCCAATCTCTCCGTTGGCGGCAAGGCCGGTCTGGACGGCCTCGTTGACGGCGGCGCGGATCTTGCGACCCGAAGCATAGATCGCGGTCCGCTCCCGCTCTTCCGGTGGAAGCGACAGCCAGTGCTCGGCAGCAACAATCGCTCCGTCCCCTTTGACTTCGACCGTATTATCCTTGAGGTGGTCGAGCGCCGTGCGGACCAGCCCGGCCTGCGCCGCCGCCTGTGCCTCGCGCAGGATCGGATCGCGCCCGCGCAAATTGGTGTTCATCTGCGCCTGCGCAATTCCTCCCTGTTGCAGGAGATCGAACGGCTTGCCAGCATCGACCGCGCCCAGTTGCTTGCGGTCGCCCATGAGCACCAACCGGTGGGCACCGGCGCGATTGGCGATGCGGATGAGCTGCTCCTTGTCCGCATTGGAGACCATCGAGGCTTCGTCGAGGATAAGGACGCTGCCGCCCAGCTCCCTGCGCGCTTCGCGATCGAGACTGGCCCGACCCGCGACCCCGCTGATTGGTCTCCAGCGGTTGAGGAAGCTAGCAAGCGTCTGCGCCTCGATACCCGTGTCGCGTTCGAGCATCTGAACCAGCGTGTTCTGCACCGAAAGACCAAGCACCTTGTGGCCCTCATGGCGCAGCACATCGGCGACCGGCTTCAGTACGCTCGATTTGCCCGCACCGGCAACGCCCTGCACGGCGACGGTACGATCGCTCGAAGTCAGGATGAGCCGTGCTGCGCCCAGCTGACCCTCATTGAGCTTGAAGCCCTGATTGACGAGAGCGGAAGCCTGGACACTGGCGTCGGCTCGCCGCTCGGCAAGAATGGGTTCGACAGCGCCCTTGCCTTCATTCGCCCAAGCAAGAATCCGCGCCTCGCGCTCGACCTCTTCTCGGCTTGCGAGCCACCCCTTGTGCTCGCCCTTGCCGCGTAGCAAGTGCCCGGAGCGCACCAGCGAGCGCACCGCCTTTTCGACATCGGCGATGGTGGTAGGCAAACCAAAATCGAGCGCGGCCTTGTACAGGTCTTCGCGTACAAACCCTGCTTCGCGCTGCGACAGGTGGCGCACTGCCGAAGCCACGGCCTGGGACGCTGCAATCTCTTGCGGTCCCCTTTTTAGAACATGCTCCGGGACGAGGGGATCGTGCTCCGTGCCCTTGATGCGCGCGGCAAAGTCCTTGAGCAGCGCCAGGCCGCGCTCAGCCAGACCGGGCCCCTTTGCGTCGGCAGCGGTGCGCTCGCTGGCCCTCGTCTTCGCGGTATCGACTAGTCGCGTGAGATCCAGGTCAACGGTCCTTGCGGCAGCCTGCCATTGCTCGCCCAGGACCGCGCGATCCTCGATCGGCTGCTTGGGCGCTCGGGTGGCGAGCGCAGCGATCTTGCCCGCTTCCAGCCCCGGGCCACGGCGCGCTTCGAGTACCTCCTTCCGCCGCGAGGAGAAGGCCATCACCTGATCACGCGATATCCCGCGAGCCTCGAAATTACCGTGTTTGCCCACCGGGCCGGTCTCGTAGCCAAGCTTCTCCACCGCGATCCGGAAGCGCGCCATGGCTATCGAGTTGAGCAGGGTCCCGAGCGCAAAGAGCCTGTCGTTCTTGAGCGTTCGCCACTTGCCGTCCTTGCCCTGGGTCACATTGGCAACGACAGCATGGAAGTGCAGATTGGGCTCCTGGTTGCGATTGGTATCATGCTGGAACAGGCCGATAGCGAGATTGCCAGTCGCAACGGTCTTGATCTGGCCCCTGTCGACAAGGCGGGTTTCAGCGGCATTCTTCTCGGCCCATGTGAGCGCCTCGGTTACCGCCTCGCGATAGGCTGATACGATCCGCTCGTCCTTTCCGACCAGGGCCAGAAGTGACCAGCTTTTGGGGAGCGAGAAGGTCAGATCGGTGCCCGGCCGATGTGGCTGTCCAGGATTGCCGACGCTCGATCCGTCGGGGAGCTCGCCGCGCAACAAGGCATCGAATTGCCTGGTCTCAACGCGCCCCGATGGGCCAAGTGATTTCGCGCCTTCGCCGACCCATTGCCCGGATCGATCGGCATCGGCCCGGGCATAGTAATTGTCGTCCGCAAAGTAGCTGGCGGCAGCAGAAGGCGATCGGACATTGGCGATCGAGAGCATGGCCCTAGCCCTCGATTAGACGCACTGATTGCGCTGGCTTAGGCATCAGATATCCGGCTCGATATCGCCCACGTCGGGTTCGTCACGGTCAGGTGCGTCCTTTTCCTTGTCGTGGGCCGCGCCTCCAAGAAGATCGCGCTGTCGTCGCTCGTGATCGGCGCGAATGCGTTGTTCGCTGCTTTCCTTGGCTCGATGCGGATGAAGACTGTCGCCGGACCTTTCTGACCGCTCAGCGGAGTGATCATTGGGTACATTGCGGCTGCCGGGTTCGAGTGGCAGTTCACTCTGTCGACCGGTCGATTGATCCACTGGCGGGGACTCTTTGTTGGCGGCTTCTGCAGCAGACTGCCTGTCCCGCGCGGCACCCGTCTGGTCGTCCGGCGCCAGTCCCTTCGATTTGTCCTTCGCGTGGCGGCGTTGTGATTTGCGATTGGGACGTTTCCGCTGGTCGCCATCGGAGTCCCGGCCGGGATGCTTGTCGTCGCGACGACGGCGCTCACCGGAATCGTCGCTGTCGCTGCCGCGTTGTCCGGATGCTTCCCCTTCGTCTGGTCCGACGTTTGTCGGCTTCGCAACCGTTCTTGCGGGTCGCTGGATCTCGCGAGGGATAAATCCTTCGGCGATGCGCGGCCAATCCCGGGGTTCGAGCGTGACCGGCGCGGTCGGAAGTCCTTCGGGAAACTTGATGTACCCTTCAAGGCTCTTCAGCCCCATGAACTCGTCTGGCAGCAATAACGGCGCGATCTCGCGGCGGGCTGTGAGGCTCACCGCATCGCGGGCGCTGTTGTGGCCATAGCTCTGGTTCTCTTCGACCTCGCGGACCTCGCGGTGGCCGACCGTGTCCGAACACCAGGTAGCGGTCTCGCGGTCGGCCGTCCCGAGCATGAGCTTGGTCTTGGCTAGCGACGACAAGGTCATCGCCATGTTTTCTCCATAGACCTCCTTGAGCTTGGCAAAGGCGTGCACACCTGTGACGATCGCACCGCCGTAATTGCGCGCTGTCTGCAGGCCCTTTTCAAGCGAGGGAAGCCGGTGCAGCGCGCCCAGCTCGTCGATCAGGAACCACAATTTGAGGTCGGGCGTGGTCCGCCCTGTCATCAGCGTGTTGATCGCCGTATCGAGCCACAAGGTGAGCATCTGCGAGAGCACGGTAAGGTCTGCGTAGCGGGCCGAAAGGAACAGGATTGATCCTTCCTTGCCCTCGCCTTTGACCCACTTTCGGATCGAAAAAGGTTCGCCCTCTGTGGGCAGCAATTGCAACGCCTTGGCGTTCACGTTGAACACTGCACGCACCGATTCAGCCATCTTCGCAGCCTGTGGGTCGGTCATGGGGCCCGCCATCGTGTCTTCGAGCAGCTTGTGCAGGTCGGGAAGATTGGCGTTCATGAGGTCGCTTGCGAGCGCCGCGTTGGTGCCTTTGCCGTTCTCGAGCAGCTTGAGACAGGTCTCGACGAAAAGCGTCCGCGCGCCGAGCACCCAGAACTGCTCCGCCCCGCCGCCATCATGCGGCACGAGCGATTCCGCGGCGGCATGGAACTCGGCGCTGGTGGTACAATCATTGAAGACGCTCCACGCTGGACAGCGGGCATCGAGCGGGTTCAGGATGACATCGCGGCCGGGCTTGTAGAAGGCCTCGACAAAGGCGCCCGTGAGATCGAAAATGACCGCGCGCTCTCCCCTCATGCGGATCTCATCGACAAGCTCGAAGAGCGCCACGGTCTTGCCCATACCGGTGGTTCCGACGAGCATGGCGTGACCCTGCTCCTGCCGCCACGGGTAGCTGACACCGGCGATATGCGCGGGCGTGTAGAGACCCGCAGCGCGCAGGGCCGTATTACCGGCAAGGCGCCATTTCCAGCCCATTTCGCGGCCGTACTCGCGGGCGCGGGCGCGGCGGTTGTACCGGGCGATATCGGTCTCGAGTTCGCTCAGGGAAACGAGCTGCGCACCGCGCAGGTGACGTTTGCGTTTCGAACGCTCGCCGAAGTGCTCGGCGACCCACCAGAAGGCTGCAAGAAGCGGGGCTAGCCAGAGGGCAGAAAGCAGCATGGCCTGCTTCGCCGTGGCGAAGAACAGGGTCCAGGCTTCGCGCATGGGCGGAAAGTCCCTCACCACTGCCATGGGGAAGGCAATCAACTCCCCATCGGGCAGACGCAGGTTGACCAGCTTGTCCGGATCGAACTCTATAAAGCCATAGGCAGAGGCATAGACATGCATCCACAAGAGGTAAGCCTGGTAGTCGGTAAGCGTGCCGCTCACGCGCCACCAGACCGTTCCCAAGATCGCCAGAAGAGAGACGACAAGCGGCAGCTTGAAGCCGGCAGCGAACATGAAACCGAAGTGCCCGAGAAGCTGGGTGCCGCGCGTGAAATTGACGATGCTATTCTTCATTGCTCGCCTCCTTTTCGCGCGACGGAATGAAGCCGAGCTGTGCGAGGCGGCGATGGTAGGCGGCATGGGTACGCTTGCGCAGAGTGTCGTCGGTATGGCTCGCAAGCAGTGCATCGAGCGCGGTGGTGAGGAACACCAACTGGCGGGCCGGATCGGTCCCGCCGGGACGATCGGCATGATCGTTGTCGCGGTTCCAGGCGGCGACCAAATGGTCGCGAATGACCACGCTCACGCTTGTCTCGCGGGTGCTTGATTGCTCCAGAATCCAGTCCGCGATCAGCGGCGGGACGTAGGTCTGGAGGACCCTGTAACGTTGCATCTTTCCAAGCTCCTTGTGCTGAAGAAGCCTGGTTCGACCTGCGGAAGGCGAGAATCACAGTAATTCACGAAGGGGGTGTAGGAAAACGAAAAGTTCCCCATCTATTCCAGCACTTTAAGCTAAGGTGATTTGCCTCCTATTTGCGAATCCAATTCGCGATTTGCGGTCAAATCGGTCGATGCATACGCCAAATTTGCGCTGTAAATGATTGATAACATTGATGGAACATTGGCGGCACCGCTGCGTCCGGTGTGCCCCAGTCTCCAAATGCGCGGGTGGTGACCAGCGATCTTGGCCGTTCCTTCTCAATGGTCATTCCCAAACCTTGCCGCACGAGCGTGAGCAACCCTTTTGCATTGGCCAATGCCTGGGATCGGTCTTCTTGATGCTCCAACCTCAACAAGAGACCGTGCCTGCGCAAGAGGGACCGGCCAAGGACCATGTGTGAAGCGGGAGGAACGGGACCTGTCGGTCCTACCGCGCACGCTGGTCCGACCCGGTCGCGGTGCGCAAGCGCGTGCGGGGCCCGGAACAAGTACACCGCGCCCGCAGGAGCACCGCCGCAGGTGGTGCGGGACCGAGCGCGTCACCAGCCCCGCTCCACATCACGCCCAGGTCTTCCACCAGCGAACACAAAAAAAGGGCAGGAACCGTCGCCGGCTCCCGCCCTGTTTGATGCTCAGAACTCATCGAGCATGCCGCCATGCACCGTATGGACCACCCGGCTCGCCAGGTGTGCTGGCAAGGCGTTGTAGTCACCTTCGTCTAGAGCGAAGTATCCAAGGTCGTCATCCTCGACGACATGTTGGTCGAAGAAGCTGTGCAAGGCCCGCCGTTCGGCAGTGGCGAGTGCTTCGAAGTAGCTGTTCGAGTTCGATTCAAGATTGCCAAGTGTAGTCATGATTTCCTCCTGATATCTGTCGGTGAGACGACAGGAGGAAGGCGGACGGGCGCGGTGCCGGCGGGTCAGGGATCGCCCGCATGGGCGACCGCGAAGCGGCGGTGGGGGCAACGATTTTGTCGTACCGAAGCGCAAGCGTAGGGGAGGCAAAATGGTGGGGCCCCGCCGTCCTTGACGCGCCGGCGCCGGGCCCGTCATCCTTGAAAGTCCGTGAGCCAGGCCCCTCCCCCCGCCCGATGAAGAGCGCCCGTGCCAGTCATCTGCAAAAGGACTTTCCTACAGGGTCTTGCCTGTTCCATTGGGGCCCCCGGGAGGAACGCAGAAGGGGAGTAAGGACGAACTTAAATGCCATCGAAACGAAGCGCTGTAGCTGCACTCCAGAAGCTGGAGGCCGACCGGCTGGCACTCGACCAGCGTCAGAAAGAGCTCGAGAAACAGGCTGCTCTTGAACTGGGCAGCGTAATCCTCGGAACGGGCCTCGAAACGTTCTCGAAGAAGGGCTTGGCAAGAGTGGCCGTGCAGCTTGCAAAGCTGGGGGAGGACGAGGCGTTGAAGCGGCTGGGCGCCTCCACACCTTCTCCTCGCTCTCAACAAATACCTGTGAAGTAGAGCGAGGAAAGGGGCCCTGTCCGGCTTGGACAGGACCCCTTCGGGAGAGAGATCGACGGGAGAGTTCAGTCGATCTCGGGAGCATCCTTGTTGTCGTCGTTCTCGCCGGAGCCGTTGCCGCGGGAGAGGAAGTCGACCTTGTCGGCGAGGATCTCGGTGCCGTAGCGCGTGACCCCGTCCTTGTCCTCCCACTGGGTGTAGTGGATGCGGCCCTGGACGGAAACCAGCTGGCCCTTGGTGCAGTACTGCCCGACAGTCTTGGCGAGGCCGTTGAAGCAGGTCACCCGGTGGAACTCGCTTTCCTTGGCGGTATAGCCGTTCTCGTCCTTGTAGGTCTTGCCGTCCTTGTCTCGCGCAGGGCGATCGGTGACTACGGTGATCCCGGTGACATTGGTGCCGCCCTTGGTCTCGCGGGTGTCAGGATCGCGAGCGATGCGGCCGGTGAGGATTGCAATATTGGTCATGGTGATATTCCTTCAGTTCCTCAAACCGGAGACCATCTCCGGCTTGCGAACATCCAGAAGAAGCAGGGCATGGGAGGACTGCACCGCAGGAGCAAAGCTCCAAGGGGAACCTGTTCATGACGGGTGGTGCGGGCAGGCGCGCGAAGCGCGACAACACGGCCGTCAAAGGAACGGGTTGCGGCTCCTCAGCTGACCTGGTTCAGAACTGTTCGCGACAAAAGCCGGATGGGTATCGGGCGTAGGTCTGAAGGTGCCAAGACCCTACCGCAATCAGCCTGCCCCATCGCCTTCCGATGCCGCCAGGAGATCCATGAAGTTGCGAGCTGCTTCCCGATCTTCCTCGTTCTCGAACGCCACGTCGAGGTCGGGAGCGGACCCGAACATGTGAAGGAACGACCACAGCGCAAACCGCTTGCCCCGGTCCTGCTCAAGGCCAAGGTCGACCCGGCAATGCTCAATGCCCGCCGCGAAAGTGTCGGGTGCCATCTCAGCCAGATTGGTCGAGGCAAAGTAGCGCAGGAGAAGATCATCGAGTTGCATTGCCGGTCTTGTAGCTTGGAAAATCAGATGCGGGAACGACAAGCACCGCGCCGCAGCCAGCAACAGACGTGTTCGTCCCAGAAATGCTTGGCTGCACAGGCACTCAGGTTACCGCGATGAACAACAAATTTGCTCGAAAGCGTATCTATTCGGGCCTGTCGTAACCCTACAATCGACTTGATTGCATTCGGTGCTATTCTGCCATTGCGACCCGAAGGGCTCGGAGCAGCGATGCAATGAGTTCTCTCCTTATGGGCGGCTCCAAATGGGGCCGCCCTTTTTCTGGTGACCGGGAACGCAATCGCGAAAACGCCGAGCGAACCTTGAGCGTTCACCTAGGACAGCTACCCAACGGCCCGCGACGATCTACGACCGTGATGCGCTGCTTCTTGGCCTCGATCACCAGGCGCTCGGTCACGCCGTTACCAGGAAATGCCACGACGTAGCGAGGGTTAAGACCGAGCATTTGCTCGTTGCGTTTAAACCCTGCGCGGGCACCGAGACGGCGTTCAAGCCCGAACGTCAGTTGCTGGACTTCGTGACGCTCGGCCCAGGATGCGGCCAGTCTGTCGGCTCCTTTACCGTCGCCGCCGTGAACCAGAAAGAGATCGGGAACGACCTCGCGTACCTTGTCGAGCGTAGCCCAGATGTTAGCCGCGTAGGCCTTGGCGTCGGTCTCGCTGTCGAAGCGGTTGCGACCACCGGCAAATACGACCGGAGTACCCTCGGGTGAATGTGCAGCCTGACGGCGTTCCTTGCGCACACGCAGGAAATCACGGGCATCGATCACGGCGGAAGTCATGGTCTTCGAATGACGCGCACGCGATCCCGAAACGGGCTTCCACGAGGAACCGGTTTCGTCGCGATAGAGACCTGCTGCAACCTCGCGCATCTGCTCGAAGGCCTGCATGCTGGCTTCAGCCGACTGTGCGCGCAGGGTTTGCTCCTCGAGGTTCGACGAATGCACTTCGGAGCCATCGGCGGAGGCTAGAAGGGCGCGGATTTCATCCGAGGCCCGGTCGACTTGTGCCGACTTGCGGCTGGCGGCGCGGTGGAAGAGATTGACGAAGCCCCAGGAGAGATCCTCGGCGTCGGCTTCGAGCGCAGTGTCGGCGAACAGCGCGAAGAGATCGGACCAGACCGCTCCGAGCGTGTGAGCCATAGCGTCCCCGCAAGGAAAGTCGGATTCGTTGAAAGGGACAGGCGTGATCGAGAAGCCGGATAGATCGAGGCCGGCAAGCTGGCTGGCGAAACTGTCATACATATCGGTAGTCCTCCTGAGACCGGCGAAGCCCGGCTGAGGAATTTCTGCGCGGGCCTGTTCGCCGTGCCCGACAAGGTCCGGGACAAGGGAACGCCGCACCGCGGCAGCGGGAAACCCCGCAAGGCAAGGCTGGCGCGGGCCACACGGGCCGCAGCCTTGCGCGGGTTGCGGCGGGACCTGACCGGTCCAGGGCACAAGGACCAGCGAACAGGCTCGCGCGGGATAATGTCGGAGTGGCGCCGGAGTTGTCTTGGAGGAGACCCGGATCGGTTCAGGAGCCTCCCGGGAGACCGAACTGCCCCGGCGTGAAGGCGAGCACTTCCGCATGCGGGAACGCTGCGATCGCGGTTAGTCGATCGCCTTCGTGGCGCAGATGCCACCCGCGACCATGGTCCGGTTCCGATTTCGTGAAACCGGCCGGATCGAGCAGTGCCAGGTTGATACCGTCCGGGTCACGCGCGGAGCGTGCCCGAATGGCCTGACCGCCCGCCTCGCGCACCGACGCCGCAAGGTCCTGGCAGTGCGAATAGTTGTCCGGATCAAGCCATCGTCTGGCATCGGCCTCAAGCGGCGGTCTGGTCGTATCGGTCAACCGCGTGACCGAAATGGGCACGGAAAAGCTCAGATGCTCGCTGGTCCGATTGCCCGGAACGAACCCCGGCGAGCGGCCATAGAACTTCAGCCGCCAGTAGGCGGTCTCGGTGATCGCGGTGCATTCGGCTTCGCTGGCGTAGAAAATCCCGGGCCGCTCGTTTGCCCGGCGAAAGCGGCTGGCAACCGTGTGGCCATAGCGAAAGGGTGAAGCGAGGAGATAGTGCAACCCGTGTGCGGTCTTCGGCAGGTCGGGCTTTGCGCTATCTGCCAGTTCTTCAAGCCGCTGTTGCTCGCCAAGGTCGGAGGTCAATCGATTGGTCGAGATGCGATGCTGTGCTTCGACTACGCGCCAAACGGTCCGGCGGTAGCGGCGGAACTCAGACGCGAGCGCGGTGGGCGTCCACATAGTCGCAAACTGTGATGAGACCCTTGAAGCTATCGACGAGATCGATCGGGCGCGCATCGAGATCGAGATTGGCGGTCGTCAGCCACGCGCGCGCAGACATGTCGTCGCTGCCGAGCAGAGCGTCAAGCGAGCGGAACAGCCGCAGGAGGAACTGAGCAGCTTCGAAAGACTTCGATGCAGGGTCGAGCTGGGCCTTGCCCGAGCGCAGGCGCGAGGCAGTCGATTCCGACACTCCCAGGATCGCACCAAGCTTGGGATTGGTGAGACCCCAGAACTCGGCGATGCGCGCGATAGCAGAGGTGAGGACCTTGCCATCATCTGGCTGCAATTCGAGCGGCTTTGTCGCCATAGCCTATCCTTTCATCTGCAAGATATACACATTAATCTGTCAAATGCAAGATGTCTAGCGTTCGAAGACCGCCTCTCCGTTCGAGAAACGCCCGACCATTTTGAGTTCGCCGAACATTCGTTCGAAACGTGGCGCCACTTGGGCGAGCCAGTGGCACGTGCGTGCCGCGCGCGGGTGAGAGAGGTCTGCTTCCCAAAAGCGAGCGTCATCGCGAGGGGCGAGCCAGATCGCCGCGAGCCCGCAATAGGTCGATATACCGCAATCGGCGAAGGCGTTTCGCAGC
>DDNW01000124.1:16894-17226 GCA_002341345.1 Erythrobacter sp. UBA2510
GCGCAGGAGGATACGGTCCCTGCGACCGCGCCATCCATTGAAGGTCTCGAAGGAAGGAAAGGCTGCCCTTGTGGTATCGATGATTTCGTCGACGAGGCACTCATAAACCCAGTCCGCATCGTCGTCTTCGCAGTCATCGAGCAGGCGAAAGGCTACCACGGAGCCGGTCGGATAGCTGACAGAACGTCCCATCTCACCGCTCCTCAGGCTGCACCAGCAAGATCGACGTGGGTCTCGCCTTCACATGATTGAAGTCCACCCAGTTCGAGCAGCAAGGTCGCTGCCTCCTCGGCCTTCGCTGCGGCGGTCAGGATCGCGCGCTCGTCCGATTT
>DDNW01000124.1:17352-25096 GCA_002341345.1 Erythrobacter sp. UBA2510
AGGATCGCGCGCTCGTCCGATTTGAGGATTTTGAGCCAAGACGCGATGTAGCTGGCGTGATGATCGAGATGCGCGACCGGCAGACCCAACTCTGCTCCGAGAATGGCTGAAGACAGCTCGGCGATCAGTTCTTCGGCAGCATAGGCGTCGCTGCCGAAGCGGTTCTTGAGATCGCGATCGAGCCGCGAGGAATGACCGGTCCAGTGGGACAGCTCGTGCGCGAGTGTCGCATAGTAGTCGTCAAAGGCTTCGAAAAGTTCCACCGGCGGCATAGTGACGCGGTCGCGCAACGGCTCGTAATAGGCCTGTGCGCCATGATGGCGTAGGTTGGCGCCTACTTGGCCGAAGAAGGCATCGAGCCGCACTTCGCGGCCTTCGGGCTCGAGGGCTGCGACCAGTGGCTTGGGATGGTAGAACTCGGGAAGGCAATCACATTGGTCGGCATTGAAGACCGAATAGGCCTTCAGCACGCGCCGGCTCTCCGTATCCTGACCGCCTTCAGCGGTTTCGACCTCCTTGGTGTAGCTCTTGTAGAATATCGCGATGGTCGACTTCTCGCCTTTGCGGACCTGACCACCGAGCTTCTGACACTGGCGGTATGTCATCCAGTAGGGAGAGGCGTATCCGCAGGCATCGGCCACCATCCAGAGCCAGAAGGTATTCATGCCGCGATACGGTGTCCCGCAGGAGCGCAGCGGGCGAGAAAGCGGCAAGCCACGCCACGGCTTGACCCAGGGTTTGGTGCCCTGCTCCAGCTTTTCAATGATGGCAGCAGTGATGCGCCCGGCTGGAGAAACTGAAGCGGTGCGGCGGGACTTGGTCATAGATCGTCTCCTGATCACCGGAACGGACGTGTCCGGGTTCAGGATGAACAAGGCGCCCTCCCCTCTGAGCCTCACCAACGTAAGCGACCTACGGAAGGAAAGGTGAAAAGGCGGCCCGTCCCGAGAGGGACGGACCGCCCGCCGAGTGACCTGGACCTGTCAGGAGGGGTCAGGCAGCCTGCTCGGCAATTTCGTTCGCGGCCTCGTCTTCGGTCGGGTCCGCGGCTTCATCCTCGACCGGTGCCTCAGATGAACCGAAGCGCATGATCTCGGGCACCCAAGCTCCCGCGCGCGTCTTCACATCTGCCTCGCCGATGAAATTGCCGGAGAAGATACGCTCGGCTGCGCTCGCCAGTTCTGCCTTCTTCGAGCCTGCATAGCGGCTAACGAGTTCGGGGCCGCCTGCTGCATCGAGCGCTTCGAGCGTGCGCGCCTTCGCCACACGATCGAAATAGTTCGCCGCCGTTGGCCGCCACCAATGCGCCGTCTCGATCTCGAGCAGCGACCCGAGTATCTCGTGCAGCGGCGCCGAGCGATCGCCTTCACACGCAAGGCTAGCGACCAGCGTGCGGGATACGACATGGCCGAGCCAGGCCGAACGTGCTTCATCGCTCAATGAGCGGAAGCGTTCGAACCGCTCGACATCCGTCTCACCGGAGCGCCAGCTTTCGTTTAGCGAGGCGGCAAATTCGGCGAGCGCAGCGCTCGCTGGGGCGTCCTTCGCCTCGAAGCCGGCCACCGGTCCCGACGCTACCGAGCCGACCAGCGTCGATGCCTTCTTCGCGCGCCAGTCATGCCCATCGGCATCCGCGAGCGTGAAGACCATGAAGTCGAGCGCAAGCGCGGGATCGTTGGCCAGGTGGATCGCCAGGATGTCGCGGCGCTGCATCGCGAGCTCGTCGAGCAGACGCTGGGAAAGGGCGCCGCTCTTGCGCTTGGTATCAGCGCCAGCATCCACTGGTTCGACTGCTCCGTCATCTGCGTTGACGACTTCAACTTCGGTGTAAAATTGCGGCACCAATGCCGGTTCGCCATTGCGAGAGAGCACGAGGAACGCTCCAGCCTCCGACTTCAGCTCAATGGCAAGCACCGGCGGTCGGTCGTTGAGATCACGCATCGCGCGGTCGATCGAGACCAGTTCTTCTTCCGCCTTGGCGATCTCGCTTTCGTCGCTGTCCTCATCCTCGAGGATGGCGGCCGTCCGATCGTAGTCGGCTTCAAGGTCGCTGAGCTCGCGAGCCTCGTCTTCGGTTAGCTGAGCCGGTTCGCATGGGAGCCGATTGAGGCCCTCGATGAGATCGTGGCTCACATAGTTGCCGAGCGTGGGTCGCACCCAAGCAAGTCCGTGTTCTTCCGCGACCTTTTTCGCAGCGTCATCCATCGCTTTCTGGGCAAGGTCTTCGAGTAGCGCGACATCGATCCAGCTCTCGCTGGCTTCGTCGTCGAACAGTTCGCGTTCGATCCGGCCACCTGCAGCAAGGTAGGCGTCGCGCCCGACCAGAACCGCGCGCGGATCGGAGCCACGAACAGTGGCATCAAGCACCATGCGCCGGATTGTGTCAGGCGTGATCTGATACCAGGCATCCTGCAGCTCGGCATAGACGTGTGCCTGACGGTCGATGTCTGAAATCGCCCCATAGGCCTTTGCCATGTCGAGCGTGATCGCGCCTTCGGCGAGCGCTTCAAAGACACAAGGTGCGAGACCCGCCAGTCGCAGACGACCCTCGACAAAGCGGACCGTGAGACCAAACCGGCGGGCCACGTCTTCAGTGCTAGCTCCCGCCTCGATGATCGCAGCGAAAGCCTGCGCCTCGTCGGCCGGATTCATTGCGAGACGCTGGAAGTTCTCGGCGAGGCTCGCTTCGCGCACTTCGCTTTCCTCGCCTTCGATGACAAGGCAAGTGACCTCGTGGTTCTTGGGAAGCGTACCTTCCTCGGCCAGTGCCTGGAGCTGAGCCAGACGGCGACCACCGGCCTCGACTTCGAACTTGCCGCGCTTGGCTTTTCGCACGACGAGGTTCTGCAACAGGCCTCGGGCGGCGATGTCCGCACGCAGTTGCAGATCGGCAAGGACGTCGCTCGACTTGCGCACATTGCGAGGGCTTGGGACGAGCTTCTTCAAGGGAATAGACTGGATCATGGATTGTCTCCTGATGGGTTGAAGAGCCACGCGAAGGTGCATGGCCCGACAAGCCACCGGCTCCCTCCCCTCTCTCTCACTTGGTCGTGGATTTGCCATTCAGGCCGCAATGGCCGGGAGAACAGAGGATGCCTTCGACACGGGGACGAAGAGGCGCGTGCGGTAACGAATGATCTCGGTGAAACAGCCCTTGGTCTTGTACCAGTCGAGGCGCTCAGGCGCATACCCGGTGAGTTCAAGGCGTAGCTCGCCGCCGACCAGAGAGCGCTTGATGGTCAATGCGTCATGACTGGTAAGCGGCTGGGGCGTTCCGCTTGCCAGGACTAGTCTTCCGAGCTCAGCCGGAGCCGGACCGGACACACCCTTCAAGCCGAACGTTTCGGCGATCTTGGCGAGGTCGATATCAAGCACTTCGCGCCCGATAATCGAGCTGCCGTCCTCGGCGGCAAGCCGCGTCACCCGGACATGGTCGCCAGGCAGCCGCTTCCAGACCGGAAGCAGTAGTCCTGTTGCCAGATGCACTCGTTCGGTCACCGGCGAAGCAGCTGCGGCGTCCTCTTCCTGTGCCCAAAGCTGGGAAAACTCGGTCACGCCGACCTCTTCCCACAAGCTTTCTCCAAGCGCCTCGAGCGTCCAGTTGACCGATTGAAGCGGGCGCAACAGGCGACGGCGTTCGATCACCGCGCCATCATCGGCGATGAGGCGCCGCGCCGGAACTGACAAGGCCACCTTGCCCGAGCGCGCATTGCGCAGGGGAATGGCCTGGGGTGATCCGATCTCATGCATCCTCACGAGACGTTTCAAGCGCAGCGGGCGCAATTGGCGTTTCACTTCGAGCGAAACGAGGCGGGTTTCGGCGCCAGAGACAGGATCGGTGCGGAGCACATCATTGGATAGCACCGAGAAGCTATCGACGCGGACCGTTTCCAGACCTAGATCGAGAGTGCCAGCCTCTCGGGCTGCCTCGATGCGCGCTTCGACAAGTCCGAGATACTCTTCGAAGATGCCGTTCTGCAGTGCGATCGGGAGCGCAAGTATGCGGTTGAGCCAGCGTTGGATCGTGGGAAGGTTATCGCTCAGGCCGCCATCTGGGTTCTCGAGCTTGAGTCCCGTCCTCTCGACAAAGTCCCCGAAACAGGCCGCCTCGAGCTTTCCGTCGTAAAGCAGGTGGAACCAGCGCGAGAGCGCGTCTTTTGCAGAATCGCTCTCGAGATTGTCGGCAGGGTCGAACAGGTTCTGTCCCCCTGTCTGACGCTGGCCGCGTGTGAGAGCGCCCAATGCGTCGAGCCTTCGCGCGATGGTCGAGATGAAGCGGCGTTCGCCCTTCACATCGGTAGTGACCGGGCGGAACAGCGGCGCACAAGCCTGATTGGTGCGATTGGTGCGGCCGAGACCCTGGATTGCATTGTCGGCGCGCCATCCCGGTTCGAGGAGGAAATGAACGCGGCGCTGCTGGTTCTGCGCATCGAGGTCGGCGTGATAGGATCGTCCCGTACCCCCTGCGTCCGAGAAAACCAGAATACGTTTCGCTGCGTCCATGAAGCATTGTGCTTCAGCGACGTTGGCGCTTGCGCTTCGACGTTCAAGCCGCTGCTGACCGTCGCGTCCCAAGACCAACCGGCGCGTGCGGCCTGTGACTTCCGCCACGGCCTCGGTCCCGAAATGCTCGATGATGGCGTCGAGTGCAGAGGCGATTGGCGGGAGGGCGCAAAGCTGCTCGATCAGCGCGTCGCGTGCGGCGATGGCCCGCGAGCAGAGAACGGGATTGCCATGCTCGTCGCTCATCGCTTCGGAACGCAGATTGCCCTCCTCGTCAGTGAAGACCTGCATCAGGCGCACGGGGAAGCTCTTCGCGAGATAGTCGATGACATATTCTTTGCAGTCCGCGATTATGTCGAGTCCGGCAGCCGGAGGCTCGGATTTGCGTCGGTTCGTCATGATTTTGCTCCAGATAATATGAGCGTTGGGGGAATGTCCGGGGACGGGCTAGGCCCGCCTCCGAACGTCGGTAAGCATGGTGATCAGGGCATCGGATGGCGGCTTGAAGCGCCCGGGTTTGATGGCGGGGGCGCCGTGAGCCGCGAGGATTTGCAACTTCTCGTCGGGATCGGCGCGCAAATAGGCCTCGGTGCTCTGGATGCTGGCGTGGCCGAGCCATAACGCGACCTTGCGGATGTCCCCGGTCGCTGCGAGCGTGTGCATCGCACAGGAATGGCGCAACACGTGTGGCGTGACGCGCTTGCCAAGGATCGACGGCTGCTTCTCTGCCGCGGTCTTGACGTGCTCGGCCAAACGGAACGCAAACCCGTCGCGGGTCATCGGCTGCCCGTTGGCATTGAGGAATATCTCGGCGACCTCGGCGTCGGGGCGGATCGCAAGCCATGCGCGCAACGCGAACTGGGTCTCCTTCCAGAGCGGCAGGACCCGTTCACGCCGACCCTTGCCCATGATGTGCACGGTGGACAGGGAGCGGTCGGGAAAATCTCGCAGTTGCAGCGACACAAGTTCCGACACCCTGAGACCGCCGGCATAGGTCAGATGCAGCATGGCGCGATCACGGGTGCCAAGGCGTGTCCTGGGATCGGGGGCATCCAGCAATGCCTTGATCTCTGCCCGATCGAGATAGTCGATGAGCGCCTTGTCTGTCTTCTTGCTTGGGATCGATCGAACCCGAAGCGCCTGGTCAAGACAAACCGGAACTCGATACTCGATGTACCGGAAGAAGGACCTGATCGCCGCCAACCTGCCATTGCGGGTGCGCACGGAGCTGCCGCGCTGGGCTTCGATATGGTCGAGAAATGCCAGGATTAGATCGGTGCCGAGATCCTCGACCTCCAGATCGGTCGGCCGGCGCTTCAGCCGATCGGCAGCAAACCGGACTAACAAGACGAAGCTGTTGGCATAGGTCTTCACTGTGTGCGGGCTGACGGCGCGCTCCCGCGGCAGATGTTCGCGGAGGTATGCCGTGAGATGGGGGGCGAGCGCCGTCATGCCACTTCTCCCAGAAAGAGGTGTTCGCTCGCGGCAGCGATGTCGCGCAGCAGCACTGGGGTGGCTTCGAGATACCAATAGGTGTTGGCGATCGAGGCGTGCCCCAGATAGGCGCTGAGTCCGGCCATGTGATGCGCCACGGCCTCCCTGTCCGGCGAACACGACTCCAGCGAGCGCACGGCGAAGGTGTGCCGCAAATCGTGTAACCGCATTCCGGTCGTACCAGTTGGTCCACGATAGCCGAGCTGTCGCGCCAGTCTGACGAAAACGATATGAGCACGCACCTTGTGGGGTGCTCTTCCCCGGATCGTCACGAACAGGTCGCTGCCAGTGGCGCCGAGCCTTGCCCGGGTAGCGAGATAGGCTTCGAGCGCCTGACGGGTCGATGGCTGCAACGCTATCAGGCGCTGCTTGCCGAACTTGCCGTTGCGAATGATCAGGCCGTCTCCGCCCAGATCGTCGCATTGTAGCGCCAAGGCTTCGGAAATCCTGAGGCCCGTCGCAGCCAGCAGTCCAAACAGGCAATGGTAGGTATGAGGGCTGATCATGCCCTTGGGCGGCAAGTCCAGCGCTGCTGCCATGATCGCCCGGACCTGTTCCGGTTCGATGATGGTCGGCGTGGGGCGCGGACGCTTGCCCCGACCGAAAACGCCCGCAGGTGGGACCTGGTGTCCTGAATCTTCGGCGTGGGCGAATAGACTGAAGTTGCGAACCGTGTCGAACCGCCTTTGGGCCACGTTCTGCGAGCTCGACGTGTGGCACCAGTCGTAAATCCGCTGGACCTTGGTCCGCCAGTCACCGAATCCTTCGGCGTATGCTGCGTAGAGTCTGAGCATCCGGTCCTGTTCGCGGAACTTCCTGCCCAGGCTGCGATGCAGCGCGACGTATCTGGAAATAAGCGTGTTCAGCATGACAGATCTCCTGGCCAGGGCTGCGCGATCTTCATGAGCATCGGCAGATCGACCTTGGCGTAGATGGCAGTGGTCTCGGGCGAGCTGTGGCGCAGGATGGTCCCGACGGACTCCAGGCCTGCGCCCGCGCGCAGCATGTTGGTGGCAAGCGAATGTCGGAATATGTGTGATCCGGTCGGCAGACCTTCGATCCCGCTTCGCTCAAGTGTGCGGGATACGATGCCGGCAATCTCAGCCGACGAGCTCAACGACCGAAACGGGGCATGCGCGCGCAGAAACAGGTGTCTGTCGATCGCCATCGGACGAGCCGTCGACAGGTAGGCCAAGATCGCGTCGCCGACATCCTGGGGCAGTGGCAACCGCTCCGACCGTCGTGACTTGCCCTTGACTATCAAATGGCCGGAACGCCAATCGATGTCGTCGAGGCGCATATCCCGAATATCACTTGCCCGCAGGCCGAGCCTGGCAAGCAAGAGAATGATGGCCTTATCCCGGATCTGGACTGGTCGGTCAGTCGGACAGGCCGAAATGATCCTCTCGATCGTTGCCGGGTCAACATAGCGCGGCAATGTTGAAAGGCGGTATCGCTGCACAGAGGGTATCGCGTGCAGCAGTGCGGGACGGCATTGGCCTTGACCAATGAGAAAGCGAAGAAAGCTCCGCATGATCGTAACGAGCAGCGATACCGATCCCGGCGTCTCCTTGCTTCTTCGCGCGAATGCGCTTCGTAGACCGGCGGCATCCCACAGCACGGGTGCGCCAAGCATGGCTATCAACCGGTCGACCTCCGGCCGATACCGACGGATAGTCGCGTCGGTTGCGCCGCGATGCTGCTTGAGCCAACCGAGATAGGCCGCGACATCCGGATGTACTTCCAG
>DDNW01000198.1:0-7562 GCA_002341345.1 Erythrobacter sp. UBA2510
ATCTGGTTGTTGATGACGAAGTGGATGCAGCCGCCGGTCGAATAGCCGCGCACGCCCGAGAGGCCGAAGCATTCCCACACCACGCCTTGTCCGGCGAAGGCCGCGTCGCCGTGGATCAGGACCGGCAGCACCTTCTCGTGCTTGGACAGGTCGTCATGGATGGCCTGCTGGGCGCGGGTCTTGCCGAGCACGACCGGGTCCACCGCCTCGAGGTGGGAGGGGTTGGGGACCAGCGACATATGCACCTTGATGCCGTCGAATTCGCGGTCAGCGCTGGTGCCGAGGTGATATTTCACGTCGCNNGCAAAGGCCGCATCGCCGTGCAGCAGCACCGGAATCACGGTTTCGCGCTTGGGATCGTTCAGTTGAAACTGCTTGGCGCGGGCCTTGCCCAGCACCACCGGGTTCACCGCCTCGAGGTGGCTGGGGTTCGCGGTGAGCGACAGGTGCACCTTGTTATTGTCGAATTCGCGGTCGCTGGAGGCGCCGAGGTGATATTTCACGTCGCCCGAGCCGCCGACGTCGTCGGGATTGGCCGAACCGCCCGAGAATTCGTGAAAGATAACCTTGTAGGGCTTGGCCATCACGTTCGCGAGGACGTTCAGACGGCCACGATGGGCCATGCCGTAAATGATCTCGCGCACGCCCATCTGGCCGCCATACTTGATCACCGCCTCGAGCGCGGGGATCATGCTCTCGCCACCGTCGAGACCGAAGCGCTTGGTGCCGACATACTTCTTGGCGAGGTACTTCTCGTACTCCTCGCCGCGGATCACCGCCTGCAGGATGGCGCGCTTGCCCTCCGGCGTGAACTGGATAACCTTGTCCGGACCCTCGAAGCGTTCCTGCAGGAAGCGGCGCTCCTCGATGTCGGAGATGTGCATGTATTCGAGGCCGACTTCGCCGCAGTAATTCTTGCGCAGGGTCTCCACCAGTTCGCGCGGCGTGGTCCATTCGAGACCGAGATTGCGCCCGACATAAACCGGCTCGTCCTGCGCCGCGCCTTCGAAGCCATGATATTCCAGCGTCAGGTCGGCGGGCAGTTCGCGGTGCGAGATGCCCAGCGGATCGAGGTCGGCGCCCAGATGGCCGCGCACGCGATAGGTGCGGATGAGCAGCATCGCCCGGATCGAGGCGCGCGCGGCTGCCTCGATCGCAGCTTCGTCGGTGGGCTTGCCGGTCTTGGCCGCCGCCTCTTTCACCGCCAGCTTCATTGCCGTCGGATCGAGCGCGTCGGTCAGGTCGCCATAGTCCCCGGCTGGCCAGCGCGGATTGGCCCAGCTGGGCCCGTCCTGCGTTTCCTGATCGGTCAGTTCGGGAAGGAAATTCTGCGCTTCGTTACCCATGGCGGGAACCTCGTGAATGAGGGGCAAGAAGGGGTGGCCCGCACCGCAGCGCGGGCCCCGAGATCAGGCCAGTTCCTTCAGCAGCGCGTCGAGCGTGGTGCCAAGCTCGCTGGGCGAGGGCGAGACGCGGATGCCCGCATCTTCCATCGCTGCGATCTTGTCTTCGGCGCCGCCCTGGCCGCCCGAGACGATCGCGCCGGCGTGGC
Source organism: Erythrobacter sp. UBA2510 (assembly GCA_002341345.1). Taxonomy (GTDB): domain Bacteria; phylum Pseudomonadota; class Alphaproteobacteria; order Sphingomonadales; family Sphingomonadaceae; genus Alteraurantiacibacter. The sequence continues at coordinate 1,553 of DDNW01000198.1, forward strand.
CCATGCGACGGCCCGGAGGCGCGGTGCGGCCCGCGATGAAACCGACCATCGGCTTCTTGCGGCCCTTGGCGGCCTCGGCCTTGAGGAAGGCAGCGGCTTCTTCTTCGGCGCTGCCGCCGATTTCACCGATCATGATGATCGATTCGGTTTCCGGATCGTCAAGGAACAGGTCGAGCACGTCGATGAAGTTGGTGCCGTTGACCGGGTCGCCGCCAATGCCGACCGCCGTGGTCTGGCCGAGGCCGACCATGGTGGTCTGGTGCACGGCTTCATAGGTCAGCGTACCCGAACGCGAGACGACGCCGACCGTGCCCTTGGAGAAGATCGAGCCGGGCATGATGCCGATCTTGCATTCGCCGGGGGTCAGCACGCCGGGGCAGTTGGGGCCGATCAGGCGCGACTTGGAGCCCGACAGCGCGCGCTTTACGCGGACCATGTCGAGCACCGGAATGCCTTCGGTGATGGTGACGATCAGCTCGATCCCGGCATCGATCGCTTCGAGGATCGAATCCGCGGCGAATGGCGGCGGGACATAGATCACGCTCGCGGTCGCGCCCGTCTCGGCGGCAGCTTCCTTGACGGTGTTGAACACCGGCAGGCCGATGTGGGTGGTGCCGCCCTTGCCGGGGGTCACGCCCGCGACCATCTGCGTGCCATAAGCGAGCGCCTGCTCAGTATGAAAAGTACCGGTGTCGCCGGTCATCCCCTGGGTGATGACCTTGGTGTTCTTGTCGATAAGAATGGACATGCTGCGTCACTCCTGAAGGTAGATTGGTAGCCGAAAGGCCCGATAATTAGGCCAGCGAGGGTTCCAGGCCCTTGCAGGCGACCAGCAGTTCCTCGACCGCGTCGGTCGAGACCTTGAGATTGGCGGCTTCTTCATCGGACAGTTCGATTTCGACCACATCCTCGATGCCGTCGGCACCGATCACGGCGGGGACGCCGACATAGAGGCCGTCGAGGCCGTACTTGCCGTCGACATAGGCGGCCACGGGCAGGATGCGCTTCTGGTCGCCGAGATAGGCTTCGGCCATCGCAATCGCGCTGGTGGCAGGCGCGTAATAGGCCGATCCGGTCTTCAGCAGGCCGACGATCTCGCCGCCGCCCGAACGGGTGCGCTGGACGATCTCGTCGAGACGGCCCGCATCGACGCCCTTGATCTTGGCAAGGTCGCCCACGGGGATGCCGCTGATGGTGGAGTAGGAGAGGACAGGCACCATCGTGTCGCCGTGGCCACCGAGGACGAAGGCATTGACGTCCTTCACGCTGACTTCGAATTCCCAGGCGAGGAAGGTCGCGAAGCGCGCGCTGTCGAGCACGCCAGCCATGCCGACCACCTTGTTGTGCGGCAGGCCGGAGAATTCGCGCAGCGCCCAGACCATGGCATCCAGCGGGTTGGTGATGCAGATCACGAAGGCGTCGGGCGCATATTGCTTGATGCCAGCACCGACCGATTTCATGACCGAGAGGTTGATGCCGAGCAGGTCGTCGCGGCTCATGCCCGGCTTGCGCGGCACGCCGGCGGTGACGATCACGACGTCGGCACCGGCTATGTCGGCATAATCATTGGTACCGGTGATCGAGGCGTCGAAGCCTTCTACCGGGCCGCACTGCGACAGGTCGAGCGCCTTGCCCTGCGGCATGCCCTCGGCGATGTCGAACAGGACGACGTCGCCCATTTCCTTCTTCGCGGCGAGATGGGCGAGCGTTCCGCCGATCATACCGGCGCCAATGAGAGCAATCTTTTTGCGGGCCATCGCTTTCGCAATCCTCTTCAACCTGGGCGGCGCAAACGGATGTACCAAACGGAAAAAAGCACCCTGTCCGCGCCGCGTCGGACAAGGTTCCCGTGCAAATTCGGACTCGGCCCTAGGCGTCACGCGCGCGCATTGCAACCGCGAAGTGTGAGGAAATGCAAGGCATTATTGATATCAGTTCGCAGTATCAATAATGTGCGTCAGAATTAGGCGCTCGCGGCCAGCGGGCGGCCAAGGTCACGCTCTTCGTCGAGCAGTTTGGCCGCCATGTGATCGGGCAGGGCGCGGCTGTAGTAATAGCCCTGGCCCAGCGTGCAGCCTGCGTCGCGCACCATATCAACCTGTTCAGCGGTTTCCAGCCCCTCGGCGCAGACATCCATGCCCAAGGTCGCGCCCATCTCGGTAACCGCGCGGATGATCGCATCGCTTTTCGGGCCGATCTGTGGGCCGGAAATGAAGCTGCGGTCGACCTTGATCGTATGGAACGGGAACTGGCTGATATATTTGAGCGAGGTCGTGCCGGTGCCGAAATCGTCGAGCGCAAAGCGAACGCCCGCCGCGGCCATCTCGTCCATGAAGTGGCGGGTGTTGTCGTCGTCGTCGACGAACAGCATCTCGGTCACTTCCAGCTCGAGCCGCGAGGGATCGAGTCCGGCCTTGTGCAGCGCAGCCTTCACACCCAGCGCGGCACCCGGCGCGCGGATTTGCGCGGGCGAGAGATTGACTGCGAGGCCAATGTGATCGGGCCAGGTCGCGCAGGCACGTGCGGCGGTATGGGTGATCCAGTTGCCGAGAGTGATAATCAGACCGGATTTCTCGGCCACCGGGATGAACTGGTCGGGGCGCAGTTCGCCTTTTTCCGGATGAAACCAGCGGACCAGCGCCTCGAACGCGCGGATCTTGCCGCTCGAAAGGTCGATGATCGGTTGGAAATAGACCGACAGTTCGTCCTTCTGGATCGCGGCGCGCAATTCGGCCTCCAACTCGCGGCTCCGGGTCTGCGCGCGGCTCATCTCCGGGGAGAAGAAACGCGTCTCGCTCCGTCCGGCAAGCCGCGCATTGTACCCGGCCAAATCGGCCTGTCGCAGCAGCGTTTCGATCTCGGCAGTCGGCATGACGGGGCCGATCTGGGCCGAGAGCGCGACGCCGATACAGGCGCCGACCTCGACCCGTTCGCCGTTGAGACGGAACGGGCGATTGCTTTGGGCGATGATGTTCTTGCACAGTGTTTCCGCCGCTGAAGGCGTATCCAGTGCACAGGCGATCAGGAAATCGTCGCCGCCATAACGGGCCAGCACGGCATTGCGGGGTGCCACCTCGCCCAGCCGCATAGCGAATTCGCGCAGCAACCGGTCGCCGGCATCGTGGCCATAGGTGTCGTTGACGGTACGAAAGCGGTGCAGGTCGACCCATAGCAAACCCATCCGCTCGTTCGCGCGCAGGGTCCGGCCCACTGCCGCCGCCGCATCGATGAAGCCGGTGCGGTTCCACAGACCCGACACCGGATCCGACCCCGCCTGCAGCTGCACGTCGCGCACCACCTTCGCCTGCCGTTCGCTGGCCATGATCTGGTCGGTCAGCCGTGTTTTCAGATCGCGGGCGATTCCGACCATGGCCATCGTCAGCAGCGGCAGCAGGGCAGCGTAGGCGTGCAATTCCCACGAGCTGCTCAACAGGCATACGACGAAGGTCGGGGTCACGCACAACAAGAGCTGCGAAATGACCAGCGCCTGATTGGCAGCATGACGCATGGCGATGCCGGAGCTGATTCCGGTGGCAAAGCCAACCACCAGCAAAGTGGCGTATCCGGGGCCGGTCAGGTGCAGCGTAAGTCCGGCGGATAGCCCGATAAACGCCGCGAGCAGGATCGCCAGCACGAGATAGGTCGTACGCAGCCCCGCTCCCGGCTGGCCGTCGTCACGATAGCGCAGCACCAGCCCGACAACCAGCTTTACGGTGGCGGTGAGGGCGATCAATCCGGCCATGACGAACAGCGACTTTTCACCGCTGCTCAGCGCGGCGATGCCGGTCAGGATGACGGCCGCCGCCGCACCGATCGCCAGTGTCATCGGCTGGACGTGGAGCGATTGTGCGAGTCCGGACTCAACCGCTGCTTTGCTCGCCTCAGTTGTTTCGGGCGAGACCGTGGCAGGACCTGCCGATGGCACTGGGTATTCGAAGCTCTTGTCCCGCAGTGTCTTCTGTCTGGTCATTTCGTGCCCCTTGCTCGAGGCGCAATATTGGACCTGCCCGGTCACTGCATGGTTAACCTTGCCCTTACGTTACGGCTACTTAGGACCGCTTTACCTGCGGGTAAGGTTTTAGGCATTGCGCGACGCATCCAAGCGGCCTAACGGCGCAGGCACTGTCACGGAATGTCCGGGAGACCGGACCGAAAGAGGGAAGCGGGTGAAAAACCTGCGCTGCCCCCGCAACTGTGACCGGGGAGGGCCGCCTCCATGACGCCACTGGGAAACCGGGAAGGCGGAGGCGGTCTGGCGATCCGGCGAGCCAGGAGACCTGTTCCGCGATAGTCGTTCGGCCAGTGGGCGGGGTGCACCACCAGCCAGCGGAAGCGCGGATATTTGCGTTTCGGGCAATCCCGCCCGATCGCGCAAAGCGCCTCCTGCCATGAGCGACATGTTCGCAAATGGTTGGAGGAATTATGCGTAAAATCCTGTTTTTCAGTACTGTTCTTGCATCTGTCGCGTCGCCTGCAAGGGCGGAATCGGACGATTACGCCCCGATCGTCGTTACCGCTACGGGTACCGAAACGCCCATCGCCGAGACCGGCAAGTCGATCACGATCATCGACCGCGAGGAGATTGAGAGCGTGCAGGGGGCGGACATCACGCGCGTGCTCGAACGTGTGCCCGGCATCTCGTTCAACCGCAATGGCGGCGTCGGCGCGACTTCGGCTGTTCGCATCCGTGGATCCGACAATGACCAGGTGCTGACCATGATCGACGGGGTTCGCGTCGCCGACCCATCGTCCATCGGCAATGGCTACGATCTGACCAACCTGCTGGCCGGCAATGTGGAGCGGATCGAGGTGCTGCGTGGATCGAACAGCACGATCTGGGGTAGCTCGGCGGTGGGCGGGGTGATCCTTATCACCACCGCGCAGGACGAGACGGGCGCCGAGGCATCGGCCGAATATGGCAGCCGCGACAGCCTCTACCTGACCGGGCGCGCCAGCTATGCCGAGGACCGCTTCGGCATCGCCGCCTATGGCAGCTGGTTCGAGAATGAGGGCTTTTCGGCGCTGGCATCCGGAACCGAGAAGGACGGTTTCGAACAGGCCGCGTTCGGGGGCAATGCCTGGCTCGCACTCAGCTATAATCTGACGCTGCGTGCAATGGGCCGCTATTCGGATGGCACCGTCGAGATCGACAATTTCGGCGATACCGAGGACACGCAGGATACCGAGCAATATTCCGCCAGCGCGACACTCGCTTACGATGGCGACGCGCTCGACCTGTCCGCGACCTATTCCATGGCCGACACACACCGGCTCAGCACCAGCGCCTTCGGCCCGTTCATTGGTGACGGCAATCTCAACCGCGCCGATCTGCGCGCCGCGATCCGGCTGGCCGATCCGTTCACGCTTCACAGCGGTGGCTATTACGAGTGGACAGCTTACACCACCAATTACGGCGGCGATGCCGAGATGGAGCGGCGCGGCGGCTATGCGCAATTGTCGTTCGCGCAGGGGCCGTTCGCGGTTGCGGGCGGGGTCCGGCTGGATGACGGTACGCTGTTCGGCTCGGAAGTCAGCTTCGGCGCCGATGCCAGCTTTGCGATCAATGAAGAGATGCGCCTCCATGCCAGTTACGGCGAAGGATATCGCGCACCGAGCCTGTACCAGCTCTACGATGCCTTTTCCGGTAATCCCGATCTACAGCCCGAGGACAGCCGCAATTACGATCTCGGCCTCGAGGTCGGCAATCGCGAGGGATTGTTCCTGTTTGACGTGACCTTGTTCCAGCGCGATATCGACAACCAGATCGAGTTCGACAGCGCAACTTACGTCTATTTCAACACCGAAACCGTGCGCGCACGAGGAGTGGAAATGGAGGCGACCATGCGCCCGACAGACAGGCTGGAAATGCTGGTCGCCTATACGGTGCTCGATACGCAGCTGCGCAGTGGGGCCAATGATGGCAACGAACAGGGTCGCCGCCCCGGCACTGCGCTGACGCTGAGCGTTGACTGGGAGACACCGCTGGCCGGACTTACTTTGGGCGGCGATC
>DDNW01000198.1:7677-8916 GCA_002341345.1 Erythrobacter sp. UBA2510
CTTACTTTGGGCGGCGATCTGCGCGCCGTCGGCGACAGCTTCGACACGAACAACAATGTCGTTCGCCTCGATGGCTACGAAGTTGTCACCTTGCGCGCTTCCATGCCGTTGGGCGAGCGGCTGGAGATCTTCGGGCGGGTGGAGAACCTGCTGGACGAGGATTACCAGACCGTCAGCGGCTACAACACCGCAGGGCGCGGCTTCTTCGGCGGGCTGCGGGCGAAATTGTGAAAGGCCGGGCAGCCATATTGCCGCTGCTGCTGGCCGGATGCGCTGCCCCGCATACACACGTGGCTGGCGATGGTCCCCCGACAATCGTCAGCCTCAACCCCTGCGCAGATGCGATCCTCGCCGAGGTCGCGGCGCCGGGGCAATTGCTGGCAATCTCGCATTACAGCCATGACCCGGCGAGCGCGTCCATGCCGCAGGCGCAGGCGCATCGGTTCCCCGCCACCTCGGGCACGGTGGAGGAGGTGCTCGCGCTCGGCCCCGACATGGTGGTCGGCGATATGTTTCTTTCGCCCACTGTGCGCGCGGCCTATGAACGCGAAGGCATCGCCGTGGTGACGCTGCCGATTGCCGAGGACGTCCCGCAAAGTCTTGCGCAGGTGCGGACAATTGCCGACGCAATCGGCCAGAGCGAGAATGGCGAGGCGCTGGTCGGCGAAATCGAGGCCGCCATGACGTCATCGCCTCAACATGGCGGTGAAGTCCCGACATTGTTGTGGCAGGCGGGCGGCATTGTTCCGGGCGAGGCGACGCTGGCGATGCAATTGCTGAACCATGCAGGTTTTGCGAGTCAGTCGGCCGCGCGCGGACTGGGGCAGGGCGCCTATCTGCCGCTGGAAGAGGTGCTGGCCGAACCACCCGCACTGGTGGTCGCGGCGGGCGAGGAGCGGATGCTGACCCATCCGGCGCTGCGGGCGCTTGACGGCACGCACTACCGGAGCCTCGATGCGACGCTGCTGTTCTGCGGCGGGCCGACCATCCCGCGCCTGCTTGCACGGTTGGGCGAGATCAGGAGCAGCCTGGAATGAGCCGCGCGACGATTATCTTCGGCGTGCTGCTGCTGGTGGCGCTGCCGCTGTCGCTGCTGGCGGGGCGCGTGTGGCTCGATCCGGCGAGCACGCCCAATGCCACAGTGATCCTGGCCGATCTGCGCCTGCCACGCGCGCTGCTGGGCGCATTGGTCGGGGCAGGGCTGGGGGCTTCGGGTGCGGCGATGCAGGGCTATCTGCG
>DDNW01000198.1:9127-9659 GCA_002341345.1 Erythrobacter sp. UBA2510
AACCCGCTCGCCGATCCGGGCCTGTTCGGCATCGCCCCGGCGGCGGCGCTGGGCGCGGTGGTGAGCCTGCGCCTCGGCCTGACCGATATCTGGACGCTGCCCACCTTTGCGCTGGCGGGCGCGGCGGGCGCCATGGCATTGCTGGCGCTGATCGCGGGGCGCAGCGCGGGCATCGCGCTGTTCACGCTGGCGGGGATGATAATTGCCAGCCTGGCAGGCGCGCTGACCTCGCTCGCGATCAGCCTTGCGCCCAATGCCTTTGCGATGAGCGCGATCGTGACCTGGCTGATGGGCGCGCTGACCGACCGCAGCTGGACCGATGTGATGATCGCCGCACCGCTGACGCTGGCGGGGCTGGTCGTTCTGTTAGCCGCCGGGCGCGGGCTCGATGCCCTGACCTTGGGCGAGGCGGCGGCGCGCTCTCTGGGGACCGATGCGGGGCGATTGCGCTGGCTGCTGATCGCGGGCGTCGGCCTGACCGTCGGCGGCGGCGTGGCGGTGGCCGGAATCATCGGCTTCGTCGGGCTGATCG